>NZ_OX458932.1:0-309583 GCF_949774925.1 Candidatus Methylacidiphilum fumarolicum
ATATTTAAAAAATTTATTTTTTTTAAATGTCAATTTTCTTGTGAGAGAAAAAAAAATTAAAAAGAATAAAAAATCCATTCAAAGAAAACATAATGATGATGTGAATAACTTTGATTAAAATTTCCATTTTTTATCATTAAATAAATAGTTTCATTGTGAAGAAAATATTAAGCTTTTGATGATTAATGAGTTATAAAAACTGAGCCAAGACAATATATCTAAAAACAAAAAAAAATAATTGTTAATAACTTGTGAATAAAGTGGCTACTGAATATCATTCTCTTTGGAATGGCATTTGTTTAGAACTTCAAAAAGTAATATCCAGAGAAGCAATCGAAAAGTGGTTTTATCCCATAGAATTGATAGGTATAGAAAACGATATTTTAATCCTGAAGGCTCCCGATCCGATTTATCAATATTGGATAGAAGAAAATTATTTACCCCAAGTTATCGGTGCTTCTTCTAGGATTCTTGGCAAAAATCTGAAGGTCTCCTTTTATCATGATCAAAAGCAAAAGGGGGTAATAGAAAAATCTTCTAAACAGCCTTTTCAAGAAGAAAAATCTGTTATTGAATCAAAAGGATTAAATTTAAAATTTTCCTTTGAAAACTTCGTAGTAGGACCAAATTGTGAGTTTGCTGCAGCGGCTTCAAAAGCAGTAGCGGAATCTCCAGCCAAAGCTTATAATCCTCTTTTTTTATATGGAAAAGTTGGCCTAGGAAAGACCCATCTGATGCAGGCAATAGGCAATTATATTCTTAAAAAGAATAAGAGAATCCTTCTTCAATACGTCACCTCAGAGCAGTTTACTAACGAATTTATTGAGGCTATCCAAAAAGGAAATCTTGTGCAGTTTAGGAAAAAATATAGGCAAATCGATGTGCTTTTGATTGATGACATTCAATTTTTGGCTGGGAAAGAAAGATCACAAGAAGAATTTTTTCACACATTTAACTGCCTTTTTGATGGGAGCAAGCAGATTGTTTTAAGCGGAGATGAAGCGCCAAGTGCTCTTCAAAACCTAGAAAAAAGGCTTATATCTAGGTTTGAATGGGGACTGACAGCCGAAATACTCCCTCCTGGAATTGAGGTCAGATTAGCTATATTAAAAAATAAATTAAAAAATTATTCCATTTCTCTCGAAGAGAAAATTTTGGAATTTATTGCAGAAAGAATAAAAACAAACGTACGACAACTGGAAGGAGCCTTAAATAGACTTTGTGCTTATATTTCCATTCATAAGCGTGAAATAGTTAGTTTGGAAGAAGTAGAATCGCTTCTCAAGGATCTTATCTCCATTCAACCATCAAAAACAATTACAATTGAAATGATTCAAAAAATGGTCTGTGAGGCTTACGATATTAGGTATTCGGATATGGTTTCCAAAAGAAGAATATCCTCGATAGCTTTTCCCAGAATGGTGGCTATGTATTTAGCTCGAAAGCTGACCAATTTTTCATTATCCCAGATCGGAGAAAGCTTTGGCGGGAGAGATCATGGAACAGTTCTTCATGCACAAAGAACCATTTCAGAAAAAATGGCTCAAGATCCTGATCTAATGCAGCTCATAAAGAAAATTACCGAAAGATTAACTTCTTCTCAATAAAATGTGAATGATTGTGAAAAAAAGACGTTTTTTTAAAAAAATTTGCTTAGAATATGAAATTATTAACAAGAATTGATAAAATATTCAAAATAAAAGAAGGGAAGAAACTCCTTGCTCTATAATGATTAAGAAGCTTTTTCCCTTTTTTTATTATCCTTATGAATTCTATGTATAAGAAAAACAGAGTGTTATTATTGGAGAATAAACATGAAATTTTGTGTGGATAAAAACCAATTCATTGAATCTTTATCGCTGATTCAAAGTATTATCAATCCTAGATCGACTCTTCCTATTCTTAGTCATTTGCATTTGACGGCGCAGATTCCTGATTTGGTTGTACTGTTTGCTACCGACCTACAAACAAGCTTAAAATTAAGCCTAAAAGCAACGGTTACAGAAAGTGGAATAACCACTTTGCCCGCCCGAAGACTATTAACTATTGTCAGAGAGCTAGAGTCAAATGAACTAACTCTAGAAACGGATTCCAATCATCTCACAACACTTTCTTCAGGCAACTGTTTATTTAAGATAAACGGGTTGCCAGAGGATGACTATCCGAAATTCTCTCCAGGAAAGTTCAATAATTTTATGGAAATGCCCCAAAGCAAATTACGGAAGATGCTTAAAATGGTCGACTATGCCATGGCTGACGAAAGCAGGCCTGCATTAAATGGGGCATGGTTTTCGGTAAAATCAGGTCGTTTTGAAGTGGCGGCTACAGATGGGAAAAGGTTGGCTTATGTTTTTGATGACTTTGAGACAAGTGGTTTGGAAGCTGAAGGGATTGTTCCAGCCAAAGCAATCTTGGAAATTTCTAGGATAATAGAAAATTCTGATAAGGCGCTAAAGATGTTTTTGGATCCAAATAAAATATTTTTAGAATACGACAATATTCTCTTTTTTTCTAAACTCATTGAAGGCAAGTATCCTAATTTTAAACAGGTTATTCCTAAGGCTACAACAGAAAAAGCGGTTATTGATCGTAACACCTTTATGCATTCTATACGCAGGGTTTCCTCTATTGCCTCTAGTGGTACTGGGTCGATTCCAATTTTCCTTAATTTCGTAGGGAATCAAGAATTAATCCTTTCTTGTCAGGCCCCAGAAATTGGACAAGCCAAAGAAACCCTCATTATAAAAGAATTTAAAGGAGAGCCATTTTCCGTTCCTTTTAATCCTTTCTATCTCTTGGATCCTTTAAAAGAAATGGAAAAAGAAGATGTCATTTTAGAATTTGTTAATCCTTCTACCAAAGGTAATCCATGCCTGATAACGGAAGGGACGAATTTTGTCTATGTTTTAATGCCAATTAAAAATCAATAAAAGCCTGGTTTTATGATACGACGTAGTGGATACATTGGTGTTTTTTTACACCCTTTTACAAAAGAAGAAATTGAGAAGTTTGTAGCACATTGGCTGGAGCGTTTTGAAAGAGTGGAGCAGGTAATTCCTGGACAAGGGAACTATACATCAACCATGGTAATAGAAAAACTGGATGATATTTTTTATGAAGAACATCCTCAATTTCGAATCATTCAGGGTGATGAATTTGCTTGGGTATATCTTTCCCATAACCGACAAATTATAGAAACCACGGGTTTTTTCTCCGATCATATTCCACTTAGTCTTGAAGTTCTTCTGGAATTACCGAATCTTGTAGAAGTCGTAGAAGAAACCAATGAAAAAAGACTGAAGGAACTTGAAGAAGATCATTATTTTTGATTATTTACTTTACCCCCAAATCCTATTTTTATCTATGAAGGGGTTTCCATCGACGCCATCTCCTTATCTATCAGCCTTGAATAAACCAGAGATTTTCAAATGCTACTTATTCAAAGTCTTTTTCTTTATTCTAAACTTGAGTCTTTTTCTGTTGCTTGATTGGATAACAAAATCTTGGGTTTCTTCTTTTTTTATAAATTCCTTTAATAAGCCATTAATTCCAGGTTTTTTAGATCTTGTCTTTGTTGAAAACACAGGTATTGCTTTCGGATTATTTGCTGGAAACAATGGATTTTGGGAATATTTTACATTATTATTAATTTTAATAGGCTTTATTTTTTTTAGAAAAAAAATTTTTACGAATATTTTTCATATGTTTGTTAGCTCTTTAATTTTTGCAGGTGCCTTAGGTAATTGGATCGATAGAGTGATTCATGGCCATGTGATCGATTTTATAGATGTTCATATTTTAGAGTATCATTGGCCTGCTTTTAATCTTGCTGATGCGTATCTGACGATCGGTTTTGTTTGTATTTTATTGGAATCGGTATTGTCTTCTAAACGAACATTTAAAAAAACAACTTAAAACAAACATGGATTTAAGGGAAAAAAAAGAAGCTGTTTTAAAACTTAAAAAAGAAAAGCGCGCTATTATTTTGGCCCATAATTATCAGTTGCCTGAAATTCAGGAAGTAGCCGATTATATAGGGGATTCCTTAGGGCTTTCTTTTAAAGCCAGAGATACTACGGCAGAACGGATTGTTTTTTGTGGGGTTCATTTCATGGCTGAAACAGCCAAGATATTAAACCCAAATAGAAAAGTAATCCTTCCTGATCTAGAGGCGGGTTGTTCTCTTTCGGATACCTGTTCTTATGAAGAACTCCTTGAATACAAAATAAAAAATCCAGAGGTTTTTGTTGTAGCTTATGTCAATACCTCTGCGGCAGTAAAATCACTAAGTGATTGCATTTGTACTTCTGCTAACGCCATAAAAATCATCGAAAAAGTCCCTCTTGATAAGAAAATTCTTTTCGTCCCTGATCAAAATTTAGGTGAATGGGTACAAAGCAAGACGGGTAGGCAGATGGACTTGTGGCCTGGAGAATGCTATGTGCATGTAGAATTTACGCATCAATCCCTCTTAAATTTGAAAAAAAATTATCCTAATGCGCCAATAGTAGCTCATCCAGAGTGTGAAAGAGCCGTAAGAATGCTTGCAGATGAGGTCTGTTCGACTGAACAGATGATCAGGTATTGTAGAAACCATCCGGCTAATACGTTTATTATTGTGACGGAGGTTGGGATGACTACTAGGCTCAAGAAAGAAATTCCAGAGAAGGATTTCATCCCAGCTTCGACACCCAGATGTGCTTGCTCTCAATGTAAGTTCATGAAAAAGATCACCATAGATAAGGTTATCTCTTCTCTCGAAAGGGATGATCCTGAGATTGATGTGCCAGAAGAAATCCGTAAAAAAGCTTTTATTCCTATTCAACAAATGTTGGAGTGGAGTGAATAAAAGAATCCAGATATAATGATTCTTAAGAGCAGAAAACAGTGAAAAAGTTTGTTCTGGATACCAGTGTCTTTACAAATCCAGATATTACACAACAATTTGGAGATGACGATACAACGGTTTTTTCAAATTTTCTTTCCTTAGCGACCAAAGCCGATGCTCAATTTTTTATGCCGTCGTCTGCTTATCAAGAACTGAAAATTATGAAAGGAACCGTTTTTTTTTCTTCCGATTTTGAATTGATTGTCCACATTCGTTCTCCTCGAAAATTTAACCTTCTAATTCCAGGTTTCGTTCTTTATGACTTCATTGAAGAAATAAGGAAAAGAATTGATCATGGACTAAGGATAGCTGAGGAACATTTGAAACTTGCAGGGCCCAATGGAGGAAATCCTATTCCTTTTGATCAGTTGGTAAACCGCTTAAGAAATCGTTATCGCGAAG
Source organism: Candidatus Methylacidiphilum fumarolicum (assembly GCF_949774925.1). Classification (GTDB taxonomy): domain Bacteria; phylum Verrucomicrobiota; class Verrucomicrobiia; order Methylacidiphilales; family Methylacidiphilaceae; genus Methylacidiphilum; species Methylacidiphilum fumarolicum. The sequence continues at coordinate 5,291 of NZ_OX458932.1, forward strand.
CCTTAAGACAAGGCATCCTTGATAGCAGGGAGGATGTTGATGTCATTCTTTTAGCTTATGAATTGGAAGGGATTTTAGTAACAGCTGATGAAGGTATGAAAAAATGGGCGGATAAGATGGGTATTGAAGTAATGAATGCAAAATTTTTAAGAGATTGTTTAAAAAGTCTAATCAAACCGGAGGGCTCCGGAGAGCCAGTTTCTTAAAGTGTCGCTAGTCGAAGGAAAAGTCTTTTCAAACTCCAAGACCCAATAGCTGTTCTCTTGGTATAATTTCTTTATGATAACATGCTCTTGATGTCCTGGAATATGTTTCAGATGTTCAATAAAATATTCAGCGTTTTTCGATTCCCTAAATCGACATCGAAAAAATCTAGAGGATCGACCATGTTCTCGCACATTTTTGAGTACCTCTTTAATGCCACAAACAAACGCTTTTCCTAGTTTTTCTTCCCAGTTGTTTTCTTCAATCAGTCCCAGTTCTGTTAAAAATAACACGTAGCGTAAGATTCTATCGATAAAATAGTTAGGACTCACATCTAAAATCTTATGAGAAAAAACAGCAATATCGTTCAAATCAGAATTTGCAGTGACGTATTTTGCCCGCCGACCAAATGGCTCTTCTTTAAAAATAACCCCTTCTCTGTATTCGTTGTGAAGTGATAACAAGATTTTTTTTATTTGCCTCAAGTCTTTAGGTTGGTTTTCAAAAAGATCAAAATTCTTAACTGAAGGCAATCTATATCGACTAATAAGCTCATGTTTCTGTCGTTCAGGCAGAAATTCCATGGTGGAACCTTTTGCAATATCAAAAATAAAAAGCTTGACATCTTCAGAAACTAATGGAGTGGGTCCCTCAATGTAGGGACTTCCAGGCCCAGTAATTTCACCACATAAAACGAGATTGGGATGATCGATGAAAATATCTACATTCAGTAGATCCACTATTCTGTCCGTACTGAATGGGCAGATAAATCCTCCTCGAGTGGCACAATAAATTTGACCTTGATAGTGAAAAATCCGGACATTATAACCGTCAACTTTTTCTTCCATCCAAAAGGAACCAGAAAATTGTTCTCGTAGTCCGGACTCCAAGGAGTTTATTCTTCCGATTTTAGGAAAACCTGCAATGATAAGATCTTTAAAAACAATGCTTCCCTCTGGCCATCCCCCATAGGCATTCGTCAATCTTATATAGGTCCTTTCCTGAAACTTTCCTTGGATACCTTTTTTTTTGGCAAGAATTTCTTCAATGAACAATTCAAACATAAGAAAACTATAATAGGGTAGAGTCAATTTTTTAAGGTTAATTGCTATCGGAGGGAATTTATTCTAGGAGAGAAATTTTTTTTAAGTTAAGGGAATAAAGCGGGATTTTTAAAAATTAAAATTGCAAGATATCCGAAAATCACTATATCGTTTTTTTGGTTTTTTTTCCGCGTGTAAGAATTCACATTTAAAAAAAGCTAAAATTACCTAAAAAAGACAATAAAAGGTGTCATAGCGTGAATTTTTTGTCGACGACAAAAATCGACAGTATCCATCACAATCATTGAACAATTAAAAAAATGAAAATCTCAATCATTGGTTCTGGTTATGTGGGATTAACAACAGGAGCTTGCTTTGCTGATATTGGTCATGAGGTCATTTGCATAGACAATGATTCAAGTAAAATAAAATCTCTTCTTGCAGGAAATATTCCTATTTATGAACCTGGCCTGGAAGAGCTGGTCCAAAAAAATGTTAAGAAGGGAACGCTTCATTTTACGGAGAGCATAGAGGAGGGGGTTGAAAAGAGTTTAGTCATTTTCATTGCAGTCCCTACCCCTCCCTTGGAAGATGGCAGTGTCGATATGACTTATATTGAAAAGGTCGCCCGACAAATTGCTGCTGTTTTAAAAGATTATAGAGTCATTGTTGATAAAAGTACTGTTCCAGTCAAAACCGGAGAAAAAGTCTATCAAACGATCAAAAGATATAATAGTCATAATAGCGAATTTGATGTCGTGAGTAATCCTGAGTTTTTGAGAGAGGGCGTTGCCATCCATGATTTGCTTCATCCTGACCGTGTTGTAATTGGTGCTACCAGTGAAAGAGCTATTAAAATAATGAAAGAAGTTTACGCTCCTTTTAAGGCTCCGATACTCATTACAGATCTAAATTCCGCAGAACTTATCAAGCATGCCTCCAATAGTTTTCTTGCTTTAAAGATTTCGTATATCAATGCCTTATCAAGGATATGCGAGGCAGCTGGAGCCAATGTGCAAATGGTAGCAGAGGGAATGGGGTTGGATCACAGAATAGGCAAGCATTTTCTTAAAGCTGGCATAGGGTGGGGAGGATCCTGTTTCCCAAAGGATGTGGCTGCTTTCATCAAAATCTCACAAGAATTGGGCTACGATTTTAAGCTGCTCAAAGAAGTCTCTCAAATTAATAGTGATCAAAAGGAAATATTTTTACGAAAAATCCGCGATGTTCTATGGGTATTAAAAGATAAAAGGATTGGCCTTTTGGGCTTAGCTTTTAAGAACAATACGGATGATGTAAGAAGTAGTGTTGCTATGGATCTTGCAAGAGTTTTTTTAAAAGAAGGAGCAATTGTGCAAGCTTTTGATCCAAAAGCTATGGGAAAGGCAAAAGAAGTACTACCTTCGATTCATTATTGTTCCTCGGCTTTAGATGTCGCTGAAGAGGCTGACTGCGTAGTTATTGCGACGGAGTGGGAGGAGTTTATAAATTTAGATTGGAAATCAATGAAATCAAAAATGATTAGCCCGATCGTTTTTGATGGTAGAAATCTACTCGACAAAAAAAGGATGATCGAGATGGGGTATCATTACGTTGGGGTTGGAAACTAAAGGCTGGATCATGAATTCTGTTCTTGTTGGAGCTCAGTGGGGAGATGAAGGGAAAGGAAAAATAATTGATTTTTTAACCCAAGATGTGGATGTCGTTGTTCGATGCCAGGGAGGCGATAATGCGGGTCATACGGTAGAGGTTCATGACGAGAAGTTTGTACTCCATCTTATCCCTTCAGGAATCTTATGGCCTGACAAGTTTTGTTTGCTGGGTAGTGGCATGGTTATTGATCCAGTGTCACTAGTCGATGAAATAAAAAACATAGAAAAAAGAGGTATTGAAATACGCAGCCGACTATTTATTTCTGAAACAGCTCACATGGTCTTTCCTTATCATAGGATTATTGATGAACTTCTTGAAAGGAGACGTGGGAAAAGCCGGATTGGAACAACAAAAAAGGGCATTGGACCAGCCTACGCGGATAAAGTAAGCCGAGTGGGCCTTCGAATCCTTGATCTGCTTGATAGAAAGAAGTTTTCTGAAAAGCTCAAGATCCTTGTTGAAGAAAAAAACCGCTATATACATTTTCTAGGTGGAGAGCCTGTGTTATGGAATGAAATAGCTGATGCTTATTTAGCAGCAGCTGATGAAATTGCTTCAATGGTTACAAACACTACTCTTTGGCTGCATGAAGCTTCCCTTTCAAGAAAAAAAATTCTTTTTGAGAGTGCACAAGGAACATTCCTTGATATCGATTTTGGAACTTATCCTTTTGTAACTTCATCCAATACCACTGCTGGAGGCGCTATTACCGGTAGTGGATTGCCTCCACATAAAATCTCTCGAGTCATAGGTTGTATGAAAGCCTATACCACACGGGTTGGAGAAGGTCCTTTTCCAGTAGAAAACGCCGAGCTTTCCAATATGCTCCATTCGACAGGTAGAGAGTTTGGGTCGACAACGGGTAGGGCGAGACGATGTGGTTGGTTTGACGGCGTTTTGGCTAGATATGCCTCTTTGATTAATGGTTTTCATGAAGTGGCTGTCACCAATCTCGATGGGCTTGATACTATAGAAAAGATCCCCATTTGTGTGGCCTATGAATATAAGGGAAAGATTTTGAAATATCCTCCCAACTCTGTAGAACAGTTGGAAGAGTGCATCCCAATTTATGAAGAATTCCCAGGATGGCTCGAATATACAGGAGGAGTTAGATGTTTTAAAGAGTTACCTAAAGCTGCTCAAGAGTATTTGAACAAGTTGGGAGTTCTTGTGGGCGCCCCAATTAAAATTGTGTCAGTTGGAGCCGATAGGGAACAGACTTTTTTTGTTGATTAATACATCTTAAAAAAATGGGGAAATGATTCAGAATAAATTTTTTTTCAATAAAATTCTGAGCATCTTAATCTATACATGTTTTATCCCTAAATTCGGGACAAGAAAAATTGGAGAAGGAGAATTCAAACTTTTATTTAGATGAATATTACAATTGAAAACGAGCATCAAAAAAATAATGGGGTAGTCAATACAGAACTTAATTCTTATTTGCTCGATGCGAAGAATGTTCCAAACCATGTGGCAATAATCATGGACGGTAACGGCCGATGGGCTGAAAAAAGAAATTTGCCTCGAATCGAGGGACATAAGGAAGGGCTGAATGCAGCCAAAGAAGTGGTACAAACAGCCTTAGAAATAGGAATACAGTATTTAACTCTTTATGTCTTTTCCATTGATAACTGGAAAAGACCTTATTTTGAGATTCGAGCCTTGATGACGATGTTTCAGGATTTTCTTTTAAAAAACGAGGATGAGTTAGTAGAAAGAGGTATAAAATTATTAACGATTGGCAGAACGGCGGATTTACCAAGAAGTCTACAAAATCAGTTGATGGCAACCTGCAAAAAAACAGAAAAAAATTTCAAGCTTATCCTTACTCTTGCTTTGAGCTATGGGGCACGACTTGATATTCTCAATGCCGTGAGGGAAATAGCTAAAAAAGCTCAGTCTAGAGAAATCAACCTTAACGATATCGATGAGAAATTTTTCAAAGCGCATCTTTCTACACATTTTTCTCCGGATCCAGATTTTTTGATACGGACAAGTGGGGAAATGCGACTGAGCAATTTTCTTTTGTGGGAGTCCTCTTATACAGAGTTTTATTTTACAAATACCTTTTGGCCAGATTTCCGAAGAGAGGAGTTTTTAGAAGCCCTAGCTACTTTTGCAAAAAGGCAGCGTAGATTCGGACAAATAACCGCAAAAAAAAGATAACTGAAGCTTTTCTGTTGTCTATTCCCTCGATTTCAACTCTATCCTAATGATGACTATTGAAATGTTAAAAGAAGAATCCAGTTTTTATTCTAGATTACTTTCTTCTCTCGTTCTCTGGGGTGTTATTCTTATAGCCCTTTTATTCAGCTTAAAAATTCTCGAAATGATCATTTTTATGTGTTTTGGGCTTGTAGCTCAGGAAGAGTTTTATCGGATGCAACAAGCCAAAGGCCACAAGATATTTCGCTTGGCAGGTTTTACAGCTGCTTTCTGTCTTTACCTAGGGATATGGTTTTTCCAGAATGTTCATGCTGTTGGTTATTCCTTCTATCCTTTTTTTGAGCAGATCTTGTATTTTGGATTGTTAACGATTCTTTTTGGTCAAGTTATTTGGAATTGGGATAAGCTAACAAATCCAATAGCATCGATAGCTCTGACCCTTTTAGGATTTTTTTATGTTGCTTTTCTTTTTAGTTTTCTTGAGCGAATCTCTTTTTGTAAAGGATTACCATTTAATGCCGATGCTGCCTTATTTTATATCATATCGGTAACAAAACTAAGCGACACGGGTGCATTTCTTATAGGGAAAAATTTTGGTAGCCATCTACTTATTCCCCATGTTAGCCCTAAGAAAACGTGGGAAGGTTTGGGAGGAGGCATTTTTTTCTCGTTTTTGGCTGGGACATTCTTACCTATTGGATTTTCAAAATTTTTTGTTGGATTTCCTTTGATCGATTCGATTCTTTTAAGCGTCGTGATAGGAATTATTGGAGCGGTAGGGGATTTAGCTAAAAGTGTGGTCAAAAGAGATGCTCATGTGAAGGATTCAGGTCATGTGATTCCAGGTATTGGAGGTCTATTGGACCTAATAGATAGTTTGCTTTTAAGCGGTCCCTTTTTTTATTTTTATTGTCTTTTCCGCTACCATCTATACCCATAGCTTCTTGTCCAAACTTTAAACATACCAATTATGAAAGATTCTCTTCTTTTTCGTGAAGCATTTCCCATTGCTTTTACCATGGCGATGCTATCTTTGATCTTCTTGCTTTTACCCTTCAAACCAGCAAAATTTGTAGGAGTCTTTTTTTTATTAGCCCTGCTTTTTCTCTTTTATTTCTTCAGAAATCCAGAAAGAACTATCCCTACTGACCCTCATTATATTTTGGCTCCTGCAGACGGCAAAATTGTGGAAATAAAAGTGGAAGAAAAATCCCCTTTCTATGAGGGGAAGACAACAAAAATATCTATTTTTCTTTCTATCTTTGATGTGCATGTGAACCGTTCTCCGGTTGATGGCAAAATTATTAAGAAAGAGTATCATAAAGGGATTTTTTTGGATGCACGCAATCCAAAGGCCTCTTTATTAAACGAAAGACAGGATTGGTGGATTCAATCGACAAAAGGATGTATTGTAGGAATAAGACAGATTGCTGGGTTTATTGCACGCCGGTTGGTTTCTTGGAAAGAAACTGGTGATACGATTAAAATGGGAGAAAGAATTGGCATGATTAAGTTTGGATCTAGAACAGAACTTTATCTTCCTAGTGACTGTATAGTAGTAGTACAGAATGGAGAGAAAGTAGAAGCTGGAAAAACTGTAGTTGCAAAATGGCCATGAACGAATGGGATGCAAAAAAAGAGGAAAAAATATATCTTTTGCCTAATTTGCTGACAGCGGGCAACTTGATTTGTGGTTTTCTTGCCATTCTAAAAATTCTCGAAGGAAGCATTCTACGAGACAGCGATACAGCAGGATGGATCCATACATACGAAAATAGTTTAGATTTCATTTTAGCTGCATTTGTATTTGATGTTTTGGATGGAAGGCTCGCTCGGTTTGGTGGCAAAGAAAGCATGTTTGGAAGAGAATTTGATTCTTTGGCTGATCTTATTTCCTTTGGTGTTGCCCCAGCCTTGTTAGTCTTCGAGATAGTTCTCTATCAATTCCCTCATAAAATAGGGTGGATTGTTGCTTCTATTTATCTGGTTTGTGGAGCTCTAAGGCTTGCCCGATTCAATGTTTTATCTACTCAGTATAAGGGATCAAATCTGGAATTTACTGGTTTTCCTATTCCTGCCGCTGCAGGGCTAGTCTGCTCCATTACTTTACTGATGCTTTATTTTTATGAAACAGATAGGGAACTGGAGAAAGGCTGGGGAAAGTACATATTGGTTGTCCTGTTGCTTTTTCTCTCTATCATGATGTTTAGTAAGAATCTTTATCCTAGCTTCAAAGGCATCACCTGGAAAACGAAGTGGACCGTTCCTAAATTTTTGTTTGTGGTTTGTATTTTAGGATTGACCATAGTTTATTATAAGTGGATGTTGGCAGTTGATTTTTTGGGATATCTTTTGTATGGCTTCTTTAGACCTTTTATTTCGAAGCCATTGAGAAAAGCTATTGAAGAAGAAGAAGGCGATGAAGAGGAGGAAGGAGAAAGAGAAGGAGAAGAAAAAGAGGAGGGAAAAAACAACCATTTGAAAATTATTCAGAAAAAGGAAAACTCTGATAGAATTTCTCTTTAAAGCTTGTCATAAGCTACATATTTTATGACTGATAATAAGCTTTATAACGATTGCCAATGTTCGAGGTTAGAAGATTTTTAAAATTGGGCAGATACCCAAGTGGCCAACGGGGGCAGACTGTAAATCTGCTGGCTTATGCCTTCGCTGGTTCGAATCCAGCTCTGCCCATTTTTTTTCTTTTTATCCTTCTCTCCTTATTGACAACTACAGTCAATTCCTTAGGCTAATAAACAAAAAAATAAGGTATTTGCTTTGAGTGTTTCCCATCGAGATTTCCTTTCTCCAGGGAAGGGTTGTTGGATGTCAATATCCGATAAAGATTGGAATGATTGGCACTGGCAGCTAAAAAATCGATTGCATTCCCTTGAGCAAATTGAAAAGCAACTAGCTCTAAGTCCTGAAGAACAGCGTGGCCTTAGATTTGCTTCAAAAGAAAAGCTTGCCTTTTCCCTTACTCCCTATTTTTTCAATCTCATCGATCCACAAAACCCTGATTGTCCTATCCGTAGGCAGGTAATACCAAGAGTCGAGGAGCTGGTGAGCTTGCCCTATGAAATGTCGGATCCTTGCGGAGAAGATAAAGATATGGTGGCTCCGGGACTGGTGCATCGATATCCTGACCGAGTTCTATTCCTTGTGACAGATAGATGCGCTAGTTATTGTCGATACTGTACAAGAAGTAGGATTGTCAGCGGGGTTAGTGGGCAAAAACTAGAAACCGATGACAAATTAGCTTTCGAGTATTTGAAAAACCATCGAGAAGTTAGAGATGTGCTTATTTCGGGGGGAGACCCACTTTTACTATCTGACAGTCGGCTTGAAAGACTTCTTAGACAATTAAGAGAGATCCCCCACATTGAAATTATTAGGATTGGAACACGGATTCCCATATTCCTCCCACAAAGGATAACGGATAGTCTTTGCAAAATGTTGAAGGCTTATCATCCTTTGTGGCTCAATATCCATGCCAATCACCCCAAGGAATTGACAATGGAAGTGAAAATAGCTTTAGAAAAGTTAGCGGATGCTGGCATCCCGCTAGGCAATCAATCTGTGCTTTTAAAAGGGATCAATGATGACCATCAGATAATATTGGAGTTGGTTAGAAAACTGATCCGATGCAGAGTTAGACCTTATTATATTTATCAGTGCGATCTTATTCAGGGAACGGACCATTTTCGTGTGCCAATCAAAAAAGGATTGGAAATCATGAGAAATCTAAGAGGTTTTACAACCGGTTTTGCCGTTCCGCAATATGTGGTGGATGGACCGGGAGGGGGCGGAAAGATCCCTTTGAATCCAGATTATGTTATAGGATATTATGAAGATAAAGTACTGTTACGAAATTATGAAGGTAAAATTTATTCCTATCCCGGAGGTCAAGATACAAAACAAGAAGAAAACTATGATCGACAGTCTGGGACGTGCATGTAAAAATAAATCATAAAGAGTTGATTAAGCTGTATGGAGCCATCTCCTTTTTCTGGCAAAGTCTATTTGATAAAGGAGGGAAGGCACAGAATCTTAGAAGGTCATGTCTGGGTATATCGAACAGAGATTTCCCACTTTGATGAGCATCTTCAAAATGGAGATGTGGTAGAAGTAGTTTCTGCCAATGGTCAAAATTTGGGGGTTGGAATTTGGAATAGTCAATCTCAAATTTCTGTAAGGATTTATTCAAGGGAAAGAGTCCCTCTGGATAAAAATATTATTGTATCCTTCCTAACCAACGCTTTCAAATATAGGGAACAGATTTTTTCGGGCAAAAGGAGCAACGCTTATAGGTTGTTCTGGTCTGAATCAGATGGATTTCCTGGATTGGTCATAGATCGATATGCCGATTGGTATGTTGTTCAACTATTGACATCGGGAGCGGATCGAAAACGAGGGGAAATTCTAGATAGCTTACAACAACTAACCTCTTCCACTAATATAATAGTTCGAAATGACGCTCCGGTGAGGCTGCTGGAAGGATTACCTCTAACAAAAGAATGCTTAGCTCACCAGGCTCCGGGGATCTTTTCTGTTACTCTGGATGGGGTGACCATTTTGGTTGACATTCTTAACGGACAGAAAACCGGTCTCTATTTGGACCAAGCTGCCAATTATCGTCTGATTGCCAATATAGCCAAAGATAAAAGAGTGCTTGATTGTTTTTCGTATCAAGGTCTTTTTTCAATATTTTGTGCCCTTCAAGGCGCAAAGCATTGTATTGCTGTGGATCAATCTGCTGCTGCAATCGATATTGGGAAAAAAAATGCCGATTCGCTCGGCCTGCGAATAGATTGGGTATGTGAAAATGCTTTCGATTGGTTACGGAAAAAAGAAAAAGAAAAGCAGAAATTTGATTTGATTATTCTTGATCCTCCTTCTTTTACCAAAACAAAAGTTCAAAAAGAATCGGCTTTTCGTGGCTATCATGAGATCCATCTGCGTGCATTAAATTTGTTGGAGCTGGGAGGCTATTTAGCAAGTTTTTGTTGTTCGCATCATATTATGATGGAAGAATGGAAGGAGTTGATTGCTAAGGCTTCCTGGGAGACTCATACAACACTTCGCTATCTTAATTGTTTACCACAAAGTGCAGATCATCCCGTTTTATTCAATATTCCTGAAACCGAGTACCTCAAGGGAGTTTTAGCTCAAAAAATAGACTAGCATTATCTTGGCTAAAAGCTCTTTTATCCAATAGTAAAAAGACAGACTGGTCAAAGAAAATTCCTCTTAAGAGGAGCTCTATGACCTATCTACCAAAATATCCTTAAAGAAACATAGGGGTTGTTTTTGGGCTAAGATCCCTTTACTTTCCTCCGTGAGACAAAAGCTTCTTTTTTTCTCTAATACTAAAAATAACAACTTTTACACAAAAGAGGTGATGTATGAATCCTACGCCTAATAGTCTAAAAGACAATAAACCCTTTGTCTTATGGTTCGATCAGATAAGTCTCAAAGACGTTCCTCTTGTCGGCGGCAAAAATGCTTCTCTTGGGGAAATGTATTCTCATCTTTCTTCCAAAGGCATAAAAGTGCCAAACGGTTTTGCTACAACAGCCGAAGCGTATCGATTTTTCTTATCTGAAAACAGGCTTGAAGAAGAGATAAAAGAGTTGCTTTCAGGCTTGGATCCACATGATCTTGAGAATTTGAGGGATAGAGGTAGGAAAATTAGGGCCTTAATAATTGATTCTCCAATGCCCAAGGAACTTGAAAATGAAATTATAGATGCCTATGCAATACTGAATAAAGAAGCTAAACAGCCGGCTGTGGATGTCGCGGTTCGCTCCAGTGCTACCGCTGAAGATCTCCCTGGTGCTAGTTTCGCTGGTCAGCAAGAAACCTATTTGAACGTTCGGGGCAAGGATAATTTACTGCATTCAATTAAAAAGTGTTTTGCTTCCTTGTTTACTGATAGAGCCATATCTTACCGGTCGGACATGGGATTTGAACATACAAAAGTAGCTCTTTCTGTTGGGGTTCAAAGAATGGTTAGATCGGATTTGGCTTGCTCGGGAGTGATGTTTTCTATTGATACGGAATCAGGTTTTCACAATGCGGTTTTAATCAATTCTTCTTATGGGTTAGGGGAAAATATCGTGCAAGGAATCGTCAATCCAGACGAATTTTATGTTTTCAAACCCACTTTGATGCAGGGTTTTCAGCCAATCTTACAGAAAAGGTTGGGGGGCAAAGAAATGAAACTCGTCTATGATATTGGAGGAGAAAAAATTGTAAAAAATATTCCTGTGCCTCCAGAAGAGAGGAAAAAATTTTCTTTATCCGATGAAGAGATCCTTACTCTTGCCAAGTGGGCTTGTATTGTAGAAGAACACTATTCTCAACTCAATGGTCGATTTACTCCCATGGATATGGAGTGGGCAAAAGACGGACTGAGTGGAGAACTTTTTATGCTTCAAGCTAGACCAGAAACAGTGCATGGCGGGAAAGAGAGGAACGTTTTAGAATTTTATCGACTCAAAGGCACTGGCCCTGTTCTGGTTGAAGGAAGAAGCGTGGGAGAAAAAATTGTTCATGGGAAAATCAAGATTATCAAAAGTATCCAACAGATAGATCGGTTCGAGCCAGGCGAAATCCTTGTCACTGAAAAGACTGACCCTGATTGGGAACCTATAATGAAGAAGGCCAGGGCGATTGTAACGAATCGGGGCGGAAGGACCTGTCATGCGGCTATTGTTAGCCGAGAGTTAGGGGTTCCTGCTATTGTAGGAACAGAAAGAGGGACGGAGATTTTGAAAGATGGTATGATTGTAACCGTTAGCTGTGCAGAAGGAGAGGTGGGTAAAGTTTATAATGGGGAAATTCCTTTTGAAATTGAAAAAGTTAATTTGCAAAACGTCCCACGGCCTCGGACAAAGATCATGATGAATGTAGGAAATCCGGAAGAGGCCTTTGATCTTTCTTTTCTTCCCAATGATGGGGTCGGGTTGGCACGGGAAGAGTTTATTTTGACCAATTATGTCAGAATCCATCCTATGGCTTTAGTGCATTTTGACCAGTTAAAAGAAGGGGAAGATAAAAAGAAGATCATAGAAATGACAGAAATCTATCCAAAAAAAACGGATTTTTTTGTGGAGAAACTCGCCGAAGGAATTGGGATGATTGCCGCAGCCTTTTATCCAAAAGATGTCATAGTCAGGCTTAGTGATTTTAAGACCAATGAATATGCCAATTTGATAGGCGGTCAAGATTTTGAACCTATAGAACGCAATCCGATGATTGGATTCAGGGGGGCTTCTCGTTATTATAATCCAAGGTATCAGGAAGGTTTTGCTTTGGAGTGCCAGGCTATACGGAGAGCGAGAGAAACCTTTGGCCTTTTTAATATCAAGGTCATGGTTCCAGTCGTAAGGACGGTAGAAGAGGGCAAGAAGGTGATAGCCGAAATGGAGAAAAACGGTCTTAAGAAAGGTGAAAAGGGGCTTGAGATTTACATGATGTGCGAAATTCCCAGTAATGTCATTCTGGCCGAAGAGTTTAGCGAGATTTTTGATGGTTTTTCTATTGGCTCGAATGATTTGACTCAACTCGTCCTTGGGGTAGATAGGGATTCTGAAATTGTCGCTTCCCTCTATGACGAAAGAAATGAAGCGGTCAAGCGAATGATTTCTTCTGTAATAAGAACGGCAAAACAGAAACAGAAAAAGATTGGGATTTGTGGTGAAGCTCCCAGTAATTATCCTGAGTTTGCCGAATTTCTCGTCAAAGAGGGAATAGATAGCCTCTCATTGAGTGCGGATGTTGTTATTAAAACGACTTTAAGTATCTTGGAGCTTGAAAAAAACCTTTTTCGAGCATCCTAAAATCAAAAATCAAAGATACTCCTAGCGATGCAGATCAGCTCCAAGCTCATTGTGGGAACTTACGGCATAAGGAATTTTCTTCCTCCCAAGCGAGTAGCTCTTATAGGTGCCTCAGAACAACCATTTTCTGTAGGAAGGGCTTTGATGGAAAATCTAATCAAATGGGGAGGCATATTTTACCCGGTTAATCCTAATCATACGGAAATTTTTGGAAGAAAGTCTTATCCCACCATCAAAGATATTCCCAGTTCCATTGACCTAGCGATTATTGCAACGCCGGCTATCACTGTTCCTCAGATCATAGAAGATTGTGTGCATGCCTCTGTTAAAGGAGCTGTGATTATTTCGGCCGGTTTTAAAGAGATTGGCGAGACAGGAAGGTTGTTAGAACAAAAGATTGTTGAAACAGCCAGACGGGGGGGACTTAGAATCATTGGTCCTAATTGTGTAGGGATCATGCTTCCTTCTGTTCGATTCAATGGCACATTTTTACCGCAAATGCCTAAAGTAGGGCATATCGCTTTTTTGAGTCAGAGTGGTGCACTAGGGGCTGCTGTATTGGATTGGAGTTTAAGTCGAGACATTGGATTTAGCGCTTTTTTTTCTTTGGGTTCTTTAGCTGATGTAGATTGGGGGGACATTCTTTTTTATCTCGCTGAAGACCATTTAACAAGGGTGATTCTTATATATATGGAATCCATTGGGGATCCAGCATCATTTCTTTCTGCTGCCAGACAACTGAATTTCCAAAAGCCTATTTTGGTATTGAAAGCTGGAAGATCAAAAGAAGGTTCTCAGGCAGCGTTATCTCATACGGGCTCCATGACAGGTAGTGATGCCGTTTTGGATGCTGCTTTTCTTCGGACGGGGGTTCTGAGAGTGGACTCTTTTTCTGAATTTTTTTCTCTGGCCTCTTTTTTCAGCCAAAGGCCTCTGCCGTTAGGTCCGAAGCTTGCCATCTTAACAAATGCTGGAGGGGCTGGCGTCTTGGCAACCGACAAGCTTGTGCTTACTGGTGGTAAACTTGCCGAACTTTCAGAGGCTACCGTTCGCAAATTAGACGCTTTTCTTCCTCCAGCATGGAGTCATGCCAATCCGGTGGACATATTGGGGGATGCTGATGTGGAGCGCTATCGAAAGGCTTTAGAGGTCCTCATAGGAGAGGAAAATGCCGATGGTCTGCTTGTTATCCTTACAAAACAAGCTATGACTAAACCTAAAGAAACGGCTCAAGAAGTGGCTTTGCTTGCGAAACATTATTCTAAGCCACTCCTTTGCTGTTGGATGGGAGGAGAATCTGTCTTTGAAAGTAGGAGTATTCTTGAAAAAGAGGGAATACCAACTTTTGATTTTCCCGAAGAAGCCGCACAGTCTTTTTCTTTTGGTTGGCTTCATAGGAAAAATTTTTCAGCGATCTATGAAACTCCAATCCTTGTTAGTCCCTCAGAAGAGATCCTCAAAGCCAAAAAAAATACGCAGGAAGTTTTTTCGCAACTAAAAGAAAAGAACCAAACACTTTTAACTGAGTATCAATCCAAAGAAATCCTCCGTTTTTATGGGATTGGCGTCAATGAAACTTTCCTGGCAAAAAACGAACAGGAAGCCCTCTCTATTGCCGAAGAAATTGGCTATCCAGTGGTTGCTAAGTTAAATTCGACAAAAATTTCTCATAAGAGCGATGTAGGAGGGGTGATCCTTGGTATATCCGATAAAGCTTCTCTGGAAAAAGCCTTTCGAAAAATTAGGGATAATACAATAAAACATGCTTCCGAAAGTGCCTTTGAAGGCATATCGATTCAAAGAATGATATCAGAAAAAGGGATTGAACTGATCTTGGGGGGAACAACTGATCCTCAGTTTGGGCCAGTCATGCTCTTTGGATCTGGGGGTATGTTTGTCGAAATTTATAAAGACAATGCGCTTGCCCTTCCCCCTCTGACTACGACCCTTTCTTCTATTCTTATTGAGCGGACTAAAATAGAAAAAGCTCTTCATGGATTTAGGGGCATCCCGCCGGTGGATATGAGAAAGCTTAATGAAACGCTTGTCCGGTTCAGTGAACTACTCGTATATGAAACCAGAATAAAAGAGATAGATATTAATCCACTCTTAGTCTACGGTTCTATGGTTATAGCTCTGGATGCAAGGATTGTTCTTCATCCCTTTA
The DNA here is from genome assembly GCF_949774925.1 of Candidatus Methylacidiphilum fumarolicum. Taxonomy (GTDB): domain Bacteria; phylum Verrucomicrobiota; class Verrucomicrobiia; order Methylacidiphilales; family Methylacidiphilaceae; genus Methylacidiphilum; species Methylacidiphilum fumarolicum. Next base: position 20,371 of record NZ_OX458932.1, read on the forward strand.
CAATCGATGAGAGCACTATTCGTTCACCTGCAATTCGGCCTTATCCCTTAGAGTATATATGGAAGGAGAGGCTTTTGGATGGAACAAGCGTTTTGATTAGACCAATTAGACCTGAAGATGAACCATTGATGGTTGAATTTCATAAAGGCCTTTCTCAAGAATCAGTATATTACCGTTATTTTCAAAATCTATCCTTTGAAGAAAGAGTAGATCATTTGAGATTATCTCGAATATGTTTTTCAGATTATAATATTGAAATTGTCCTTGTGGCGCAGATTCTTGCAGCAGATGAGCCTCGAGAAATCATTGGTGTAGGAAGACTTGGAAAATTTCATGGATTTGAAGGAGCTGAATTTGCCATTATTATCCAGGACCAATGGCAGCATAAGGGGCTTGGAACGCTTCTTTTACGCAAGCTTAAAGAGATTGGTCTAAAAGAAAAGCTATCATGGATCATTGGCAGAATGTTGCCACTGAATGAATCGATGAAAAAAATTGCTGATAAAGAAGGCTTTACCTTATACTTTGATGAGTCTGCACAGGAATACATTGCAGAGTTGGATTTGCGTAAAATGGATTCTCGAACTAGGACAAATGAATAAACTCTGCGCGGTACAGGGATTGAACCTGTGACCTCTCGCGTGTGAAGCGAGCGCTCTACCACTAAGCTAACCGCGCGATTCCGAAGCAATACTTTCAATTTACTTTATTAAAAGCCTAAACATCTTTCAAAGAAAATGTCTTTGTTCTTTATTTCTCCTTTAGTTGTTTTAAGAAAAATCTTTTTGATTTCTCTTTTCAACCTATTGAACTTGATGGAAAATAGCTAAGAAGATATGTCTAAAAGAAGCCTTGGCAAAGGTTTGAGTGAATTAATCAATACAAAATCTCTTTTTTCATCAGTTCCAAGCGAAGAGCTTGGAGAAAAAATTAGTTTGATCAAGGTAGACAGGATTTCTCCTAATCCGTATCAACCTAGAAAAGTGATTCGTGAAGAAGAATTGGAAGAACTAACCCAATCGATTAAAGAAAAGGGATTACTGCAGCCTGTAATTGTAAGACAGCAAAAAGAAAATCAATTCGAGTTGATTGCCGGAGAGAGAAGATGGAGATCGGCCATACGCGCTGGACTGGAAACTATTCCTGCGATTATCCGAAGAGCCTCTGACAACGATCTCATAGAGATTGCTTTAATGGAGAACCTACAACGGAGCGATCTGAATCCTATCGAGGAGGCAAGAGGCTATGCCCTTATGATGGAAAAATTTGGGCTGACCCAAGAGGTAGTAGCACAGAGACTTGGAAAAAGCAGGGCGACCGTTGCCAACACTTTGCGATTGTTAACTTTGTCCCAGCCTGTTCAGGATCTTATTGAAAAAGGCAGTTTAAGTCAGGGGCATGGCAAAGTCTTGGTTGGGCTTACAGATAGAGAAATGCAAGAAAAAGTGGCCGAAAAAATAGTGAAGGAGGGATGGTCGGTCAGAAAAACTGAAGAATTTGTAGGAAATTATAACGAAAAGAAAAAAAAATCACTAGTAGTCCAAAAAGAAAGAGAAGCAGATTTCCTTTTCACAAACATCGAAAAAGAGCTTTGCGTAAAATTCGGTTCTCCAGTCAAAATTAAGGGGGATAAGAATTCGGGGAAAATAGAAATTACCTTTCGGTCTATTCAAGATCTCCATCGCGTTCTTGGCTTTTTGGGAATATCTTTCTAAGAAAATGAGGTAAGGAGGAAGGCGAATTTCCATTCATTTGTTTGATTGCCGCTCCATTAAAAACTACAAACCCCTCATTATCTGCAAACGCTGCTCCAATTCCGGCTATCTGAATGTTTTCATCCAGTAGATTTTTTCGATGCCCAGGACTTTTTTTCCATGCTTCCACGGTTTCTTCTGGATCGGCTCCTTCTGTTGAATAGTGCAGATTTTCATTGATTAAACTCCATCCCTCCCTTTGGGTTATTTCTTTTAAGGAGGTTAAAGATCGATGGACAAGTTTTCTTTGTTGTGCAATATGTTCGGCCCATTGTTGACTAATTCCATTGAGTTCCGGATTTAAGCTTAGTGCGGAGAGATGTTGGTCTTTTCGGAAACGATTAATAAGAAAAAGAGTTTTCTCTCTAAATTCTGGGAGGGAGAAGGGTGGAGCCTTTTTGTTAGTTGGGAAGGAATTTTCTAAAGCAAATGCAGAGGGAAAAAAAATTAAAATTAAAGAGAATATCTGGAATCTTTTACTTAAGAAAGCTATTTTCTTTTGTTGGAAGTTCATAATTAGTAAGGAAAGAAAATATACAAAGACAGCTCAATAATTTGAATCCTTAATTGGGATAGATAATGGGAAGGAAAATTCACATTTTGACCGAAGAAGTCTCAAATCAGATTGCGGCAGGAGAGATTATTGAAAGGCCAGCTTCAGTCCTTAAGGAATTGATTGAAAATTCTATTGATGCTGGAGCCACCCAAATCGATGTGGAAACCAGATCTGGAGGAATATCATGGATAAAGGTAAAGGATGATGGCTGTGGGATGAGTAGGGAAGATGCTTTTCTTTCTTTGGAAAGACATGCTACAAGTAAGATTTCCTCGTTGAGTGATTTTTCCAGGCTTACTACTTATGGTTTTCGAGGAGAAGCCATTCCAGCGATTGCTTCAGTTGCAAAATTTAGTCTAGCCACCCAAGAAAAAGGAACTTCCAAAGGAATCGTTATTGAAGTCCATGGGGGAAAAATAGTTCAAGTCAATGAATCGGGCGGATTGGAGGGAACTACAGTTGCCGTCAGCTCTCTTTTTTTCAATGTTCCAGCAAGACTTAAATTTTTAAAATCCCCAAGGACCGAACTGCTACATCTTCAAAAGCAGCTTATTTTTTCTGCTCTGTCTCATCCCGAAATAGGGATTCGATATGATCATAGTCCAGGGGGCAAAGGACGCTGGGAGAAAGGCGAAGATTTTTGGAAACGAATTTGTTCTGTTTTAGGAGAAACATGGGCAAAAGAACTTTTATGGATTGAAAAGGAAGGGGAGGGATTCAAAATATATGGGGCCATAAGCAAACCTGGGGTAGGAAGACCTTCTAGAGAAGACATGTTCTTTTTTGTCAACAAACGGCCAGTGGAATCTAAGAGTTTCTCATTAGGCGTCTTCGATGCCTATCGAAATTCCCTAATGAAAGGGCTCTATCCTCTTTGTGTTCTTTTTGCCGAAGTCAGTCCTGATGAGATCGACGTGAATGTGCATCCAACAAAAAAAGAAGTTCGTTTTAAAAGAGAATATGCTTTTAGAAACTTTGTAAACCAAGTGTTATTGGATGGATTGAAATTTCAAGGAATATCGGTACCTTCTTCGTTTTCTTTTGAGAAAAAAGAGCAAAATCTTCCCACTCTTCCAACTACAGATACAGCGCATATTGGAGAAAATGGCCTGAGCTTTGTCAATGAATCTCTATCTGGAGAAGATCTGTTCACAAATTACACCTCTTCTCATCCCAAAGAAACCCAAGAAACTAAGCTGCCAGACAATCCTTTTGAATACAAAATTGTTGGTCTTTTTTCCTCTCTTTACATTGCTGTTGAAATCAAAGAGGGGATTTTAATAATTGATCAACATGCCGCTCATGAAAGGGTATTGTTTGAGAAAATGATAGAGCAGTTTCATGCTTCTCAAAAGCAGGCACAAAAACTGTTGACGCCGATTCTTATAACCCTTTCTGCTACGGAAGCTGAAATTCTTTCAAACTCTTTGAGCTTTTTTGAAGATCTTGGCTTTGAGATACGCTCTCTTGGCATTTCTTCTTTTTTGTTGGAGGCTATCCCAAGTGGAATTAAAAGAACTGATTACGAAATGTTTTTGCGAGAAGTCCTCTTGGAACTTGTTGAGTTGGAAAGGCACAAAAAAACTGCCCGACCCTACTGGCAAAGAGATATTGCTTTATCAGTTTGTAAAAAAGCAGTCAAATCAGGGGATTTGCTCACTAGGGAAGAACAGGAAAAACTTGTTAGGGACCTATTCCTTTGCAAATTCCCGCATACTTGCCCACATGGGAGACCCACATGGATAAAGATTGAATTTAAAGAGCTTGAAAAACAATTTGGTAGAACCGGAGTTCAAGGTTGTGAATTGAAAGGAAAAATTCTTTAAAGATCGGCTTCAAACATTGAAGCGAAATTCAACAATTTCTCCATCGGCAATAACATAATCTTTCCCTTCTATCCTTAATTTTCCTGCTTCTTTTGCCTTAGCAAAGGACCCAAACAAAACAAAATCTTCGAATCGAAGACATTCGGCTGCAATAAAACCTCTTTCAAAATCCGAATGAATGACGCCAGCTGCTTTGGGAGCTGTATCGCCTGCATGGATGGTCCATGCACGGGTTTCCTTCGGTCCAGTTGTAAAAAAAGTTCGTAGTCCTAATAGCTTATAAACTTTTTGAACGAGTTGGTCACAACCAGAATCCTTTAGACCGAGCGATTGCAAGTACTCTTTTTTTTCTTCTAAATCAAGATCATTTAAATCAGCTTCTAGCTGTGCTGAAAGAATGACATAGTCATAAAAAGGATGTGTTTTTATATAATCAATGACTTTATGAACGAGGGGGTTTTTTTCACCAAGACTAAGCTCATTTTCCTCAACATTGCAAACAAGAAGAATAGGTTTTGTTGTTAATAAAGAAAGCTGTTTAAGTTGGTTCATTTCCTGTTGATCAAGATTTAAGGAAAAAAGAGGGATTCCTTTACTCAAGAAATGAGATGCTTTTTCTAGTAGTGAAGGATCGATAAGGATTTTTCCTTTTGCAGAAGCACGCTTTTTGACTTTCTCTAACTGTTTTTCTATGGTGGAAAAGTCAGCTAAAGACAATTCGGTCAGAAGGATGTCTAGATCCTCCACGGGATCGACTCTACCCGTGATATGATGCACTTCTGTTCCCTCAAAACAACGGAGAATCAAAAGAATGGCATCCACTTCCCTGATGTGGGCTAAAAATTGATTCCCTAGCCCTTCTCCTTGGCTTGCACCTTTTACTAATCCAGCAATGTCGACGATTTCAATCGCTGCAGGTATAGTTTTTATTGATTTTGAAATTCTTGCCAGCTCCTCCAGTCTTTCATCCGCTACAGCAATAATGCCGATGTTAGGATCGATCGTGCAGAATGGATAATTAGCTGCCTCAGCTTTTTTGCTTTTTGTCAAAGCATTAAAAAGAGTGCTTTTACCGACATTTGGTAGTCCAACTAGTCCAGCTTTTAACATGGCAATAAAATTAGCTTAGAAGCTTTAGAACTCCTACTGAATCAGTAGAAGCGCTTCTCTGGTAAGATAATGTTTTTTTTCCCCTCGCGTTTTATTAAAATATAAATGAATTATTTTCAATAGCATAGCCTAACTTTTCGGGGGAAATATGGAAAAGCAATGGACAAATGAATCTTTATGGTATTGTCTTTCTGTTCACCCTAAAAAAGAAAAATTTGCTATAGAAAACTTAAAAAAAGAAAATATTGAAGTTTTTTTTCCTCAGATTCTCTATAAAAAAATTAGAAGCAAAAAATCCTGTTTGGTTTTGGAACCTCTTTTCCCTGGATATCTCTTTGCAAAATTTAACCTTTTATCCAAACTAATTTTCGTTCGTTCTGCTAAAGGAGTAAGGACCGTTGTCCATTTCGGCTCTACCTATCCTGTCGTACCGGAATGTTTTATCACAGAATTAAAAACACAGTTTGGTGAGCAAGGAATTAAAATGGTTCAAGAAAAAGTCAATATTGGATCGAAGATCAATATTGCTGAAGGACCTTTTAAGGGATTTTCATGCATTGTTTTGGGTTTTGTCCCAGCTAGAGAGCGGATCAAAGTGCTACTGGAGTGGCTAGGTAGAACAGTGCAAACCGAAATAAAATATGATGATATAGGGGTTAAGGATTCAGAAATTTTTAGAAAGAATTTAGAATTGGACTAACGCTGAATAACTTTCTTATCCTTGTTGAGAAAAGAAAGAACAGGAATGAGGGGATGGAATCCTTAGTCTCCTAGTTATATTTCATCCTTAACCGCCAAACAATCGTTCTTGAACGAAAAATAAGGATTTCATACAAAATTATCATGATAGTCTTGTTTGGATCGAGCGGGTATGTGGGCAGTTTTTATAAAAAGATGCTTCAATCCAAAGGATTGGATTTTATTGCTCCAACCCACAAAGAAGTCGATCTGGCGGACGAAAAAAAACTCACTGAGTTCCTTGATAAAATTGAGGCTGACTTCATTATCAATGCAGTAGGATATACGGGCAAACCGAATGTAGATGCATGCGAAGAAAACAAAGTTGACTGTCTTTTAGGCAATGTCATTATTCCTGGCATTCTTGCCAAGGTGTGCACAAAAAAAGGAATTGTATTTGGTCAGGTCTCCTCAGGTTGTGTCTATCAGGGGGATAAGGGGATTAGACAAGATGGAGAGCGAATAGGATTTCAGGAGGAAGATCCACCAAATTTCTCTTTTAGGGCTTCTCCCTGCAGTTTTTATAGTGGATGTAAAGCTCTTGCTGAGGAGCTTTTGGTTGGTGCCTCTTGTTATATTTGGAGATTGCGTATGCCATTTCACTGGCAGGATCATCCCAAAAATTATCTTTCTAAGCTTTTGTTTTATCCACGTTTATTGGATGCTCGGAACTCTCTTTCCGAAATCGAAGAGTTTGTGAGAGCTTCATTTGAATGTTGGGAAAAGAGATTACCCTTTGGCATCTATCACATAACTAATACAGGATCGATAACCACCCGAGAGATCATTGAAAAAATACTTGTTTCTCCATTGGGTAAAAAACTCAGAGACAAAGGAAAGAAATTCCTTTTTTTTGAGAACGAAAAAGAATTTTTAAAGCATGTCAAAGCTCCAAGATCCAACTGTGTGCTTGATAATTCGAAGCTACTAAGTTGTGGAATCAAAATCCGGAACATCGAAGAGGCTTTGGAAGAAGATCTTTTGAAATGGCAAGAAAGCTCCTACCAATAAGAGTTGAGAGGTCAATGTGGAAGAAAAAAATAGTTGTGAAGTTCCATTCATGGATTTAAGAAGAATGCTCAGCCTTGAAAAAAAGAGCATAGAACAAGCTTTCTCTCGTGTGCTTGAAAGTGGAAGATACATTCTTGGTCAGGAAGTACGGAGCTTCGAACAATCAGTGGCAAGGTATTTAAATGTAAGACATTGCCTAGGAGTTTCTTCAGGAAGCGATGCTCTTTTGTTAGCGCTCATGGCTTTCGGGGTAAAGGCTGGAGATGAAGTAATTTGTCCAGTCTTTACCTTTTTTGCCACTGCTAGTTCTGTCGCGAGGGCTGGAGCAAAACCAGTCTTTGCAGATGTTTGTCCAGGCTGCTTTCAGCTTTCTCCTTCCGAAGTACAAGCAAGGATCAGTTCCAATACCCAGGGGATAATCCCTGTGCATCTTTTTGGACAATGTGCCGATATGGAAGGGTTCAAAGCAATCGAAGAAAAAAAGCATCTTTTTCTTATAGAAGACAGCGCTCAGGCATTCGGTGCTTCAATTGGTAATAAGAAAGCGGGGACATTCGGCTCGGTAGGTTGTTTTTCTTTTTTCCCTACCAAAAATTTGGCTGCTTTTGGTGAAGCTGGTTTAGTCTCTACCTCTTCAGATGACATAGCTAGCAAAATCCAGGCTTTAAGAGTCCACGGTTCTTCAAAAGAGAAATATTCCCATGAATGGCTTGGCGGTAATTTCAGAATGGATGAGATGCAAGCTGCTTTTCTCAGTGTGAGACTGGCCGCTGTCGATAGTCTTATTGCCCAAAGAATAAAAAACGCGCAATTTTATGAGAAAGCTTTCCTTTCCTCAGGTGTTGCCATAAAATGTCCAGATCCTTGTCTTTGTCAGACTAGGCAACAGGAGGAAAATTCTCGATGGTTAGAAAAAGAGTGGGGTTATCCCATTTTTCTACCGAATAGGGTTCGTGGCACCCACACGTTCAACCAGTATGTCATCAGAGTAAAAAAAGACAGGGACAGGCTCAGAAATTATTTGAGGGAGCAGAGGATCCAAACAGAAATCTATTATCCTATTCCTTTGCATCTGCAACCCTGTTTTTCTTTCCTTGGCTATAGGAAAGGGGATTTTCCTATAGCTGAAAAGCTTTCCGAGGAAGTTCTAGCTTTGCCTATTTTTCCTGGACTCCGTGAAGAAGAGATGGAAAGGGTTGTGGAAACCATTCGTCAGTTCTATGCTCATAAGGGGAAGAGAAAAAACGGTGTGAATTAGGTCTAAAAACAAATGTTTTGAACTTGTAAAGGAAACCTTTTTGTCATAATTGTGGAACTGAAATGTCGTGAAAATTCTACTTTTGCCATTCTTTTCTTTCTTTCCCAAGCTTATGGCAAGTAAAAAAGGACCGTTTTTCGTAGTGTTAGCATGCCTTTTGATAACTTTTTCTCTCTCCTCTTTTGCCCAGGATTCAGATGAAACGGAAACCGAGGAAGAACAGCAAAAGGTTCCTCCTGGACAGATTCCTGTGGAAATTACCGCTGAAGAAACTCACTTTGTAGGCAACATTGCTGTTGCTAAGGGCAATGCGGTGGCCCATTATGGAGCAACAGATATATATGCAGATGAGATAAGCTATGACTCGGTAAAAAGGGAAGTCATTGCCGATGGCAACGCTAGGGTTTATACCGAAAAAAGGGTCTTTAGAGCTTCTCATATCGTGTATAATTTGGATACTAAGGCCATAACTGCTCTAAATTGGAGCCTCTTTGATACTCCCCTTTTATCCTCCGGTCAAACACTTACCACTCCTGAAGAGGATCATTATCATGTGGAAAATGGCATGTTTACAGTAGAAAATAGAGAGCATCCCTATTTCCAAACAAAAGCCAAAACGATTGATATTTATGCGAATGATAAGATAGTGATGAAAAACGTCACGGTTTATATGGGGAAGATTCCAGTGCTATGGCTTCCAGTGGTCAGCCAGCCTTTGAATAGTGAAGAGAGCAGTTACAATATCATACCTGGGGAACGTTCTTATTGGGGATGGTTTGTCACTTTTACCTATAACTATAAATTCAGTGAAAAAGCGGCAGCGACTTTTCAACTTGACTATAGGTCCTTAAGAGGCCCTGCTGGGGGAGCCATTCTCAAGTTCATTCCTAGTGAAGGAGGAATGGGATTCTTAAGAACCTATTATGCCAATGATTTCGATTTTCAGCTTAATCCGACATCTATCCCAAGGTTTGATGTGGGGCCAAATCGAGGGATGTTTAATCTGGCTATGAAGATGCCATTGACTCAAGAATTTACTCTTTCTACGGATTTAAATTACTGGACGGATCCCTATGTGCTAGAGGATTTTCTTTGGAATACCTATATGTATAATAGACAGCCTGACAATGTGGCTTGGCTTAATTATTATAATTCTAATTTTACAGCGGATCTTCTTGTCAGAGATAATTTAATGCCTTTTTTTAATTCGATAAACAGATTGCCTGAATTATCAATTTTGACGAACCGAACGCGAATTTTCAATACCCCAATTGCCTATCAATCCCGGTATAGTGTAGTCAATTTCGAGCAGCAATTTTCAAACCTTAATTTTACACCGGGCAACATATTCGGCCTTTTTTATCCGTGGCAGCCTCTCAATCGTTTTCTTTTTCCTCTAGCTCGGACTCAAACCTTAACGCCCGCCCAACTCCTGGCTCTTCCTTCACCATACTTTCTAAGTAATTATGGCGGGTACCGTTGGGATACCTATCAGGAATTGAGCTATCCAAAAGAATATTTCCATTGGCTTTCAGTGACTCCAAGAATTGGATTTGAAGGGACATATTGGAGTGATCAAAATGTGCTAAGTGCCGTCCCTACGGCTAGTCGATTGGATTTTAGCAGGGCCCTGTTTGTTGCAGGCCTTGAAAGTTCCTTTAAGCTTTCGAAAGTTTGGGAAAATGTAGACATCCCTTTGCTGGGGATTCATGGGATACGACATGTCGTTCAGCCTTTTATGAATTTTCAATATATTCCCAATCCTTATGACAATCCTTATCAAGTTTTAGGATTTGATAATTTTCTCCCAACGATTACCCCCCCTGTGATTAATCTCATGAATTATCCTTCGATTGATTCCCTTTTTGGTATGACGTATCTTAGAAGTGGAATACGGCAAAGGATTCAGACAAAAAGAGATGGGAATACATATAATCTGGCTGAATTTACTGCCTTTGTAGATGCGAATTGGGATAGAAAATATAATCAGCTACTCATTCCCATGAGTGATACGGTAGATGAAGTCTATGGAGTATTAGATATCAACCCTGTACCTTGGTTTAATTTGCATTCAGATATCGCACTACCTACAGCTGATCTAGGGTACACCAACTGGACGACAGCCATAACCTATCAATTTCATAGAGCCAATGATCTGACCTTCGGCTATTCCTATTTGAATAATGTGGAAGTTCCAGTCAGCTTTCTGACCATTCCCCTTGCGGCGACATTCCCTGCTGTAGGTCCCAATGGTATGTCGAGCTTAAACGGATCGTTGCTAAATGCCTATCAACAGGCTTTTATTGGGCAGCAAAACACTGTTTTCATTTCTGATTTTTGGCGAATCAATAAAGACTGGCAGGTCATGGGTATGTTAACCTATCAAGGAACAGGAGGTTATATTCCTTTTGAAAATTTCACCATTTATAGAGATCTCCAAGATTGGGTTTTTTCGTTTAACTTTCAAAACATCATGTTTCCTGGAAGCCCTTCCATTCAAATGTACTACATTGCTTTAACACTCAAAGCGTTCCCATCCCTGAAGGTAGATTATGGTTGGGGTAGTGGAATGTAAATCACTGTGGAAAAGCTAGATATGGATCCTGTTACATAAGAAAGAAAGATTTCATTCTTTTAACAACTGCAATTTCATCTTCTTACTAGCAAAGGTGTAGATTTTAAATCCCTATAATTTTCCATCTAAAATCGCCCAAGCCATTCCATCCAAGTTGAGAAAACCTTAAGGATTTTACTGTAGTTTGCATGTTGTCTTTTCATTCATCAAACGCAGGCTTAAAAAAGTGAAACTCTCCTCTAATGCTATTACCATTGAAGAAAAAATGGCAGCCTCCCTCTAGAAGGAAAGCTAGGGATGGAGTCTCCTTTTCATGAAAACTCTAGCTTTCATGGCTTGTTGCCTCCTCTTTCCGTTTAGGTACTAAAAAAGAATCGTCAAAAAAGGGAGTTGGAATTCCATCAATACTTTTAGCGTTTTTTTCTTTCCAGTACGTACGGATTCCATTCTCTCCCTTTTTCCTTGTCCATTGGATGAGGTTATCCCTATTTCCTTTAAATTCAAAAAGAGGAACACCAAATCCACAGGAAGTGGTCACAAGATCAACATCGACTTGAATGATTTGTCTGGCGCCAGGAAAAGCGGGGAAAAGAATAATAAATTCTCCCCATTGTTCTTCCCATGGATGAATCACTCTTCCTTTGCCGTAAAGCCTCAAAATGAGAGGCTTCCCTTCAAAAGAACAAAACATAAGGGTGATTCTTCCATCGGTGGTGAGATGAGCCGCGGTTTCGTTACCACTCCCAGTTAAGTTGAGCCAAAGAATCTTTTTAGGACTAATAATTCGAAGCGTATCTAATCCCTTGGGAGAAAGGTTAATTCGGCTGGTAGCGGTGGCGGTAGCTACAAAGAAAATCTTTTGGTTTACAATAAAATCTTGTAATTCGTTAGTGATTTCTTTGTAACTTTTACCCATTATCCCTATACATTAGGGCAGTGGATACTCCTTGTCGAGCTCAAGGTTTAATTTTAGGACATTGACGCTTTCTTCCCCAAAAACATTCGCAAGAGGATGTTGCGTGTTTTTCAAAATAAGATTCTCTATAGCTTTTAGATCCGCTTTCCTTGCTTTAGCTACTCTTGGAGCTTGCAGAAGAGCATTTTTGAGGCTGATGTGTGGATCAAGCCCACTGGCAGAGGCGCAGACGGCATCCGCAGGGATAAGGCTTGAAGGGGCTATCTCATTTTCCTTTCTATAGGAAATGGCTCTTTTTTTTATCGTTTCAATGAAGTCTGAAGATGAAGGACCAAGGTTACTGCCTCCAGAGCTAAGGCCATCGTAGTTGGAAGCTGAAGGTCTCGGATGAAAATATGCTGGAGATTCAAAATTCTGTCCTATGAGTAAGGAGCCTCGGACATGGCCTTGCGAATCAATGATTAGGCTTCCTGCTGACTGATAAGGGAATAAGAGTTTTCCCAAAATATATACCGTAAATGGGTAGAGGCCTGAAAGAATCAGCAGCAACAGAAGTGTTAGTTTGACGGAAAGAACTAAGCTATGGAAGGGCTTCATAAGTATTATTAAGTATTCTTTTAAGTATTTTTTAGACAAGGTGTAAAAAATAGAGCAGTTGGTCTATAAGTTTAATGCCTACAAAAGGGGCTATGACTCCACCTAGGCCGTAAATTAAGATGTTTTTGATCAACAGATTCTCTGCAGAAACGGCCTTTAGCGTCACTCCTTTCAGAGCTATAGGGATTAAGAGAATAATGATGACCGCGTTGAATATGACAGCACTGAGGATAGCGCTTTCGGGAGTATGGAGTTGCATAATGTTCAGTGGGGATATTGCTGGAAAAGTGGACATGAGCATGGCAGGAATAATGGCAAAATATTTAGCCACATCATTGGCGATGCTAAAAGTGGTTAAGGCCCCACGCGTCACTAGCAGCTGTTTGCCAATCTCGACGATCTCTATCAGTTTTGTAGGATTACTATCCAGATCAACCATATTGCCAGCTTCTCTAGCAGCTTGAGTCCCTGTGTTCATGGCCACGCCAACATCTGCTTGTGCCAGTGCAGGAGCATCATTGGTGCCATCTCCGGCCATGGCGACAAGGTGACCAAGAACTTGTTCTTGGCGGATTCTTTTTAGCTTTTGTTCCGGGGTCACCTGAGCCATGAAATCATCGACACCTGCTTCGGCAGCGATAGCCGCGGCTGTCAGCGGATTATCTCCGGTGATCATTATGGTCCTTATGCCCATTTTTCTTAGCCTTGCAAAGCGCTCTCTAATCCCCCCTTTGATAATATCCTTTAGTTCAATCACCCCAAGGACATCTTTGCCTTCGACGACAACAAGAGGCGTGCCTCCATTTTTAGCGACATTTTCTACTATTTCTTTTACCGATTGGGATATGCTACCTCCCATTTCTTGCAAATATGCTTCGATTGCATCCATGGACCCTTTTCGAATCTTTCTTTCGCAACAAGATCCATCAGCAGAAAAAAAATCAACTCCACTCATTCGTGTTTTGGCACTGAAAGGGATAAATTTTGCTCGAGTATCAAGTACTTCTCTACCTCTTAACCCATATTTTTCTTTGGCCAGAATGACAATCGATCTTCCTTCAGGAGTTTCATCGGCCAAGCTAGCAAGTTGAGCGGCATCAACCAGTCTATAGTGATCTATACCAGGGGCAGCTATAAATTCGGTGGCCATCCGATTTCCTAGAGTAATCGTCCCGGTTTTATCCAGCAGGAGCACATCGATATCCCCAGCTGCTTCGACAGCTCTACCACTTGTGGCTATCACATTGTGTTGCACTAACCTGTCAATGCCGGCAATCCCGATGGCATTTAATAAGCCGCCTATTGTGGTTGGAATCAGACAGACAAATAAGCTCGTCAAAATAGGAATCGAAATAGGAGCCTGAGAGTACTTTAAAAAGGGAACGAGAGTCACCACCACTAATAGAAAAATGAAGGTTAAAGAGGCTAATAAGATGGTTAAGGCAATCTCATTAGGCGTTTTTTGCCTTTTGGCTCCTTCCACCATTTCAATCATCCTGTCAAGAAAGGTATTCCCAGGCTCAGCAGTGATTTTTATGACAATACGATCACTAATGACTCGAGTCCCACCCGTAACTGCACTTCTATCCCCACCACTTTCCCGTATGACTGGAGCAGATTCACCAGTAATCGCTGATTCATCCACTGTTGCGGCTCCTTCTACCACTTCTCCATCAGAAGGGATGATATCCCCCGCAATGCATACTACTAGATCTCCTTTTTTTAACTCACTGGCATTGACAAGGACTTCTTTCCCTTGGACAAGTTTCTTTGCCATGGTCACCGTCCGGGTCTGCTTTAAACTTTCGGCTTGAGCCTTTCCCCTACTTTCGGCAATAGCTTCTGCAAAATTCGCAAAAAGAACAGTAAACCAAAGCCAGAGACTAATCTGAAGAGTGAAGGAAAAAGATTCCGAAGAACGAAACATTTCAATGGTAGTAATAAAGGCACCAATTTCGGTGACAAAAATCACAGGGTTTTTCCAAAGACTGAAAGGATTGAGTTTTATAAAAGCTTCTTTTATTGCGGTTGCAATAAGAAATAAGCTCCAAAAAGAAACAACATTCTTTGAGGTTTTCATGATTTTAAACCATTTTTTAATGTTTTCTTTAAAACATTTTGCCTGTACCTATCAGTAGATGCTCCAGGACAGGTCCTAAGGTAAAAACTGGGAAAAAGTTAAGAGCTGCAACCAGGAATATGGCTGCCCCAAGGATAAAAACAAAAAGGGCACCACTGGTCGGGAAAACCGTTTGGCTAATGTAGCGTTTCTGACACACAAGCGAGCCAGCAACGGCAAGCACAGGGATAATAATAAAATAGCGACCAAAAAACATAGCCAAGCCAAGGAAAATAGCATAGGGAACGGAAGTAGCGGACAACCCTCCAAAAGCGCTTCCATTGTTTTCAGTGGTCGAGACAAAAGCATAAAGAGTTTCGGTCAATCCATGTGGCCCTTTGTTTCCTAGAGCTGTTAATCCCCATGAAGAATGTATGGCCAGTGCCGACAGGCCTAAGATTGAAATATACTGAATCATGAGCGCTAGCACCGCCATTTTGATCTCGTAAGCACCAATTCTCTTTCCCAAATAGCCCGGAGTTCGGCCTGTCATCAGACCGAATAAAAATACTGAAAGAATGACGAAAAGCAGCATGCCATATAATCCAGAGCCCACTCCCCCAAAGATGATTTCTCCTAAGCTCATATTGAACAGAGGAATCATTCCGGAAAGAGGCAAAAAAGAGTCATGCATGGAGTTAACCGCTCCACAGGAAGCAGAGGTCGTGACAGCAGCAAAAAGGGTCGTTTCAAATATTCCAAATCTCGTTTCTTTGCCCTCCATATTGGCTTGTTGTTCAATGCCAAAAGGTTTAAAAAACGGATTGCCTGCATGCTCTAACCAATAACAGCTAAGGCTAAGCACAAGAAAAAGAAGCACCATGGTGATCCAAATAGACCAACCATGAGATAGCTTCTTACAACTTAATCCAAAGTAATAGGTTAAGGCACTAGGGATGAGAAAAATAAGGAGCATCTCCATAAAATTGGAAAGGGGAGTAGGATTTTCATAGGGATGAGCAGAGTTGGCGTTAAAGAATCCCCCTCCATTAGTTCCAAGAAGTTTTATCACTTCTTGAGAGGCGATAGGACCCTGAGGTAGTATGCAAGCTTCTTCATGAGCTTTGCTATCTAATGGAAGATAGCGGAGGTAGGGATGGAAATTTTGAGGGACTCCTTGTGAAATCAGTAGTAAGGCACCAACAAGAGATAGAGGTAATAGAACATAATAATTGATTCTTACCAGGTCTACCCAGCAATTGCCAACAGTTTTAGCCTCTGTTCGAACAATCCCTCGAACGAATGCGGCGGCGACGGCAATACCCGTAGCTGCCGAAGTAAAATTTTGGAAAGCAAGCCCAACCATCTGAGAAAAGTAGGACACTTCTTTTTCTGGTACATAGGATTGCCAGTTGGTGTTTGTTCCAAAACTAATGGCCGTATTGAACGCTATATGAGGGGCCATAGGTCCTATATGTTCAGGGTTAAGGGGAAGAAAATGCTGCATTCTTGGCACAAAATAAGTCATCAACATGCCTGCAAAATTAAAGAGTAAAATGCCAACCGCGTATTCTATCCAATTGTGCTCTTTGGACTTATCAATCGAGCAAATTTTGTATGTTAAATTTTCCAGTGGTTTTAAGAAGGCATCGAAAATAGTTTTCCCTTCTCTATCCAGGACTCTATAAATATGTATTCCCAAAGGTTTGTTTAGGACCGCAAGGATAGATATAAAAAGACCAAGTTCTATCCAATTTGAAGTTTTCATTGTTTTTGTAACATTTAAAATTTTTCAGGCCAGAGGATGACGATCAGCAAATAAACCAGCAGTAGAAGTGAGACTAAAAATAGAATAAAAAGCATAGGCTAGCTCCTTCACACTTTATCGCATAGCTGGCAGTAGAGTAGGCAGCAAACTATCAAACCAACAAAGAACAAAACATACAAAACATCGATCATCGTCTATAGGTATAGTTCCTCTTTCTGGTCTTTTATAGTTAAATATAGTGGAAAGAAGATCAAAATTTTATTAATCCCGACACTATTTATTTTAAAAGATCTTGAGGATCGACATCTATTCTAATGTTGATACCCATTTCAGACTCTTTGCCAAAAATTAGCTTCTTTAGCTTTTGACTGATCTCCATGACTTTTTGACAGCGTATGAATAACTGATAATGATATTTGCCTTTGATTTTGGCAATTGGGGCCTGTGTCGGTTCGCCAATAATAGCATTAGAATCTTTCAATGCTTCTTTAATTTCTTTGGTGAATGCTTCTGTCATAAACTTCACTTTTTCTTCTGGACTCCCTATGAAGCGAATCAATATGGCTCTGCAGAAGGGGGGATAAAAAAGAGTTTTTCTAAATTCTAGTTCCTGATCAACAAAACCAAGATAATCGTGATGCCTTGCAAATTGGATGGCTGGATGGTAAGGGGTTCGTGTCTGTACAAAGACTTCTCCTTCCACAGATCCCCTGCCTGAACGGCCTGAAACCTGTAAAAGTTGTTGGAAACTTTTTTCTGATGCTCGAAAATCAGGGAGATGGAGAAGACCATCTATGGAAACAATTCCCACAAGACTTACATGAGGAAAGTCCAGGCCTTTGGAAACCATCTGAGTACCAACAAGAATATCAAATTGCCGTTCTCCAAAGGCCCTTAATGCTCTTTCCACTGCCCCCTTTTTTTTCATTGTATCTGAATCCATTCTTAAAACTCGAGCAGAGCAAAACAATTGTTGAATTGCTTCTTCTACTTTTTCTGTGCCGCTTCCCAAAAATTTAAAAGCTCCTACTGCGCGACACATAGGACAGAAAGAAGGAACAGAAGCAGAATAATTGCATAGATGACAATTCAAAATCCCAAGGTTTTTATGAAAACTAAGGGAAATCGAACAATTTGGACATGGAAGGACATAGCCGCAGTCTGAGCATTGCAGTGAAGAGGAATAGCCCCTATGATTTATATAAAGGATAATTTGCTCTTTTCTTTCCAGTCTTTTTTCTATGGCCTCTTTTAGTTCATCTGAGATCAATTCTTCAGGCTTTAGATAAAAATCGGTTCCTTTCTTTTCTTGTTGTGAAAGGTTCCTTTTGCGTTTTCTTAGATCAACAATGCTGACAGAAGGGAGTTTTCTTTCTTCGACCCTTCTTTTAAGTTCTATCAGTTTATATTTACCACTCATCGCATTATAGTACGATTCTAAGGAGGGAGTGGCCGAACCCAAAATAATAAGGGCTCCTTCAAGTCTAGCACGCATTACGGCAACGTCTCTGCCGTGGTAGCGTGGGCTTTCCTCTTGTTTGAATGAGCTTTCATGTTCTTCATCCACAATGATTAACCCTAGGGAGGGGAAGGGAGCGAAAAGAGCCGATCTGGTGCCAACAAGGATATTAATCTTGCCACGGAGTATATCGTACCAAAGAGTTGCTTTTTCACTACGGGAAATGCGGCTATGCCAGCAACCAATAGAGGCTCCTTGTGCTGTAAATCTGGCTTTAATTCTCTCCAGGAGTTGGGGTGTTAAAGAAATTTCAGGGACTAAAAGAAGAACCTGTTTTTTTTGGGTTAAGCATTTTTCAATTGTCCGCATATAGACTTCTGTCTTCCCGCTACCAGTGACTCCAAAGAGAAGAATCGGTTGAGGTAGGCCTTTATGCATTTCCTCTTCGATCAAGCGGACTGCGTGGCTTTGTTCTTTTGTCAAGCATTTTGGGAAAGAAAGATCCGGAACAATAGGGAAATAGTTTCCGTCTTTTTTTTGGGAAAGTCCAACTATTAACCCTTTGCGCAAAAGATTCTTCCAGATGTTTCGAGAAATCCCAGTCTTTTTAGGAAGCTCAGAAAGCCAAGCGGGTTGCCATTTTTGGAGGAAATCCAAAGCCTCTTTTTCTTTTTTGGCTCTTTTTATTTTGCTTTGAATAGAAAGAGGATCCAAATGCGCTGGCAGGGATAATAGAAGGTCTTCTTTTGGTTTAATGGTCGCTCTAATGGAATCAGGCAAGGCGGCTTGTAACGCTGAAATCAACGGGCTACAGTAGTAGTCTGCAATCCACTTGCATAATTTGAGGATGTTTTGAGGAACTAATAATTCTTTATTTTCCCTGCAGAGAAGGGGCTTGAGCGCAGAGTTTTGTTTTTCAAGAATATCCACCACGATTCCCTTGCCAAATCCGTTCTTAAACGGAACGCGAACATGAGTGCCTAAAACAATTTCTTTCTCCAGGGCTTCGGGAATAGCATAGTCTAGGAGAAAGTCTCTTTTGTTATCAAGAAGCACTCGAGCGATATGGAGACTGGGAAGAGAAGGGGGTGGGAAAAAAAATTCCTGTTCCATGTAGAACCTTTTAAAAAATAAATTAAAGCTAGGCAGAGAAAAAAGAGAAATGATTTGATGCGTTTAAAAATGCTTTTATCTTGCAGCCTTATGATGTAATTTGAAAGCAAAAAGGATTAATCCAATGTCAGAAAAAGTATATAAGATCGTTCATGTCATTGGCACTTCCAGCGAAAGCATCCAACATGCGGTTCGCAATGCTATAGAAAGAGCAAATAAAACACTTCGTAATTTGGATTGGTTCGAGGTCAAAGAGATTAGAGGATCGGTTAATAAAGAGGGAGAACCTCTCTTTCAAGTAGAGGTAAGAATAGGCTTTAGGCTAGAAGACTGACAAGATTATTTTTCAATCTTTCTTGACCTAAGCCATGTGTGTTTGAATATAGATCAATAAATGACTTTTAGCGGGGACTCTTCCCAGCTTTTCAAAATAGATAGTCCTTCCTCTCTTAACAGTTGGATAGATTGCAGTTGTCTTTGATTGGATGGTTTTTTAAGTTCTTCGTACAAGAAAACATCTCGAAACCCAATTTTTTGAGCATCTTCTGCAGAACAACCAAAATATATTTTATTGATCCCAGCCCAATAAATTGCCGAAAGGCACATTGGGCAAGGTTCACTACTACAATAGATGATCGTCCCATTTAAATCGAATTTAGCCAGTTTTTTGGCTGCCCTACGAATCGCAAGAATTTCAGCATGAGCGGTTGGATCTTGAGTTGAAAGCACCTCGTTATGGGCTAAGCCAATCGCTTCTCCTTGAAGCACCACAACTGCTCCAAAGGGTCCGCCTTCTCCTTGTTCCGAACCATATTTTGCTAGCTCAAAGGCTAGCCTCAGCCAAAACTCAGGATTATCCTCATTCTTCATAAAACAACTTACGAGATATTTCTTCTTTTTAGGGAAGACTTCTATTTAGGGAAGAAAAATATTCTGCCCTTTTTCCCTTCCTGCTTCTATCTTTGGAAATACATCTAGCTAACCATCTTGATGATAACCCGCTTCCTGTGCATTACCATCAGTTGCCTAATGTTAATATAGTAAATCGCAACGATCTCCAAACGTCTGATATAATCCGACCTTCTTCATGTTCCCGCAACCTAAACTTTTATAGCTTCTGAAACCAATGGCTCTCTTTAGCCATGGACGATATCTCCCCTTTAGATTACTATGCTGACCAAGATAAGTTCTTTGATGTCTGCCATTCCAAGAGCCCTTAGCCTAAGCTATTGGATGCATTCCTAGTAAATTCAACTCTTCTTAAGTATATGGCATCCAAGTAGTTGACTTTCAGAATCGATAACTTGTTCTACAGTCCCATATCGTTCTTCCACCTGTCCTACCAAGACTGGAAATTTCTATATCTATAGTCAATTGAAAAAGAGACCAGCGTAATTTGTTGATTTCTCCGCATTACTTCATGGCGATTGTGCCTGAAAGAGAATATAATCTTGTATCTTTCGCCTTATTTTTTCATCTCTCTAATAGGCAGAAGTATTCTTTTTCTTTTAGTTTTGTCCATCAATAGGCCCCTTTAATAGCTCTGCTAAATTCTGTTTTTATCCTTGTTATCCTGCCTCAGGTTTGCATGAACAAATCAACAGCTATGGTTTACCCCTCTAAGGAATGATCCAAAAGGAAAATTATCATTGGATGGCTTTTATTTTTTTGTAAAATGATTCCAACATGAAATTTGGGTGGCTTGAAATCACTCTCTTTTCCATTGTCCTTACCGTGGTGATTTCAGCCATATTAGTTAGAGGAAAAAATTGGTTGGAGCCTGGATTTTGGGGGGTATTCGCCATTGTGGGCTCTCTTGTAATGTTTAGTGTTCTCTGGCTTTTAACATTTGATACATTAAAGAAGATTTCATTTGGTTCAAATAGAGTCCCCTCTCCAACGGTTATAAATCATAAAATCGGCTATGAATATGATCCAGATAAAAAGCGGTATATACCAACTATTGGGGAAGAAGAACCTTTTTTTGGGAAGCAATGGTCAGAAAAGGAAGCGACTTCCTTATTAACAAAAGGAAAATTAGTGATTCAGAGCAGAAATTGTATGGACTGTCATACCTTGTTGGGCAATGGTGCCTATTTTGCTCCTGACCTGACAAAATCTTGGCTTGATCCTAAATGGGAGACTATGATCCAACCAATGACAGGAATGAAGACAAAAGAAGAGGCTATGGCTAAATGGCTTCAAAACCCTGAATATTATGGGACATGGCAGAGAAGAATGCCTAATTTAAAGCTGACTGAAGCAGAGGCTAAAGCAATCGTTGGCTATCTTAAATTTATGTCGGCAATTGATACTAATGGGTTTCCTGATCATTTTGGCAGAGCGCCATCCGTTTTTTGATTGAGAAAAATGAAAGATAAAAATGGTCTTTATGAATCCCAAAAATTAGCTATTGGTTATTGGATCACGGCTTTATGCCTTTTTGGGATCCAGCTCATTTTTGGACTGATTATTGCCTATCAATATATACGACCTGAATTTCTTCATAACCTCCTAAACTTTTCTATTTGTCGGATGATTCATCTCAACACGATGATTCTTTGGCTGCTTTTTGGTTTTATTGGAGGAATCTATTGGTTTTTACCATTGGAAACAGAAAGAGAAGTTGTAGGTATTTTTCTTGGCAAAATCGCTTTCATAGTTTTGACATGTGCTGTTGGTATTGTCGCGCTAGTCTTTTTATTTGTCCAAATAGGCAAGGGAGAGATGCTAACTCTTTGGCTTATCACTGAAGGCAGAGAATATATCGAAGCTCCAAGATGGGCTGATATTGGCATTGTTGCTGTTTTTTCAATAATATTTTTCAATGTTTTTGCATCTATTTGGAAAGCCAAAAAGCTGAAAGGAATGCTTTGGGTTTTGACAGTGGACTTACTAGCCATTATTGGATTTTACATTGCTGGAATGTTCTTCAGTCCAAATATCTCGGTGGATCAGTTTTGGTGGTGGTGGGTGGTGCATCTTTGGGTAGAAGCAACTTGGGAAGTTCTTGTTGGAGTGCTTGTTGGATGGATCCTTATGACCGTTTTAGGAACACCGAGAAAGATCATTGAGGGATGGCTGTATTTAGAAGTTTTCCTCATTTTTGGAACGGGAATTTTAGGACTGGGACACCATTATTTCTGGATTGGTGCACCCGAATATTGGTTAGGTATTGGGGGTTTTTTTTCTGCTTTAGAGCCTCTACCTCTTGTCGCAATGATTGTTCATGCGGTCTATGATGCTGGAGTCCACAGATTGAAAACAGTAAATAAACCAGCTTTTTTTTGGATTGTGGCACAAGCTTTTGGCAATTTTATAGGGGCAGGGGTATGGGGCTTTATGCATACCTTGCCCCAAATCAATCTTTACAGTCATGGCACGCAATTAACGGCTGCCCATGGACATCTTGCTTTTTTTGGTGCATATGTTGCTACTAATCTTTCTTTAATTTATACAGCTCTTCAGAAAATTCGGCTGCATGAAGGCTCTGTGCTTGATGGATCACTTTGGAAATGGGTGTTTATTGGCTTAATTTTGACTATGTTAGGAATTACTGCTCCTTTAACAGTGGCTGGTTTTGCTCAGACGTTTATTGAGCGTGCCGTTGGGGGATCGACGTGGCAGGCTTATATTGACGGCCAGATGCATCCTTGGTTTAAAGAATCGATGATATGGCGAATGGGATTTGGTATTCTGTTTTTTGTTTGTTATTTGTTACTGGTTATCGATCTATTAACTATTGGTAAAAGTTCATTAAACAAAACCACGACTCTTTCTCATGAGTGCTGAAGCTGTTTTAGGGCTGCTTATGGCCAGTCTTTCTTTCGTTCTTACTGCGGGTTTATATGCTTTTTTTTATGCATTCGGCAGGCTGAAAGAATCTTTCTTTTGGGAACTCTTTTCTTTTATTTTTGCGTTTTTAATGATATGTAGTGGTTTTTTTCTTGTTGTCTCTCCCGCTTTTACCCTTTTTTGGAAGCTTCTTCTAATTTTTTCTATTTTTAGCTATTTAATCATTCCAAAAGCCATGTTATGGGTTGTCAAAAAAATTCATCAAAAAGAAGGGGAAGAAGAAGGAAGACTAAAGACACTCAAATAGATAAAAAAAGCTTGTTTTAATTTATAAGAAATTTTAAAGAAATGATGCATGCCTGATATCTCACTGAGTGCTGTCTATTCCTCTTTGGAGGATGCTGAAAAGGCTCTAAAGAGCCTGGAGCAAAGTCAATTCCCTCTTACACGAGTTTCTATTCTTGCTCAGGATCTATCCAGTGAAAGAAAAGTTCATGGCTATATCACTGCTGGAGATATAGCCAAAACGGGTGCAACTATTGGGGGATGGGTTGGCGGGCTTTTTGGTATCCTTGTTGGTGCAGCCTTTGTTTGGGTTCCAGGATTTGGTCCATTGATTGTTGCTGGTCCTCTTTCAGCAGCTTTACTTGGGGGGCTAGAAGGATTGGTTGCTGGTGGAGTTGCTGGAGCAGCTCTTGGATTTTTGTCTGGATTGGGGATACAAAAACAACATATTTTAAAATTTGAAGAACATCTCAAAGCAGGAAAATATCTTCTTGTTATTCGGGGGACTGAAGAAGAGATCGAACGGGCTAAAAAGATTCTTGAAGCGACGCAGCCGCTTGAGATGCAGGTTCATAAAGAAAGCCCATAATCAGAGATTTTTTTTGGTGATGCTTCCTTTTTTCCCTTGATCTTGACATAGGATTTGGGAATCAATTGATATCCTCTTCGAATAGAAAACTGCTGATATAGAAAATTTGAGCTGCGCCAGAGAGTAATGAATCGTTAATGATCTTACTATCCCAATCTAGTTAAATGTTTGCATAGCCAACCTATATTTGCCGAAGAAGTTTGGCACGCTGATCGGTCGGAGCGTCAACAGGCAGTAGCAAAAGACGGCGAGAGCGACGAACAGGTGCCTACACATGAGTCTCCAGCGCTGGTCAAAAGGGGAATCTGAAGGATAAGCGGAAAGCTCTGGCAAAGTTTTGTCTGGCATTATGTAAAACGGTGGACAAAGGGTTGGGGGCTTGAAATCATGCGGACTAAACGACAAGGGAAAGAAATTTTTCACGTCTGATGGAGCTCGGGGGAAGAGGGCAATCTTTCCGATGGTCATGGTGGCTCACAAGGACTGGATAATCCAGTTCGGTTTCGAATGGGTCGAGAAATTTTACTCCTCTCTTAGGACCAAAATCCCCGGCATGAACGGGCAATTCCCTCTCTTTCCAGGAAAAGATGCCCAAGGAGCTCCTTTCGGTCAATTCCTGCCTTCTCAAGCCCTCTTTATAGTTTACACCAATACAAAAGAAAAGATCATGTGGCCCTGAGGAAAGTTGGTGAGGCCTTATAAGACGAGGCGCCGAACGATCCTGAGTGGAGAGCCTACCGCACAACCAAAAGAAGCGAGAGATGCTAGCGGATCTCTTGCCTTCGCTACGCAGCTGAGAAGGAGCGATTTCTCATCTCTTTCTTCTTCTTAGACCGCTTCGAGGAAAGTCTTTTGCGAACGCGGGGTGCGGGACAGCCTTGTGGCGGAGGGCTACGCTAGCCCAAGCAGGTACCGGCAAGAATATAGAAGGTAGCCCTCAAAGATGGCTAGGAAGTGATCAAAAAGTGGGTGTTAGCCTCCTCTGAGATGATCAACCCAAAGATTCGCCGCCGCCTGAGATAGCCCATCTTCCGCAAGTTTTTGGTCATTTTGTTGATGTATCAATGACTTATGTATATTTGTGTAGGACTCAATAATTTATTATTTTTCTATTATTTTGTAGGCATCGTAGTGGAAAAATGTTAGCCTGATAGGCATGTACTTGCAGGAGGTCCGCACACGCCACAAAGGGAAGATTTATCGATCCTATATTGTCCGAGAGTCCTACCGGGTGGGGAAGCAGGTGAAGACACGCCGGATCGCCAACGTGACCCGGTTGCCGGAAGAAGCTCGGGAAGTGCTGGCGGCGGCCTTGCAAAAGAAGCGTCTTGTCCCTGTAGAGGGGCTCGAAGTCCAGGAGGCACTTGATTACGGAGGATTGGCCGTTCTCGAAGAAGCCTGGGGTCGCTTTGGCCTCGATGAAGTCTTTGCCAATGTTGGCTCGGAGCGGAAACGAAGGCTTTTGAAGGCGATGATTTTTGGCCGGATTCTCTTTCCTTCCTCGAAGCTGGCCCTTCGGGAGGAAGCGCAAGGGACTCTTCTGGCCAAGGCTTGTGGGCTTGAGGAGAAGGATCTGGATGAGGACGAGCTCTACCGGGCGATGGATGAGTTGAACGGCTGTTGGAGTGGGATTGAGAAGAAGCTTTACCAAGGGAGTCAACCGCAGGGGGCGAGCCTGGTGCTCTACGATCTATCAAGTGTTTACTTCGAAGGGGAGGGCCCTGAGGGACTGGCGCAATATGGCTATAGTCGGGATCACCGGCAGGATCGGCGACAAGTTCTTCTGGCGGTGGCTACGGATGGTCGGGGGATTCCGTTCCATGTGGAAGTGCTGAGAGGGAATCGGGCGGACCGCACGACCTTGACGGGGCTCTTGGTCACGCTCAGACGGAGGTTTGGGATCCAAGAGGCGACCTTCGTCTTCGACGGGGGGATGAGGAGTTGGTGGAACTTGGAGATCCTGACTGGCATGGAGCTGGAGTACGTGACCCGGTCGACTCGGGCCAAGCTTCTGGAGATCCTCAGTCGTCTGCCCGAAGACCAGCAGCTCTGGCTAACGGACCGGACGCGGGTACTGGAGATCGAACAGGAGGGAGTGCGCTATGTCATTGCGGGAGGAGAATGGCGGGCTCAGCGGGACCGCGAACGGCGGCAAAACCGCATTGCCCAAGCAGAAGAAGTGCTCCGCCAGATCACGAAGGCGACACGCCGAGAGGTGAATCCCGTGAATCTCGGCAGCCGGGTTGGCCGAGCGCTGCAGAAGCTCAAAGCGCACAAATACTTCCAGTACGGCGTCGACGCAGGCGGCCGGTTCTGGTGGAAACTGGATCAGGAGCGGGTCAAGGAAGAAGAGGCGACTGACGGCTGGTATCTCTTGGAGACCAATCTCCCGGCGACCAAGGCTTCGGGCCAGGCGGTGCTCACCCACTATAAGCAGCTGGCTGTGGTCGAAGCCGCTTTCTCGGAGCTCAAGAGTTACCTGGAAGTCC
Organism: Candidatus Methylacidiphilum fumarolicum; assembly: GCF_949774925.1. Taxonomy (GTDB): domain Bacteria; phylum Verrucomicrobiota; class Verrucomicrobiia; order Methylacidiphilales; family Methylacidiphilaceae; genus Methylacidiphilum; species Methylacidiphilum fumarolicum. The sequence continues at coordinate 46,269 of NZ_OX458932.1, forward strand.
GTCCCGTCTATCACTGGCGACCGGACCGAGTCCGCAACCATGTAAGGATCTGCTTCCTGGCCTTCTGGATGAGTGCGCGGCTCGGAGCCGAATGGGGGGCTAAGGGCTTTACCGAAGAGGTGCCCAAGGTGCTTCGGCGTCTCCAGACGATCCGCTTGGTCAAACTCTCTCTAAAAGGACAACCGCTGATTGGGCTCTTCTCTCAGATTCCCCCTGAGTTGAATGCCCTGCTTCAAAAGCTCGATCTGCTTTCCCTCTTCGCTTCTCCGCCCAAGTGGGCAATGTAGGCAGAACAAAAAATCTATTTCGTTCTGTTGCAATCACTTATGACGCAACGTTGCGGAAGATGGGATAGACAGGAGAAGCAAATAGAAAAAAGGGTTTATGGAGTAAAGCTAGATGCATCTGCGACTACAATCTGGGAGAAGAAAAGGCGATAGCCTCATGTGCGCAAGAGGCAAGCTGAAATCGAGCGGCAAATAAATACAAGCCTAAGCTTTCTTCTTACATTACGAAGAGCCTCAGTACTTGTTTTTTTAGGATCTTACCTATATATAAGAAATGCCCCAAGCAAAGAGCATTCCAGGCGCATCCTACCAATGCGCAGCTGTGTGCTTCAGGGGCGAATCGAATTTCTGGCGCCAGCGGGAGGCTCTCGGCTGGAGAGAAGGTCAATCCAGCCTGTAGCTTTCTGGTTTTGTCCGCAGTGTGGGTAGGTCAATCCGAAGAACAGCGGGGGGGATAAGTTTGTATGCCGGCATCGTTAGTTTATGAGCTGTGCGGATACGGTTGGCGCATACAACCTCAAGAAAAGGATCGGAGATCTGGAGATAGGTCTGTGGACGCCGCGGAACCGGCTGTATGCGATTCTTTTGGTGAGGTTTACCTATAATAGCGGGCTACGACGGATTGGGAAATCGATGAGAAGAACTGTTCCGGGGCGGACGACTCCAGCCAGAGCGGGAAGATATCCTCTTTAATTGTTAAGATGATACGTTAATTCTATCTCGCCCCCCGGGGAACGAAATAGGTTTGGCAGTCTTGAGACCTCTCGGTACAATACCAAGGCGAAAAGAACGAACTTGGGGTAGGCATAAGCAGGTCCCGAGTATGTTTTTAGGAACAGTTTTATAGATAAAAAGAAGCAAACGAGCGGATGGACGTAAGTGGATGTTTTAAACGGAGCTAGATAGCTCTACGTCTTTTGCCAGTTCCTCGATTGGCAACAGTACTACTACTAAACTCTAAGGAAGGCTGCAAACACTGCAGTCCTCTTCCCAAAGCGATGAGTCTTATGTTTGTTTAATACCTGATCAAAACGTGCTATAAAATTACATTATAGGAAGATTCTTTTCTATCTCCTTCCAATCTAGATCGTTAAAAAATTCTTCAATGTAAGCTTCTTTGTCCGAACCAAAGTCTGACTCATAGGCATGTTCGGCAAGATCAATAGCTAGCAGAGGACTCATACCTGAAAATGGAAAAGCATCTTCCCTATTAGAAGATAGGTTAAAGAGTTTACCAGTATAATGATCCATAATCAGCCAGACCCAGCCTGTAGAATAAAGGGCCTTAATTTTAAAATCTAGCTTGAATCGCACTACGGAATCAAAATTGATTTCTAGGAGTTCTTTGATTTTCCCTTCGCAATTTCCATTTCTGCCTAGAGAAGAGAAATACAATTCATGGCTTGCAATCTTACCATAAAGGGAAAACCATTGACCTATCTTTGAGGTGACAAGCTCTTTCTTGAAAGATTCTTCCGCTGCCTCTGTGTTTTGAAAAGAAGGCCAGTTGTCAAGATATTGGGAAAATTCATTGGCTATGGAATTAGCCTCTTGCAAAAGATGACTGTATAAAGCCACATGCTTATTTAAAGCGTTTGCAGAAAATTTCCCAATTCCATTTTCAAATTTTTTTAAAAAGACTTCAGACTTATCCGTTAAAACTTTCAGTGAATCAGTAGCCATCCTGCATATAATAATAGGAAAATTCTTAGGTTTATGGCAAGGATTCGTTTTTTTCTCTTGCTATTGGAGTAATTTTTCTAGGCTCTTTTCTTCTTTGTTCCCCTTGGCTACGGAAAGTAGCTTGCGAGCTAGTCTTATTGCTTCTTCGTTTTCTCCTCCAAGCATTCTTGCAATTTCCTTCAAACGGTCTTCTTCAACCATTTCCTTCAATAGAACTCGGGTAACATTTTCTTCCGATTCTTTCATGACCTTGAAATGAGCATCCCCTCCGGCAGCCATGGATGGAAGATGGGTTATGCAGAGTATTTGATGATTTATTGAAAGTTCCTTCAATAAAGAACTTACTTTCCAGGCTATTTCCCCACCAATATTAGCGTCTATTTCGTCGAAAACAAGTATTGGGATAGGATCGACTCGGGCAAAGACTGCTTTTAGGGCTAGCATGACTCTGGCTGCTTCTCCACTTGAAGCAATTTCTTTGAGTGGTTTGCATGGAATGCCTGGATTAGGAGAAAAAAGAAATTCTATTTCGTCCTGACCAGAAGGACCAACCTTTTCTTTGTTATCAAAACTTATGGAAAACCCTGACTGGGCAAAACCCAATGATTGGAGCACAGTTTGAATAGAAGTGATTAATTCTTCGGCTGTTTTTTTTCTTTTGGAACTTAAATGCAAGGCTTCGTTTTGAAGTGCTTCTAAAAGTTGTAGTTCTTCTTTAGCAATATTTCGAGCCAAGTTTTCTTCTTCCTTTATTTCGGCTAATTGTTCGCTAATTTTAGATTTATAATCGATTAATTCATCTATCTGCAAAGCATACTTTCTTTTTAAATTCTCAAGGAAATTTTTTCTTTGTTCTAATTTTTCGAGTTCTTCTGGATCTATTTCTATTTTAGAAAAATAATCTTCGATCAATCTATCGAGTTCTAGCAGATCATGAGCTGCTGACTGTTCCAGGGCTATTGCCTGAGCGCCTTTTTGAGGATCAAATTTCTCCAATGCGCAAAGGTGCCTATGCAGAGAAGACAACAAAGAAAGAATAGAGGGATTGTTCTGGGAAAGCAAACCACGAATGGCTCCAAGACAATCGTAAATTTTCCAGCCGGTTCTAGCTAGATTTAGCTTTTGATCGATTGCTTCTTCTTCTCCTGGAATAAGATTGGCAGCAACAATCTCCTGCAGTTGCTCGTTAAGTCTCTGTTTCTTTTTGAGCAGCTCTTCTAAAGAAAGAGAATTTTTTTTCTTCAGCAGTTTTTGATGATTCTCATAAAGGGTTTTTACTCGATGGGATAACTCATTTAAAGAGCCAAAAGTATCAAGGAGCTTTAATTGGATTTTTTTGTCAAAAAGGGATTGATGATCGTGAGGACCAAGAACATCGATCAGATTATCTCCAAGTTCTTTTAAAAGGGAAAGCGGAATGAGTTCCCCATTAATGAATTGGCGACTCGATCCCGAAGGCCGGATTTCTCTTCTCAAAATAAAAGAAGAGCTATCTAATTCATCCAATCCTTTTTCTTTGAAAAGATCAGAAACCCTGGTCCAGAAAGTCTCTGATAATTGAAATTCTCCTTCGACTATGCCTGGCTTTTCTTTATTTTTTAGAAAAGTCAGAGAAGCTCTTTCTCCCAACAGAAACTTTAAGGAGTCGATGACTATCGATTTGCCTGCACCGGTTTCTCCAGTTAAAACATTGAGTCCCGGGACAAGGTCCCATTCTAGCTCTTCAATAAGGGCGAGGTTTTCAATCCTTAACTTGAGTAACATGAAAAATCTGTATCATTTTAAAATAATCGAAACGGTGTTCAAGTTTCCTCTATTTCTCTTTCTTCTTGTCCCTTCTTTTTTCCTAGCAAATACGCCCAGATAAAAGAATCGAGATCGCCGTCAAGAACTTCCTCCACCTGAGATCTGCTTTCTCCTGTCCTCAAATCTTTAACCATCTTATAGGGTTGTAGGACATAAGATCGAATCTGCCTTCCCCAACCTATTTCTCCTTTTTGTCCGTAAATTCTTTCCATTTCGGCTCTTTTTTTGTCTTTTTCTAATTCATAAAGCCGCGAACGAAGGATCTTCAACGCAGTGGCTCTATTTTGTAATTGGCTGCGTTCATTCTGACATACCACAACTAATCCTGTAGGTAAATGGGTAATACGAACAGCCGAATCAGTTGTATTAACACCTTGGCCTCCATGACCGCTGGAGCGGAACACATCTATCTTTAAATCACTTTCTTTGATTTCTATGTCAATGGTTTCGTCAACTTCTGCAACCACGTCAACGGAAGCAAAGGAAGTTTGTCTTTTCCCCTGAGCGTTAAAAGGAGAAATCCTGACAAGACGGTGCACGCCGCGCTCTGCTTTTAAATAACCATAGGCATAATTACCTGAAACGAGGATGCTTGCGGATTTGATCCCTGCTTCTTCTCCTGGAAGAATATCGACTAGACTCACCTTGTAGCCATGCCTTTCTGCATAGCGCTGATACATGCGCAAAAGCATTGCAGCCCAATCGCATGCTTCTGTCCCTCCTGCTCCAGCATGGATCGATAATATAGCATTCTTCTGATCCAGTGGATCAGAAAGAATGAGTTTGACTTCCACCGAATCAAGCAAGTCAGAATAATTTTTTATTTCCCTTTCTAATTCTTCTAGAAGGGAAACATCTCCGCTTTCCTTTAATAGATCAAAGAGAGCTTCTAAATCTTTGAATCTGTTGAGGATAGTGTAATAATCGGATAGTTTTGCTTTAAGTTCTTTTGATTTAGATATCGCTTTTTCTGATTTTTCGCTTGATTGCCAAAAACCTGGATCGGTCATTTCTTTTTCTATCGCTTGAAGTTCTGCTTCAAGCTGCGTAGGGTCAAAGAAACCCCCGTACTGAAAATAATCTCTGTTTGAGTTCGCTAAGTTGGTTAGAGAGTATATGTAAGTCGGTCATGTTCAAAATTTACGAAATTTCTCTTGAAAAACAAGGCTTCTTTATCTTCTCATCTATCCTTCTATTGTATGTGTAGCTGTTTATTGGTCCCAGAACGCAAATCTTAGTCTATTTCCATATCCTAAGAAGCAGGTCTGCCTTTTTTAGCCAGGCAATTTTTCTAAGCGCTTAAGCTAGCCCCTATCCCATAGCCGCTTTGCCAGTTGGCTTGGCAAAAAAATCTCCTAAGAAAACAGAAGGTAGCTAGAAGCCATTTGCCAATCTTTTCAAACGAGTTTTAATGATTAATTCCTCTTTCTAATCATTGGGCACTTGGGCTATACGATCAAGTAGAGGAATTGGTGAAGTGTTTTTTTTCCCTTTCTAGTCTTTGGATCGCCTTGTGGATTCTATATAGAGTCAGATCGATGTTATCGAGATTTTTTTCAACTTGATACAGGTTTCCAGACTTATCATAGATTAAGATTTGAGTTGCGTTTTTAGGAACTCCAAAGTCATGGGTTAATGTGCCATTCATGTCGAGCACAGGAAAGGGACGAGAGTTTTCATTAAAATTTTTTTTTATGTGAGAAAGAGCCAATCCTTTAAAAAACCCTGCGTGAGAAATGTCTTCCACTAAGATCAATGCCACCTCATCAGGCAGTTTTGTTTTAGGATCCTCTCCAAGTAGTCGCGCCCATTTTTCTTGCTTTTTACCCTGAGTCATGTTGGGTACAGAAACGATAAAAACAGTGATTTTGCCTAGAAACTGATTTATGGAATGCTTCTTACCTAAGGGATCTATCAAGGTATAGAAGGGAAAATGACGAGCGTATCCATCGTAGTGAACAGAGTAGTTGGGGGAAGTTTTTTCAGCTGCTTTCAATAATGATGAACTCCATAAAAGGAGCAGGATGAATAGAACCATGTTTGGAATAATACGCATGCGATAGAATTTCTCTTTGCTATTTATTTCTGGGATAGACCCAATAGCCAACAGTTTCTTTTTGCATGAAATAAGCATAAGGCATATTCTAAGGGAAAAATTCTATTTAACTAAAAACATTTTTAGAGGCTTTGTTGTATTTAAAATAACTGAATATATTGTAATTTCTTTCATTTATTGAAAAACAATCAGTCTGATTTTATGGAGCTAGCAAGCCAGGAAAGTAGAGAGTCGAGCTTTTCCCATCTTTCTCCATCAGGAGAAGCCAGAATGGTTAATGTGACGGATAAAGCTGTACAAAAAAGAATGGCAATTGCTGAAGGCTTTATAACGCTTTCTCAAGAAACGATTGGTCTTTTGCAGGCTAAGGCTATGCCTAAAGGAGATGTGCTCACCGTTGCGAAGATTGCATCGATTATGGCGGCTAAAAAAACAGGGGAACTCATCCCTTTAGCCCATACTATTGGCCTTTCTTATGCTGATACACACTTTGAAATCGAGGAAACCGGAATAAGAGTTGTCGCAAGGGCCGAATCAGTTGCGAAGACAGGGGTGGAGATGGAAGCGCTTGTTATGGTCTCAGTAGCCCTTTTGACTCTCTACGATATGTGTAAGGCGGTTGACAAATCGATGGTCATTGGGCAAATCAGACTTATAGAGAAGAAAAAGGAATGAAAATTGGCCGTATTACTTTAAGCGACAGAGCCTATGCGGGTATTTACAAGGATCAAAGTGGTCCTGAAATCGAAAAAGTTATCAGGAGTCTATTTGCTGAACCCGTAGAATTCATTTCTGTATTGATTCCAGATGAAAAAAATTTGCTTGTTTCCGAATTTTTGAGGCTTGTTGATGAACTGGACTGTCCTCTTGTTCTCACAACTGGAGGCACAGGGCCATCTTCCAGAGATGTTACCCCTGAAGCAACAAGGCTTGTCTTAGAGAAAGAATTGCCTGGCTTTGGCGAAATCATGAGAATGGAGTCGTATAAGAAAGTAAAGACGGCAATCTTATCAAGAGCAGTTGCTGGAATTAGAAAACGCTCACTTATCATTAATTTACCGGGCAAACCCTCTGCCATAGCCGACTGTTTAATGCTTCTGGGAGAGGCGATCGCCGAATGTTTGGATCATCTTCGCGGCTATAGGCCTCTTCTAGCAATTGGAGAGAGAAAATAGAATGCATAGCAGCGGTAGACTGTGTACTGTTTATAGAGAAACCAAATAGAAAACCAGTTGATCTACAAAAACTGTGGGAATTATGGTACAAAAAAAGACATAGGAGTTGAAACTTCGACAAATTAGTTTTTTTACGTTAAGATTTTTTGAATAGAGTCTTGTAAAAAAAAAGGAATAACGGTTTTAATGTAAAGCTTATAAAAGCGGAGTCAGTTATTCTATGAAGCCAACGGTTTACGAAATTGAAGAAGGGAATAAATTATTGCCACGATTTGATCTTCATGAGTATTTACCTTGTATCACTCTGGATGCGGATACTGGGGAAGTGCTTATGTTAGGATACATGAATAAAGAGGCTTTGGAAAGAACAATAGAAACAGGGTTGGCAACGTATTATAGCCGATCGCGAAAAAAAATTTGGGTGAAAGGTGAGGAATCAGGTTTTTTTCAACACGTTAAGGATATTTTTATCGATGATGATCAAGATACCTTGCTTTTAAAAGTGAAAGTCGATGGCGGTGCTTCCTGTCATGTTGGTTATAGAAGTTGTTTTTATAGAAAGCTAAAAGCGGGAAGCAAAGAAGAGCTCGAATTTACTGAAAAAAATAAAGTTTTTGATCCAAAAATTGTTTATAAACATAGCTCATGACTTTACATCCTTATTAGGGATTTCCCAGTCAACCCATCTCACTAAATCCTCGATCCTATTCCTTCCGTCATGATGCCAAAATGCTGAGGGCTGTTGCATTTGTCCTACAGAACAAAATCTTGTGGCTCCTGCGTTAATAAAGATCCTAACAATATCATCTGGAATTGTTTCGAAAACACCTACCGTACTTATCATCCCCTGGATAGGTTTCAACCATTCCTTTAGCTTTGTTTTGTCCACGCTGTCAACGTAAATGGTGCGATAGCCACAAGTGGGTTCAAAACTGTTGGATCTTCTATGGATTACAGTCCAGGGATTACTCTCCGTTAGGCTACTTCCCCATACACTCCAGCCCAGGGCTTTTGCACAATCCCGGAGTTGTTTAATGACTGCGAGTTCTTCAATATTAATATCAAAACTTTTTTCTGAGCTTCTTTTGCTCAGACTCTCCGCAAGAGCTTCGCAAAAAGAGAGGATGGTGTTGCTAGGTGTTGTCTCTTCGATGAGCATTGATTGAGGAGAAAGACATCCTAATTGGCTAAAAAGACTGATATCTTTAGCGCTTTGGGTTATTTTTTCTCTGTTTATATTTTCGATTGTGCCTACCCAAATTAGGCTTACTCTATGGCCATGACCGACAAATCGTTTGTCACAAGGGCTCAGCGCTTTGAAATGCTCAATGGTCCTGTTCCCACCAAAAACAACAATGCAATCGGATTGTTCAAAGGCTTCTTGGTTGAATTCAAAACAAAGTTCGACTTGATTTTTTAATTTGTTTGGAAGTAAAGAAATAAACCGTAAGAGTGGTTCTCTGACCGGTTGGGGACACTGAACAACATTGAAAGAGCCTACAAGTAGCCCAAGCAAAATACTTTGAAAACCAGCTACATATAAGTTGGCTGCCAATACATGGTATATTTGCCTGGGAGCGATAGCCTTGGTTTTCGCGTGTCCGTAATCAAAGAAGTCATCCAAGGCAGTTAGGCTTTTTAATTCCAGTTCCACAAGGTGGATGAGATCCTCTTTTCCCCTGAAGCCAATTTCTGGGAAAAGCTTGCAAATGGCATCCAGCATTTCAATTCTTTCCAAAGTTTGCATGTGCTAGTGGTAGGTGTTTTCAATAAAAGCTATTTCTTCAATGCTTAAAGAACAACCCCTTGGAGGAGCATGATGAGATCTTCCTATAAGATAAAATCCTTCTTGAGTTTTTATGGCTAGATCGAGAGTTTGTATGCAAAGAACAGAATCGACATTAGCAAGGTCTATCCAACGGACCAATCCTTTTTGGCCAACTTGGCATTCTTTTTCTGTTCTAGGATCGATCACTAACACTTTGGCCCAAGGCGGGACTAAAAATGTTCCATCAGTGCCTTTGGAATAAGCCTGACTAGATAATTCCGTCATCCCATACTCGCTGAAGATACAGTCTAGTGTTATCCCAAAGTAGGAAGATAATTGCTTGTAAAATTCTTGTTTGTCGATCTCTTTATGCTTTCCTTTCATCCCTCCGGTTTCAAGGATAAAAGAGCCTTGAGGAAGCGATAAAGACTTAGGGTGTTTTTCCATGAGTAAAGCGAAGCTAAAAGCCGTTCCACATATTCCAACTTTTCTGCCGGCTGAAATGTCCAAATTGAGTTTTTGGATAAAGGGATCAATACACAATGTTTTGTTTTGAATCCAAAAATGGGATGGGAAAGGGTTTGATTCTGCCCAAAAAGAAAACATTGCAGAAAGGGAACTATGGGGATTTTCATTAGGAGACTCGGTTAGGAAATGAAGACATGCAGTATGGATGGGGACAGCCGCTTCGTGAGCTCCCTGCAAAGAGATAGCCTTATAGATCAAGGGATCTAAAAAATAATGTCTTCCTTGGATTCCAGAGGTGGTGCCACTGGTAAGGTAATAGCCTTTTGCCTGTTCAATAGTGTAACAAAAGATGGTTTCTTTTTTGAAAAGTTCTTGTGGAATGGCAGGAATTTCTTTCCAAGAAGAAAGGCGATTTGCAATAGTTTCCGTCAAAGTTCGATAGGGAGGGCAATGTTTTCTTTGAAAATCATATAGTCTAAAAGCTAATGATTCGAAATTTTGTGGATTTTCTCGAAGGCTTAATAATTGATGAATCCACCACTGCCTGTTAGCTGGATCTTGAAAAAAACTTCTTTGGCCTTCCATAGCTTTTTCTTTCCTTTTTATCATAGCGAAATAAACTACATTAAAATAGAGCGAGTTTAGAAAAAAATCCCTTTGTAGGGAGAGCATAAGATGCAGAACAAAGATGAGGTGACCATTTTGTCTCCATGTATTTCGCTGGAAGGAGAATTGTGGGTGAGGGATAAGGCGATTGTCAATTGTCATATTCAAGGGAAAATAAGAGTGGGAGGAAAATTAGAGATACTTTCTGAAGCGGTCATCGAAGGGGAAGTCTATGCGCAAGCCATTGAGATAGATTCGGGAGCTATAATAAATGGAAGAATAGTGATTGGTAAAAACAAGCAAAATAGTTAATGCAACCAAGCAGTTCCAAGCAATTAGATAGTAAAACACAACTTATTAGATGTCCTGCTTGTGGACATTCTCAAGTTGAATCCAGATGGGCTCTGTCGACTATTTGTAAGAAATGCTTTCATTACATTGGGCTTGCTACAAAAAAAAACTCCGTTCCATTTTTTCCTTCTGTTCCCTCCAAGACACGTGAAATTACTTGCCCTTACTGCCAAAACTCTCAAAAAATTTATGCTCAAGCCCTTTCTGTCGGTTGTGCTTTCTGTGGGGCCTATCTTTACGTGGAAAATCTTTGCCTAAAAGGAAAGATCAAAAGAAAAATATCGACTCTTGGAGATATTGATTTTGAGGCTGGATCTGAATATGCGGGAGCCACTGTTCAAGGAAGAAAAATAAGAATCAGGGGGATAATGCAATGTTCTTTTAAAGCCACAGAAGAAGTGGAATTTTGCTCGCAGAGTGTTGTAAAAGGGATAGTCGTCGCACCACGGGTAATTGTTAATCGATTTGCTTCTGCCAAAGTAAAAGAAGTGATTGCTTACGAGCTTACAGTTAAAGGGCAGCTTGAGTGTGAGACCATTATTGCCCGAGATTTTTTAAAAATTGAATCTTTCGGTATGATTACGACAAAAAAAATGTTAACCAATAGGCTTGTGGCTGAGCTTTTTTCACGGCTAGAAGCGGATTTCGAAACTTATTCGTTACTTGCTCGAGATATCCAGAAAAATGGAATAGAGCTCGGAGAAGAGAGGCTCTTTTTAACTTAAGTTTTTTTTAGTTAGCTAATTGGTAGTGCTAAGAATTTCACTTTTTCTTATCCCCGCCGATAGTCTCAGTAGAATTCTTCATAATCGGTCTCTCTTCGTGTAATTTCTTGACAAAAATTGATAGCCTAATTATGATAAGCTTTTTAATTAGGTATTTAACTGGGACTTCGTCTGAGATCAGAAATCTAAGAGTTTGAGAAGGGGGGGCGTGAAAAACGCGATAGTTTTTTGAGGAAGAGGGAAATCAAAAAGCAGGCCTTTCTTGATCAGACAAGAAGAAATTCTTTAATTTTAAAAACGTATAGTGGGAGGGTAAGATGTCTCAACATAGAAGCTACCGAAGTGGTTCCATGTTAGCCGCCAAAAGAAACGTGCTCAAAAGATATGAGCGAATTAATATTTTGAAAAAGCAAGGCAAATGGAAGGAGGGGGATAGGGTTCTTGGTCTCCCAAAGACCAAGCCAGTTTAAAGATTTCGATATTTAAAAAATAAATTTTCTCCCTCATGGCAGTCTAAGGGTGCCTGAAGGAGTCATGAAGAAATCATTTCCTCATTGGGCTTGTTAAACTCTCCTCTCTCCTGTTGTTCTGCTGCGTCCCAATTAGTGTCTGCTGACTTTAGAAAGGCTTTTGGATGCTATGCGTCGCAAGCCTATACGGCTGTAAGAGATAGGATAGGTTGTCATTAGTGCTTTTAAGGCAAGAGAGGAGAATTGTGGAATTAGAATTTTTCCTAAGAACAAAGCCATTTCCAAATGTTATATCTCTTAGCTACCTCCCAACAGGAGTTAAAATTGTTCTTTTTAACTCTGGAGTTTCAGCAATTAGGCATACGGAAACTTTTTCCTAAAAATTTTCCTAAAAATATACTTGGGGCTTGCTTACAGCTGAGCCAAATTCGTTATTTTCTCCTTGGTATTGTGCCAAGACGGCTCGTTTGCGGCGATGACTCCGAGATTGATAGTGAACACCAACTCAGTTGCCGCCCCTTTCGACGTAGGAGTGCAGCTTCACGAGATCAGTCGGTGGACAAAGGCCCCGAGCACTCAACGTTTTGCCTTTTCTAGAGAAGATGTTCGATTGCCTCGGCTATACAGGAGAATAACGGTCTACCATAGTCGCATCTAGTCATCTGATTGAGGTTGGCGTGCTGTATGTCTTTGAATTCCCCAAGTTTGCTTGTCAATGTTTCCTCCTCAAGCTGTCGGCCAGCATGTATGGATGATCCATCCTCTTGAGTATAAATCGCCAATTTCTCCCAATCTGGTTCGATATCCACAAGCTGGCATTCCTAGAATCCAAGCATCCGAAAAGCCTTAACGAATGCATCCAACGTCTCGCTCTTGGGTGCTCCCTAAGACCAGTAGTACAATCCGAATTTATCCGGCCACCACCAGCGCGGAGTATCTCCCACCACCTATGCGATGCAGTTATAGTCCTCCTTTGGTTGACTCGTGATGGCATAATATTCTTTCTTGCACCAAGCCGAAAGAACTAAAAGGTCAAGTACTCACTCATTAGCGAAGTCTACGTTGTACAGCCCATTCAAGCCAATCCAGAGTCATCTCACGCACGCGACCCTGATTGTCTGAGCGTATGGAATTTCCGCCCGTAATCGCCCGTAATGCCCAAAACCAGTGGTCTGGATGTCGTTCGAGTTCATCCAGTATATACAGTAGCATGCTTGGGCCCATGCCAATAATCTGCTGATAGGCAGGATGAAGCACCATGTCCCTGATCGAGGAAAGATGCCTGCATTCCTCGCTCCATCTGTCTGCCAATGCCAGAAACCGCGCGGTAGTCCAATCTGTTTCTGTCTGGATGGTAGATAAACCATCCGTTTTGGCCAGGAGAAACAAGAATCAGAATCAACTCTGACCCTTCCGATACATAAATTGTCAATTGATCACAAAGATCTAATACTAGAATCGCCTGTTATCAGTCCTCCAGTTCAAATAGATGACAGAGTTGATCAGTAATGCTAGCTTCGAAAGCTCTAATGATATTCTCATGTGCTTGCCTCACATGCTTGTTTACGATGTCGCTGTCAACATACATAAGTGAACAAAGTCATATAGGTTAAGCGCGAAAGCCTGAACAAACTTCGAGCAAGCTAGGAGCTAGCGCCGTGCCAAAATTGATAAACACCCTGTGATCCGCTTTCAAAACTTCCACTCGCACCAAAAAGAAGTCATGTGTCTTGCCGACCCTTTGTGGAAGATTCGGATAGATGGTGAAATAATCTTTTCTTCTTTGGTACCAGCACCTGATTGATGAACGCAGTCCAAGGAGGACCACATTCCTGGGCTGGGGCAGTTCTCGATACATACTCAGCGCCGGGTACACGTCCGGTTCCCACCCCTCAAAATACGGAAAAGGGAAAATTGATTCATGACCATAAGGTTCTGCGTCAATTGGATTAATCGTCCGTTTCCGTTTTTTTTGGAAAGTCACTGTTGATACGCTTCTAAAACGAATAAGGAACGATCTCGTCCCAGGAGAAACCAGTGAAGTATATTTCGTAGAGCCTCACGATCACTGGGGGGGAGGCGGTATCTTCGATCAGCAATCACGCAGGCCGACCCGGCATCAGCAAAGTTGCGTGGCTCTTTCACGCTCATGAATCATCTCTTTTCGTATCGAAAAGCGTGCCACCTCTCCCTTCTAAACCCTTGATGGCACAGCGTTTTACACCGCAAGCGAGCATGGTCAGGCGTAATTTGCACCTTGCGACTGGCAATTTCTAGTGGCTCTAGCACCCTTCGTTTCGAGGAATATCAGGGGGGATAGCATCCCCTGGACTTTCCTTAACCACCTCCTTGCTAGCAAAGTCTGTTGAGGAGCTCGTCCAAACAAAACTAATAGACGCCAGGTGCCAAACCCATTAAAAGGGCAGATACGTACTGTGGCATCCTCGCCTGCTGTAGAGGCAACCACAGTGTGGCAAAAGCATATTTTATAGCAAATACTTTTGACATGCTTGGATGTTCCCTGATATGCTATTGGATTGATAAAGGCAAAACAACACTCTCTTTTCTAATCTAGAGTCTTATGAATAACTCCTAAGCGATGAAAGATTTCACTAGCCAGTTCTGCCACTTGACCGGCCATGAACCCTATTACTGGCAGATCCGTCTTTACGAAAAGCTTGTCACCGGCGAATGGGAGGGCTTGCGAAGAATCGTTTTGCCGACCGGGACAGGGAAAACCTCGCTCATTCCATGCTACTTGCTTGCGCTAGCCAATTCTCCCATCCGGCTTCCGCGTAGACTTGTATGGATCGTGAATCGACGTGTTGTGGTCGATCAGGCTAGCGACGACGCAAGATGTTTGACAGAAAAACTTGACAAGCCGGAGTTGGAAGAAGTGAGACGACAGCTGGTAATGCTCTCTGGAGGGCGATGGCCGAAACAGCCTGTTGCGGTGAGCACCCTGCGAGGGCAGCTCGCCGACAACCGGGAGTGGTATTTGGATCCATCCCGTCCGGCCATCATCGTTGGCACGGTGGACATGCTGGGAAGCCGCCTTATCTTCCGAGGTTACGGCTGTGGTCCATGGCGGCGTGCCCATCATGCTGGTCTTCTTGGATTTGATTCTCTGATTGTGCTAGACGAAGCCCATCTTGAGCCCGCGTTCGACGCACTGCTCGATACAATCGAGACCTTGCGTACTGAATCCGAGATTTGCGGACTTGCGCCCTCCCACTGGATTCGGATGAGCGCCACCCAGCGCAATTCGGAGAACGCCTTCCGCCTCGAAGAGGATGACAAACAAGATCCAGTGTTGAGTAAAAAACTCAAGCGGGCGAAGCGGCTCACATTTGTCAAAGCCAAATCCAATTTGGCTGCGGAATTGAAGGATCAAGCGATTAAGCTAGGGAAAAAATATCCTGGCTCACGCATCGTTGTATTTGCCAAGAGCCCGGAAGATGCCGCCAAGGCAGCCAAGCTAATCCGAAAGGAAAGCAAATGCGAGGTTAGCCTGCTCACCGGAGAGATCCGGGGTTGGGAACGAGACCGAATGACCGATAGTGACACCAACTATCGGCGCTTCACAAGGCCGGATCGTCACGAAATCGGTTCCTCGGCTTACCTAGTGGCGACAAGCGCCGGAGAAGTGGGAGCTGATCTCTATGCCGATCATGGCGTTTGCGATGCGACGACCGCCGAATCGATGCTGCAACGCTTCGGTCGGATTGGTAGGTCAGGCGTCGATGAGGAGGCCTTAATAGTCATCGTCATTAGTACAAAAGATGAAAAGGACGAGCGCATATCCAAAACCCTGGAGTATTTGCAAGACACCATTGCCTGTAACGCCTGCCTGGAACGCATTGCCCAAACTCCTCCCCCTGATGAAACCTTCCGGGAGCCACCGAGCCTCCTGATCCTGGACCGCATCATTCTCGATGCCCTGGCAGCGACGTCTGTCCAATTGCCAAAACGGTTGATCAATCTGGATGAGTACCTGCACGGCATCGAGCCTGAGAGAGCTCCGGAATGCCATGTCGCATGGAGAGCTGATGTTCCGTTATTGGCAGAGGCTAGCCCAGAAAAGATCGAGGAGATCTTGGATTTCTACCCGGTAGAGCCTCGGGAGCTGCTACGGACAACGGTTGATCGCCTGCGCAAGGCTATCGGAGGAGCGAAACCTGAGCTCAAATGCATCGTGCAATACCTGGTGGGAGCGGTAGAGGTTATGAACATCGCAGATCTGTTGAGAACCAACCTACGGGGGGCGATGATCCTGTTGCCCGTCGAGGCGGGTGGCTTCGACGAAGAGATTGGTTGTCTCGTCTATGACGGCGGGGACAAGACATCCAATGCAATACTGGATGTGGCCGATAATGATGAGAGTGAGAAACGGCGACGTTACTTGATCCAGGAAGATTCAGATGGCTTTTTTGTATCGATACGTCTTGGACAAGAGGAAAAGGTTGGTGCCGACTCGCTGGAGGAGTTTTATCGAAAGATTGGGGCGGCTCGAGCCAAACGGAAAGTTGTGCGCCTTTCGCCCGAAGATGATGTATCCCAACAATTGCTGGCATATATCGTTTGGGCTGACAAGACTGACGCCAGCGAAAAAAACGGAGCGACGACCATTCTATTGTCCGAGCACCAGGATCGCGTCGCCAAGGAATGCGAGCGCGTCGCGAAGGCATTGGGGTTAGATGATGCACTGATTGAAATGATGCAGCGCTGCGGCCTCAGGCATGATGACGGAAAAAAGGATGAGCGATGGCAAAAGGCGGCCGGAAACTCAAGCGAGAAGTCTGTGGCGAAATTTCTTACGCAGCATGGGAAACTGCCTTTCGGCTTCCGCCATGAGTTATATTCAGTATCCGATGCAATGTCGGATCTGGAAGCGCATATAATAGCCGCTCACCATGGATGGTCTAGACCGAATTTCCCCTCTGCTGCGGTGGAATTCAACCCGAAACGGGCAGCAGAAGCCGACGCTCGATTTGCAAGGTTGCAGTCCAAATATGGCCATTGGGGTTTAGCCTACCTCGAAAGCATCCTGCGGGCAGCAGATGCCCTAGTTTCCATGGAGGAACAGCAAGCATGAACATGGAAAAGTCAATTGTTGGGATTGATCCAAACAATCCTGGACATGCCTGGGCTTGTTGCGGTCTTGCCGAGCTTTGTGGGCGCATCGAGCCAGAATCCCTCTTTAGATTTGAGCTAGATGAGAAAGACTCGAGATTCGTGACAAACGGGCCTCTGGATGAGGCATTGCGGCGCCTTCTTTCTGACGAGACAAGAGTGCAACGCGTAGCCAAGAAAAATGAAAAAAGGAAAAAGGAAGAATCTGGCGAGAACGAAGACGAGAGCAAGGACGATCCAATTCTACTTCATATTCCCGGCTTAGAGCCGCTTCGGCTGGATTGGTGGCTCAAGTGGTCTGAGAAGGGGGAACTGAAACCTTTTGCTCCGATGAAACTCTGGGCCGGACAGAGAGACGGCTTGGAGATCTTTAATGGTATACTGCGCGAATGCCGGAGCCAAAGAAACGAGAATTGGCTGAAATGGAAAGGTGACAATCCAGCCCTTGGCGTGGATCCATCCATAGCCTGGACGACGCGATCCACTGGACATTCCATTGTGCCTCATGGCAATAAACCGGGAATCGAGCTTTTGGCGTCGATTGGTCTACTGTGGTCCAAACTGTCGACGAGCTATCAGGACTGGCGTGGCAGATACATGCTTTGGACTAGACCGCTGCCATTGCCATCCGCTCGGCTAGCGATGGTTAGACTACTGGAGGTAGAAGGAAAACGCTACTGGCATGAGATCGAGTGGCGCGGATCAAACAAAAACTGGAAATACGCTAGAGAGGAATAGAAAGGAGGACAAATGAATGCATCAAATGTGCGAAACGTCAGTGTGGAAGAGATGGAGAATTGGATCACGGACGAGAACGTGATAGCTGTGGTCGTTGAGGAGCAGTTGGAGCCGGCGGGTGGCTGGCGTTTCCCGGTCAAGCCGCCGACTTTCGGCGCTCTTGATGAAGAAGAAACAACACCCCCTTACTGCATAGACGAACTGCCGGATGGCCACAATGTGTGCATACTGGATACTCCCGCGAGCGCAAACAATCGCCGGGAGCCGATTTTCTTGCGCGAAGAGTTTAAGGATCTTGTTCCGAAAATTCAGATTATCATTAACGAAAAGAAGAAGAGCCTTCTTGAGCTTCCTCACCGTGCCGCCGACGTAATGATAAAGTGCAGCAAAGGGCACAGCAAAATAGCTGAGGCATTAAGTAAATACTTGAATGGGAATGCTTGGCCGTTAGCTGAAATAGCTCCAACGACGCTTGTTTTCGGTGCGTGGGATTCCAGGGGGGAAAACAGTAACTTGAAAATTTCGGGCGTTTTGCGATCATGCACCCTGGCATATGACGTTAAGCCGATTCACATGCCTTTCCAGTATGTTCCACCAGTTGATTACAAGAGCGAGATTTTCGGAGCAGATAAACCACAGAAGAAACTGAGTGAGATGGGGTTCGATGGCGCCCTTGGCGTTGGGTGGGGGGGGCGTAATGATTGGTGGTGGAATATGCATGCAAACCGAAGTAAACCTTTGCGCTTTGCGGGCATTTGGCACTCCAGGGGAAGACGGTAAGCTTAATGTTGAGAAGACAAACCAGCTACGCCGATACATACTCGGCTTGAGCATGATCGCAGCGACGGCGAGAATTTGCCTCTGGCTGCGTCAAGGCTGCAATCTGAGAAGGCTTTCATCCACAACGTACTTGGTGACCGAACAGGCAAGAGAACCGATTGTGGTGCCAAGCACAGAGGCATTGGTCGAGTGGACGAAGCGATACTTGCCATCTCAACCGCTTAAGGAAGAGACCTTTGTATTCGAAACAGAAATGGCCAAACAATTCGTCGAAAAGAGCAATGAGAAGAAAAAGAAAAAGGCAGACGAATCCACGGCTCTGGAAGAGCTCAATATCTGAGGGATAAAAGGGATCCATCATGATGGCAAGTGGTTCTCACACAGAGACAAAAACATTGTGTATATCCGTGAACTTCATTCACGGTTGCTACAACGGCATTGAATGGCCTCCCAGTCCAGCAAAATTTTTTTGTGCTCTTGTGGCCGGAAACCGTACTGGCTGCCGCAAACTCGAGTGGGGAGAGGAGGAGAAAGCCGCGATCCGGTGGCTGGAAAGACTGGATCCACCAGAGATTCTCGTGCCTCCATACAGGATAGGCACGCCATACATACAATACGGGGTGAACAACGATGAAAAGCAGGGAAAAGTTGAGAAATGGAAATATCCACACCGTATCCAGGAGCCGTTGCATTTTCTATGGCGGTTCCCAAGCGGAGAGGAGGAGATGGCAAGAATCATATGCCGGATGAGTCGGCGGATCATCGCTCTGGGGCACGGTTCTGATTCGGTATGGGTCTCGGGAAAAATCCTGGAAGATGATGCTCGTCCTCCAGGCGATGCATATAAGCCAGCCATGAGAGGTGAGCGCATAAAAGTGCCATTTCCAGGCTATTACGATCTCTTGGAGCGGAGATGGCGTAACGGTATCAGTAACGTTCGCTCCTCGCCTTCCGAGGAGCGCTACGTGCTATACTCTTGGAGCAATCCAAAGCCGTGGAAGTGGCGAGTTTTCCTACTTACGTCGCCAACAAGCGGGACCATCCTATCGTTTCCCTGGTCGAGCGCGAGCATTATTGCAGCTTGGGTGCGGCATGCGGCAGGCGAGGCATTGGGCAAGCTCCGTGATCCGGCATGGATCAAACGTGTAGTGATGGGTCACTGCGAAATAAGCGAAATCCGGCATCGTTGGGCGTACGTTCCGTTGCCCTCCGTGCATCCGAAGCATGGCGATGGACTCATACGCCACGTTGCAGTGCTTGTACCCGATAACGAAAACACGGATATTGTGGACGTATTGGACGGCTGCTGCTTAACGAATACCGGAGGCGAGATGATGGCTGTGTTAGAGGCGGAACATAAATTATCGCCGATGTATGGAGGTAAATCTAAGGTGTGGCGAACCGTTACGCCGGTTGTTTTTCCGGGGCATTGGCAGCGGCGAGGTCGAAATAGGGAAGGTCGTTTACACACAATGTTGGCGGCGATGTTATCTGAGGCAGGCATTGAGGAGAATAGCGTAGAGCAATGCCAGGTGCGGCGAGAGCCATTTTTCAAGGGTTGCGAGTTGGCCCAACAAGCCAAGGCTCCACAACATCTTCTCGCTTTACCGCGAATGCATTTGGAATTAGTTTTAAAAGAAGAGGTTCAGGGGCCTATGCTCCTTGGCTTGGGACGCTTTGCTGGACTAGGTTGTTTGGCTGGTGTTAATGTTCTTTGAGAACCGTTGGGTTTGCGAGCGCTTCGATGCTCATCGAGGGTAGCAGTCGTGCTCGAACATTGCGTGACAATGAGTTGTGAAAAATTATATGTGGTTATGGCAGAAGCGATATGTAGGTGGTGACACACGCTCGCAAATGTGCAAATTGTGTGTTGAGTATCAATTGGTTGCAAGGCGGCAGTTCCCTCAGCTGAAGAGCTGAGGCTTCGTTTAAGCTCCTGTCATTGAATTTTATGGTTATCAGTTCTAATCGTTCCCTCAGCTGAAGAGCTGAGGCTTCGTTTAAGCTTGCCATGACTGACTTCCATGCCAGGCCTAAAATCAGTTCCCTCAGCTGAAGAGCTGAGGCTTCGTTTAAGGTTTTCTGCCATGCTGGAAGGAATACCACCTGGATGGTTCCCTCAGCTGAAGAGCTGAGGCTTCGTTTAAGGATTGGCCAATGTGTGGCCAGGAAGGAGGAAAGATGGTTCCCTCAGCTGAAGAGCTGAGGCTTCATTGGAACTCATGATGACTTGTGAGCCGGTTGGTAATAGCCGGCTCATTTGTTTTGTCAGCTTTTCAAAAGCTCACCCTAGAGAAATTTTTACAGGCCCACCATATTTGGAAAAAGGAAAAAAATAGAGCACTAAGCGCCAGGATGCTCTATAACTCGATTCTTTAACCTGCTAGCTATTGATGATGACACTCGCCAAGTCGTATAATTCGATTTTAACGAATCTTCCAGATATCATGAGTCTAGTCACACCACGTTCGCAACATCTTCTAGCTTTACCGTGAATGCATTTGGAATTAGTTTTAAAAGGAGATGTTCGGTGGCCCATACTTCTTCGCTTGGGACACTTTGTTGGACTAGGTTGTATGCCACCCTTGGTCCAGGATCGATTTGTTCATCCGGCTCTTCGCCTGCCCTTTCTTTCCTGGATTTTCTCTCTTCTACTTGGCTGACCGGGTTATGTTTTTGATCGGCAAATCCTCTATAAGCCCCACCGCGTGGGCTTTGCTGATGGTTTTGGAAGCTTTCTTCAAAAAATTTCGAAGACCATTCACGATATGCCCCTGAAGGCGCTGAACTCTGACCTTCTGTTTCTTCCAGTTTCACAAAAACCATTTCTTCTGCTAGCCCATCTTCCGCAACGTTGCGTCATAAATGATTGCAACAGAACGAAATAGATTTTTCGTTCTGCCTACATTGCCCACTTGGGCGGAGAAGCGAAGAGGGAGAGTAGATCGATCTTTTGAAGCAAGGCATTCAACTCGGGAGGAATCTGAGAAAAGAGTCCGATCAGCGGTTGTCCTTTTAGGGAGAGTTTGACCAAGCGGATCGTCTGAAGACGCCGAAGCACCTTGGGCACCTCTTCGGTAAAGCCCTTGGCCATCCATTCGACTCCGAGCCGCGCACTCATCCAGAAGGCCAGGAAGCAGATCCTTACATGGTTGCGGACCCGGTCCGGTCGCCAGTGATAGACGGGACGGACTTCCAGGTAGCTCTTGAGCTCCGAGAAAGCGGCTTCGACCACAGCTAGCTGCTTATAGTGGGTGAGCACCGCCTGGCCCGAAGCCTTGGTCGCCGGGAGATTGGTCTCCAAGAGATACCAGCCGTCAGTCGCCTCTTCTTCCTTGACCCGCTCCTGATCCAGTTTCCACCAGAACCGGCCGCTTGCGTCGACGCCGTACTGGAAGTATTTGTGCGCTTGAAGCCTCTGCAGCGCTCGGCCAACCCGGCTGCCGAGATTCACGGGATTCACCTGCCGGCGTGCCGCCTTCGTGATCTGGCGGAGCACCTCTTCTGCTTGGGCAATGCGGCTTTGCCGCCGTTCGCGGTCCCGCTGAGCCCGCCACTCTCCTCCCGCAATGACATAGCGCACTCCCTCCTGTTCAATCTCCAGTACCCGCGTCCGGTCCGTTAGCCAAAGCTGCCGGTCTTCAGGCAGACGACTGAGAATCTCCTGAAGCTTGGCCCGAGTCGACCGGGTCACGTACTCAAGCTCCATGCCAGTCAGGATCTCCAAGTTCCAACAACTCCTCATCCCCCCGTTGAAGACGAAGGTCGCCTCTTGGATCCCAAACCTCCGTCTGAGCGTGACCAAGAGCCCCGTCAAGGTCGTGCGGTCCGCCCGATTCCCTCTCAGCACTTCCACATGGAACGGAATCCCCCGACCATCCGTAGCCACCGCAAGAAGAACTTGGCGCCGATCCTGCCGGTGATCCCGACTATAGCCATATTGCGCTAGTCCCTCAGGGCCCTCCCCTTCGAAGTAAACACTTGATAGATCGTAGAGCACCAGGCTCGCCCCCTGCGGCTGACTCCCTTGGTAAAGCTTCTTCTCAATCCCACTCCAACAGCCGTTTAACTCATCCATCGCCCGGTAGAGCTCGTCTTCATCCAGATCCTTCTCTTCGAGCCCACAAGCCTTGGCCAGAAGAGTCCCCCGCGCTTCCTCCCGAAGGACCAGCTTCGAGGAAGGAAAGAGAATCCGGCCAAAGATCATTGCCTTCAAAAGCCTTCGTTTCCGCTCCGAGCCAACACGGGCAAAGACTTCATCGAGGCCAAAGCGACCCCAGGCTTCTTCGAGAACGGCCAATCCTCCGTAATCAAGTGCCTCCTGGACTTCGAGCCCCTCTACAGGAACAAGACGCTTCTTTTGCAAGGCCGCCGCCAGCACTTCCCGAGCTTCTTCCGGCAATCGGGTCACGTTGGCAATCCGGCGTGTCTTCACCTGCTTCCCCACCCGGTAGGACTCTCGGACAATATAGGATCGATAGATCTTCCCTTTGTGGCGGGTGCGGACCTCCTGCAAGTACATGCCTACCTAACTAACATATTTTCTACACGATGCCAACATAATAATAAAAGAAAAATAAATTATTGAGGCCTACACAAATATACATAAGTCATTGATACATCAACAAAATGGTCAAAAACTTGCGGAAGATGGGCTAGAGTTTTCGCATTTCCCAAGCCAGTTCCTTTTCATCCCGCCGGAACCATCCCGGTGCCTAGGCAAACGAGTCGTCCGACAACGCAAAAAAATGTACCATTCCCCGCTCGCTCCCCACAGCCGACGTTGATGGGTAGAAAAGCTTCGGCCCTTCTATCTCCGTCTGGAAAGAGAACTATCAGTACCCATTCTGTCATGTTCCATAGCTTTCCGAACGTCCCCTCGATGGTGCGAGACTGGCAGAACTTCTTCCCCCCACCCGATTTTGGGCTGGTAAACATTCGGCAAGCCATACCGTCCCTCCGCGTCATTGGTCGACAGCTCGAGCTGGATCTTTTTGGGTCCCTAGAGTGCAGTCTCGCCCCGTACCAGTCCTTTTTCTTGAATACCGGGGAACGTGCTGGGTTGGACTCGTCAAACGCCATCCGGAATGTCCGATCCAAAAACTTGAGCGTCCATTGTAAAGGGGACACAGAGGCGTTGGATAAACAGGATATTCCTTACTGAATCTCTAGAGTGTTAGGAGTCAGGCAAGCTCATAATACAAGAGAGATGGGTAGTCTGCCACTAGCCCTCTCTTTTGCAAGACCAGTGCTTTGATCCAGCCCCACTACACTCATCAGCCGGTAACGGGGCAAGGGCGCAGGTCTTATTCTGTGATGGGGATCCAAACGGAATCGAAATGACTTGAGAATTTTCAATTTTTTTAGTCTCTACTTGGTCTATGACAAAGTCAAACGAAAGCCCTCCAGATCGACACATTGAGTATATAATCTTTTAGTCCATTTGGTCTTTGTTCCTCAATATCGGTGCGGAATGTTCCCCAAAGAGATTTTGGAAGAGCTGCGCAAGTTTATGAACTTTGTCTCTCAAGATTTTGAATCCGAATGGTTGGAATGTGATGGGGAGAAGACCTCGGGCCCATTTTGGGGATCTATCCACCCAAAGGGACTATATCCATGCTGGTGATGAGTCTTAAAAAGGCGTCTCCAGCGGCCTGATTCGAAAGAAATTCTCTTGGCAGATTCGCCGAAAGCTCTTAGGACGGCCTCTGATCCCCAAATTATTTCGTCGGGAGCTGTTGAGGCGCTCCTCTGTCCTTTATCCGAGAGTATATCAAAAGTCAGAGAACACCAGAATGACGCTCTTTCTCCTCTCCTTTCTGGGAAAGGTTTGCAGCGTGTTTTATCTGATTAAAACGCTAAGACTTCAAAATAATCGGCTACGGTGGAGGGAATAAAAGAAAAGCTCTGGTGATCTAACACTAATTGTTTACTTATTTGCTTTTCTCTTTTAGAGAGATGTAGGGGCTCTTTTGAACCAAAGAGGAGGATTCTTTGAGCAAAAGGCTGTGTCAATTGGGGAATGCCAAGACCATAACGGACGTGGATCTCTCCTGTAACGACACAGATGGTTCTTTGAGAACCAAGAGGAGAATTTAAAAAGCTTAGGATGTGCTTTGCCATAGAACTTTCCCTTAGTCTTTGTGCTTCTATAGCCAAGGCAATCCTTTTTTTATCCATAAAAGCATGGACCGAAAGATAGGGGGTTAAAAATCTCCTATATAACGGTGTTATGGTGGCCAATGGGAACTCGGCTTTTTCTTTTTTTGTTATGGAGTTATAGCCCTTCCTTGCTACGTTTGAAACAATAGAATGAGGCGTGTCTATACCGATCAAGGGGATGTGATGTTTTTGAGCAAAAAGGCAAAGTGGTTTGTAATCCAAGTAGTTAGGCCATTTCTTTTTCCATTGAATGGCTTCTGAAAATTGTTTGAAAGAAAGCTGACCATTTATAAACTGGTCGATTATCTTTTGGTCTTTGGCTTCGAGGGATTCCAATGCCAAAGCCAGAGGAATGTGTCTGTTGTATAGAAGTTTTAAAAGTTCAAATTGGGCTTTATGATGGCTATGAAGCGTGTGTACTTCGCCCAAATAGATAATTCGAGCCTTGGAAAGATCTTCTAGTAGTTCTTTTTGACTTACAATTGCTCCACTCTTTAGATCTATCCAGATTCCCTCTGCGGCATTCCCAATGCGATAAAAGCTTAAGAAAAGAATAAATAGAATTATTAATATTTTTTTCACAAGGATGAATGAAACAAAAAGATGGTTGTCTCCTTCTATTGCTGAGAGACAGCATTAAAAAGAACATCGATTGTTTCTAAAGACAATTCTTTCCAGCTAGAAATTACTAGGTCTGCATTTTCTAAGTTGTTTTTAGGTCTTGTAGTGGTCAAAGCGATCACTTTCATACCAGCCTTTTTTGCAGATTCAACTCCTGCAGGGGCATCTTCGAACACTACGCAGCAGCTGGGCACATAGCCCAATTTTTTAGCTGTTACTAGATAAGGAGCAGGATGTGGTTTGCCTTCCCTGACGTCTTCAGCGCCTACTATAACGGAAAAATACTCTTTGATTCCTAATTTTTCTAACACGAAGAAGATGTTGGTTTTTGTTGTCGAAGAACAAATAGCCATGGGAATATGTTTCTGTTTTAAACAATCCAGAAACTCTTTGAGTCCATCAATAAGACAAAGGCCTTCTTCCTGTACAATTTTTTTATAAAGTTCTTCCTTTCTCTTTGAAAGTTGCATAATTTCTTCGGGATTTTGAGTCCAGCCAAGAAACTCGGAAATGATTTTTTCATTTTTCATTCCGAATGTTTTGTTCATAAAATCTTGTTCCACTTCTTTGTGTTGTTCGGCTGCAAGCATGCGCCAACTTTGTTCATGCTGTTTGACTGAATCGACAATGACGCCGTCCCAATCAAAAAGAGCAGCCCACTGATAGGTATCATGGTCTTTTTTCATATAAAACTACCCGGCCTTAAAGCGTATCGATCGAAAAGATCGATTTTGCATGCAAAGAACAATAAGAAAGAGCTTTATCGTCCCAATAGCAATACATTTTCAAGAAAGGTTTTATTTTCCTGGAAGGTTATGACAAAGGTAGGGATTGTTATTCTTCTTTTCAAGATTTCCTTCTCTCAAAATTCCTTTTGTAAAAACCTGCGAGTAAATCAAGAACAATATAAGTCTTTAGCCAGCAAAAAAGAGCTTCTAAAGGCTTATAAAGCCCGAGGATTTTTAGCTCTTTATCGAAATCGGAATAGTGAAGCCAGAAAATTTTTTCAAATGTGTTATTCCCTCTCTCCAGAGGATGCAAAGCTTTGTGAACTTTTGGCCATAGCCTCTCTTCGGGAAAACGATAGAAGGGGAGTAATCTTCTGGATGTACCAAGCCCATTTGAACGATCTGGCCCGTTTTTATTTGACGATAAAGCAGCCTTTTGAGTGTTCGAATCCTTTTCAAAATGCAACCTGTCCAATGCTTAGCACCTCTTATCCAGTCGTTCCCATAGAAATTGACGGCCATTTTTTTGCTTTTCTTATCGATACAGGAGCTTCGACATCTATTGTGGATAAACAAGTGGCAGAAGCTCTTGGACTAAAAGAACGGGGTGCATCGGAATTGGTTTTAAGCAATGGAGAAAGGATTCAGGGAGCTTTGAGTACTCTCCCCATTTTACGCATTGGTTCTTTGGCAATTAAAAATGTTCCGGTAATACTCATTGAAAAGCTAAAGCCACTTTCCTTTGATGCTAAGAATTGCTTTCATGGGGTATTAGGAACAGATTTGCTTTCAAGATTCAATATACTCATTGATTATCAAACAAAGAAGATTGTCATTTCAAAAAAAGCTATGGAGCTAGAGGCTGCCTTTCTTTCTGGGTCAAAATTATTGGCTGAAATTCCTTTTTTGTTTAGCCCTCAAGGACTTCTGCTAGTAAAAGGAAGCATGCAGTCGAAGGAAATTTTTTTTATTTATGACACTGGGTCTGGAGGGTATCCATTGGAATTTAATCAAAAATATAGGAATATATTTTTTGGGTTTTCAGGAACTGCTAGAAGCTCATTGAGGTTTGGACCAGTAGCAATCAAGAAAATAAGCGAAACTTTTACTCAACTTCCATCGGATCTAGAAGAAAGAGAAGAAATACCTATAGGCGGCATAATTGGAAATAGGCTCTTTTCTAGATACAAGGTGCTATTGAATTTCCAAAAAATGGTTTTGCAGCTATATGACCAGAAGAACTAAACTTGTGGGCAGACAGGGATTCGAACCCTGAACCAAGTGCTTAAAAGGCACCTGCTCTACCGTTGAGCTATCTGCCCTCGGGAATTAAGAATGTATTTTTTTTTAGTGATTTGTCTAAAAAAAATTGTCCAAAAATAAGGACATTTTCAATCTTTCTGTTCGAATAAAAATAGTATTGCCTTGTCTATCTAAAAAGTATACTTTTCCAAATGCCTAACGTTTCTACTCTTATGAAAAATTCCTTATCTGCTTCTTTAGCTGATTGTCAAAGCCAACAGGATCATAGAAAAATCAAAATACACCGAGTAGGAGTTAAAGGTCTGAGGTATCCTATAGAAGTACGCGACAAAAATTTCGAAAGCCAACATACAGTGGCTACCGTATCCCTTCTTGTGGATCTTCCGCATCATTTTAAGGGCACACACATGAGCAGATTTGTGGAGGTGCTCAATGCGCATGGTCGGATGGTACATGTCTGTAATGTTTTTTCGATCGTCCATGAACTCCAGAAGAAATTACATGCGGAAACTGCCCATGTAATCATGGAATTTCCTTATTTCATTGAAAAAAATGCTCCAGTGACTGGTTCAAAAGGCCTTGTCGATTATCAGGTAAGATTTGAAGCAGCGGCCTATCTTGATGAGACGGATTTTGTTATGTGGGTTACTGTGCCTGTGACCACATTGTGTCCTTGTTCAAAAGCAATAAGCGATCGGGGAGCTCATAACCAAAGAGGGTATGTGTCGGTAGCCATAAGATTTGTCCAAACGATCTGGATTGAAGACATCATTGAGCTTGTTGAAGCCTCGGCCAGTAGTCCGATTTATTCTCTTCTTAAAAGACCCGATGAAAAGTATGTTACCGAATTGGCTTTCGATAATCCTGTATTTGTAGAAGACTTAGTGAGGAATGTGGCTCTTAGGCTCAATGCCAATCAAGATATACTCTGGTACCGCGTAGAAGCCGAGAATATGGAAAGCATTCATAATCATGCTGCTTATGCTTGTGTGGAAAAAGAGCTAGAAACTTAAAAAAAGAAGAATTAACTGACTATACCAAAAAAGATAATCATAGAGGAATAGCAGTTGATAAATAGGCTTTTTTTAGTTATAAGTATTAAGTGATCCATGGGGAGCCTAATGGCTGAGAGGTTCTTCTCTAATGATTGAGGAGAACGACCCTATGAACCTGATCCGGATAATGCCGGCGGAGGGAAAGGATATGCACTGTTCTTATGCTCTTATCTCCTGTTCGGCTGTCCTCTGAAAGGAGGAAGCAACAATGGCTCAAAACAGTAGTCGACTGACGTATTTAGATATTGTTTCAAAAGGAAAAGAACTTTCTTCCTTCCTTTTGTCTTTTTTCCCAAATTCCAAAAAGGTATATATCCAAGGGGAAAATAGAGGGGTAAACGTTCCCTTTAGACAAATAAAGGTTGCTCATAATGGTTCTGGGGAAGCAACAGATCATTCATTTTTTTATGCTTACGATACTTCTGGACCTTATACAGATCCTTTTGCTGGGGTAGAAATAGGCAGTGGGCTTTTCCCCTTGCGAGCCGAGTGGATAGAACAAAGAGGAGATTGTGAACCTTACGAAGGCAGGCCCATTAAACCTGAAGACAATGGATGGGTATCGGTCAAAGATAAAGCCGCTATTCTTTTGAAAAATGGTGCTCAAAAGCTTCCTTTGTTAAAAAAGCGTCTGCCTTTACGTGCCAAAGCTGGAAGAAGGGTTACCCAACTGCATTATGCCAAAAAAGGCATTATTACTCCAGAGATGGAGTTCGTAGCCATAAGAGAGAATTTAGGTAGGAAAGGTTCCTCTCTTCGCCAAGGCAAAGGCCCACTTTATAGCCAGCACTCGGGATTGGCCTGGGGAGCATCGTTGCCAGAAGAGATAACTCCAGAATTTGTAAGGAAAGAAGTTGCCTCGGGTAGAGCGATTATCCCCTCTAATATTAACCATCCAGAGCTGGAGCCGATGATTATTGGCCGTAACTTTAGAGTCAAAATAAATGCGAACATTGGAAACTCTGCAATTAGCTCATCGATGGATGAAGAGGTAGCAAAACTGGTTTGGGCTATTCTTTGGGGAGCCGATACGGTCATGGATCTTTCTACCGGAAAAAACATTCATGAAATTCGTGAACTAATTATTCGTTCAAGCCCTGTGCCTATAGGGACTGTTCCCATCTATCAAGCGTTAGAGAAGGTTGGGGGGATTCCTGAGGAATTGAGTTGGGAAATCTATAGAGATACTCTGATCGAACAGGCCGAACAGGGAGTAGATTATTTCACCATACATGCTGGAGTCCTTTTGCGATATATCCCTTATACAGCCAATCGGCTCTGTGGCATTGTTAGTAGGGGAGGTTCCATCATGGCTAAGTGGTGTTTAGCCCATCATCAAGAAAATTTTCTCTATACGCATTTTGATGAAATTTGTGAAATTTTAAGGAGCTACGACATCAGTGTGTCGCTAGGAGATGGGTTAAGACCAGGAGCCATTGCGGATGCTAATGATGCGGCTCAGCTTAGTGAGCTTTTTACCCTTGGCGAACTGACTAAAAAGGCGTGGGAACATGATGTGCAAGTGATGATTGAGGGACCTGGGCATATTCCTATGCAATTGATTAAAGAAAACATGGATTTAGAGCTGAAGCATTGTTTTGAGGCTCCCTTTTATACCCTTGGACCATTGACTACGGATATTGCGCCTGGTTATGACCATATTACAAGTGCCATTGGAGCTGCCATGATCGGCTGGTTTGGCTGTGCGATGTTATGCTATGTCACGCCTAAAGAACACCTAGGGTTGCCTAATCTTGAGGATGTAAAAACTGGGGTCATAGCTTATAAGATTGCGGCTCATGCTGCTGATCTGGCAAAAGGGTTTCCAGGGGCTCAGTTACAGGATAACTTTTTGAGCTATGCTAGGTTTCATTTCCAATGGGAAGATCAATTTAATTTAAGTCTTGATCCTCCAACAGCTCGGCTTTTCCATGATGAAAATTTACCTCAGCCAGCGGCCAAGCATGCCCATTTTTGTTCGATGTGTGGACCTAAGTTCTGTTCAATGAAAATCACCGAAGAAGTCTTAAAATACGCGGAAAAAAATAAGCTGACGACAGACGATGCCTTTTTAGAGGGGATGAAAGAAAAAGCTGAAGAATTTAGAAAAATCAAAAATATTTATATATAATATTTATTTTTCTTTCTTTTTTTGTTTACTAAAGAATATAAGTTTTATAAATATTGATCTTAGGCCATCCGTAAAATTTGTTTTTCTTACAGTATGAGACAAAAGCCTTCTCTTTCCGCTTCTTCCATGGTTATGTCAAACAGGAAATCCATTGGAATCGAAAATCTTGCTTTACTTGAGGAATATTACCAACGCTGGAAGAAAGATCCGGCTTCTGTCTCTGCTGATTGGAGCGCTTTTTTTGAAGGGTTTGAGTTCGGATATGAATCCTTAAAAAATGGTCAGCTGGGAAAGAAAGTTGAAAGGCGAGCTATAGCCGATGATTTAAAAAAACAACGTGCCGTTTATGAACTTATTCATGCCTATCGCACCCTTGGGCATTATATAGCCAATCTTGATCCGTTGGGATTCAATCAATATGAATATGATGAATTGAAGCTAGAAAGATTTGGGTTAAATCAAAAAGACCTTGAGAGCTACTTTGATTCTGGAGATCTGGCTGGAGGGGGGCGGAAAACTTTACGGGAGATATTAGAGATTCTTAAAAAATCTTATTGTTCTACGTTGGCTGTTGAGTTTATGCACATGGATTCTTTTGTGCAAAGAAAATGGATATCCCAACGGATTGAAGGAAAATCTTTTTATGCTGGTTTTTCGAAAGAACATAAAAAACAGATTCTTTATGACCTGTTGAAGGCTGAACTTTTTGAAGCGTTTTTACATACACGTTACGTTGGACAGAAAAGATTTTCTTTGGAAGGAAGTTGTACGCTCATTCCTATGATGGATGCTCTTATAGAAGCCTGTCCGGCCCATGGGATTGATCGGCTTGTTGTCGGAATGGCGCATCGAGGAAGGCTTAATTTTGTTGCCAATGTTTTGCAGCAGGATTACAAGGTCATCTTTGATGAATTTTCTGAAAATTATATTCCAGAAGGGGTATTGGGTAATGGGGATGTTCGGTATCATTTAGGGTTTGAAGCAGCTCTGAAAACTAAATCTGGTTCTATTGTAACAGTAGGGCTAACGCCTAACCCAAGCCATTTGGAAGCTGTTAATCCTGTGGTGGAAGGCAAAGCCAGGGCATGGGAAAGAAGACTAAAAGATACAGAGCAGAGGAAAAAAGTTTTGCCTCTGCTTATTCATGGTGATGCCTCATTTATGGGGCAAGGCGTTGTGCAGGAAACTTTGAATCTTTCCAGGCTTGAGGGGTATACAACTGGTGGTACTCTGCATATTATTGTCAACAATCAGATTGGTTTTACAACGGTTCCTCAGGATGGGCGATCCACGCATCATTGTACGGCAGTAGCCTTGATGTTAGGAGTTCCTATTTTTCATGTCAACAGTGATGATCCGTTGGCAGCTGTATTTGCTGTACTGCTAGCTTTAGAGTATAGACAAGTTTTTGGTCAGGATGTGGTAGTTGATCTTGTGGGATATAGAAAGTATGGACATAATGAGGGGGACGAACCTAGCTTTACTCAACCTCTTCTTTATAAGGCAATAGCACAGCATCCCAATATCAGTGATGTTTTCTTGGATCAGTTGATAAAATCAGGAGAGATGACAAGAGAAGAAGCAAATGAATACCGAAAAATATTTGTTGCTGAGTTGAACCAAAAAATGGAGGAATCGAAGGAATGGATTAAACAAGAAAACCCTCCCACCTTGAGGCCTAGGTTAGCATGTCCCAGGATTTTTGATCCAGTGAAAACAGCCGTTCCTTTGGAAGAATTCCTTTATGTGGGCCATGCATTGGTGAGGGAGCCTCCTGATTTCAATCTTAATCCTAAAATCCGGAAGATCCTTGAAGAAAGGAAAGCCATGGTAGAAGGAAAACAGCCAATCCTTCTAGCTTTTGCTGAAACCATGGCTTTTGGCACCCTTCTCTACGAGGGAATTCCAGTTAGACTATCCGGTCAAGACAGTCGGCGTGGGACTTTCAGTCAAAGGCATGCGGTACTTTATGATACAAAAGTCTCTAAGAAATATGTTCCCTTAGCGAATATCCATCCCAACCAGGCGATATTTTGTATCTATAACAGTCCCCTTTCCGAATATGCTGTTTTAGGTTTCGATTATGGCTATTCTCTAGATTATCCTGAGGCCTTAATTATTTGGGAAGCTCAATACGGTGATTTTGCTAACGGGGCTCAGGTTATTATAGATCTATACCTCGTTAGCTCTGAATCGAAATGGGGCGTTACATCGAACATTGTGTTGCTATTGCCGCATGGATATGAAGGGCAGGGTCCTGAGCATTCTAGTGCACGGGTGGAAAGATTCCTTCAAGCTTGTGCTGAAGATAATATCGTTGTGGCTAACTGCACTACCCCAGCCAATTATTTTCATATCTTAAGAAGACAGGTTTTGCGAGGATTTTCTAAGCCCTTAATCCTTTTCACCCATAAAAGCCTTCTACGCAACCCGCAATGTGCCTCGTCCATTCCAGAATTTGTTCAAGGGGCTTTCGAAGAGGTCTTGGCAGATCCTCAGGTCAATCAACCAAGCTCAAAAGTTATCTTGTGCACTGGAAAGGTCTATTATGATCTTATAGACTACAGAAGCCGGATTGGAAGGATGGATATTCCCATTGTTCGAATCGAACAGCTATATCCCCTGCATGAGAAGAAGCTCAAAGAGATTGTCTTAAGGTATCAGCCCCAGTCCCTTGTTTGGTGTCAAGAGGAGCCAAAAAACATGGGTGCTTGGAGTTATATGTTCCCTAAACTTAACGATATGTTTTCTCTTCCTGTCCTTTATGCTGGTAGGGAGGCTTCAGCCAGCACGGCGACTGGTTCAATGGCTTACCATCGGCTTGAACAGCAAAAGCTTCTTTCAGATGCCTTTGGCAGATAACCCTTATGTAAATTTATTTTTAACCCAGGAGCTAGGTCGCAATGGATATAAAAATGCCTTCTGTTGGTGAATCGATTGAATCTGGATTGATTGGCAAATGGCTTAAAAAAGAAGGGGAAAGAGTGCAATCTGGAGATGCCTTGTGTGAAATTGAAACCGAGAAGATCACTACGGAAATTTATGCTGAGAAAGAAGGAATATTGCATATTCTTGTCAAAGAAGGCTCAGAGGTGAAGGTAGGGCAAACCATCGCTCAATTAGAAGAATTGCCTTCGGGAAAGATGGAGCAGGAGCCTAGTGCAAGTATCAAAGAAGAAGAAGAAAAAGAGGAAAAAACAGTTTTGGAACCGCAGAAAGAATTGATAGAGCCAGTAAAAAAGGAAGAGGAGGAAGAAAAGGCTTCTGTAGAAGCTCCCCTGAGGCGCCCTGGGAGGATAACCAAAGAGGAAGCGCTACAATTGATGGAGGAAGAAAAAGAAGAAAAAGAAGAGGCAAAAGAAGTCGAGGCTTTTGCTCTAGGTCCTCAAGAAAAAAGAAAACCACTGAGTCCTATTCGAAAGAAGATTGCTCAGCGTTTGCTGGAAGCTCATATTGGCACCGCTCATTTAACAACGTTTAATGAAGTCGATATGAGTACGGTGCTAGAATTAAGAAAAAATTATGGGAAGAGATTCGAAGAGAAATATGGAGTCAAACTGGGGCTGATGTCCTTTTTTGTCCGAGCGGTAGTGGAGGCTTTGAAAAAAATACCAGAGGTCGGTGCGCGGATTGAAGAGGATGAACTCGTTTATCCTTCCACTTTGGATCTGGGGATAGCTGTTGCAACAGAAAAAGGATTAATCGTACCAGTGATTCGTAGCGCTGAAAATCTAAGTTTTGCCCAGATTGAAAAGACGATTCAAGAACTAGCTATAAAAGCCAGAGGTGGGAAAATTACCCTCGAAGACATTGAAGGAGGAGTCTTTACGATAACCAATGGCGGTGTCTTTGGCTCTATGCTTTCTACGCCTATACTGAATCCACCTCAAAGTGGCATTCTTGGAATGCATGCGATTAAAGAAAGGCCTGTAGCAATCAATGGGAAAGTGGAAATCAGGCCCGTTATGTACCTTGCTCTTACCTACGATCATCGAGTGATTGATGGAAAAGAAGCTGTCAGTTTTTTGGTCCTTGTTAAAGAGTTTATCGAACAACCCGCCTCTGTTCTTTTGGAAGTGTAAATGTTGGTATTATAGAAAGCAAAAAGAAAAGAATGGATACGTTTGATGTAGGCATCATTGGATCTGGTCCCGGTGGCTATGTAGCCGCCATTCGAGCAGCTCAGCTTGGCTTGAATGTGGCAATTATTGAAAAAGACAAGACCCTTGGAGGTACCTGCCTGAATGTGGGATGTATTCCAAGTAAAGCCCTCCTTTCTCTTTCTGAATATTACTATTTTGCCAAGACAAAGTTTGCCGAAAATGGATTGCTTGTGGAAAATCTCCGCTTCGATCTCGATAAGCTCATGAAGAAAAAAGACCAAGTCGTCCACAAACTGGTCAAGGGAGTGGATTTTCTCATGAAGAAAAACGGGATTGAAGTATTTCATGGGATGGGATCGCTTGTAGATCCTCAAACGGTCCTCATAGCCGAAGAAAATGGAGGGGAACGTAAAATTAAAGCTAAAAATATTATCCTTGCTTCTGGTAGTGCACCAGCTTCTCTGTCTTTTTTGCCTCCCTTTAACGATCAGATCGTGGATAGCACCTCGGCTCTTCAGTTTAGTTCTGTTCCCAGAAGCATGGCGGTTATTGGTGCTGGAGCAGTCGGACTGGAGCTAGGATCTGTGTGGAGTAGACTGGGAACCAAGGTTTACGTGATAGAGCTTTTGCCAAGAATTTGTCCATTGATGGATCATTCCGTATCCAGCACTTTAGAAACCTTTCTTCGAAATCAAGGAATAGAATTTTTTCTCAATACCAAAATCATCTCTGCAACGAGCAATACAAACGAAGTCATCCTTGAATTAGTTTCAGGACCCAAGACCTACTCGCTCAGTGTGGAAAAAGTGCTCGTAGCCGTAGGGAGAGTTCCTTATACTCATGGATTGAATTTGCAACAAATAGGCATCAGTACCACAAAGAAAGGCAGTGTAGAGGTAAATGCATGGTGGCAAACCAATTTTGCCCATATCTATGCTATTGGCGATCTAGTGGAAGGACCGATGCTTGCTCATAGAGCGCAACTAGAAGGAATAGCGGTCGCTGAAATCATTGCTGGACGTCGATTCCCACAACTGAACTATGCGCTCATCCCCTCTATTATTTATACCTCTCCTGAGGCAGGAGGAATTGGCTTTACAGAAGAAGAATTGCAAGCGGCTAAAAGAGACTATAAAAAGGGTTTATCGAAGTTCTCTATTAATGGAAGGGCATTGGCTGGAGATGTCGGTGAAGGATTTGTAAAAATTTTGGTGGATGCCAAAAATGATAAGATTTTGGGAATCCATGGAGTGGGGCCTGTTATTTCCGAGCTCATTTCAATGTCGACCCCATTGTTTTTAAGAAAGGTGAACGGAGTGGATTTCGTAGGCCTGCCATTAGCGCATCCTACGCTTTCTGAAGTACTTCGTGAGGCAGCTCTTGATGCCTATAAGCGGTCGATTCATTCGTAATAATGCAGGGAAGCATTGGAGCGGGAAAGAAAATGCCGATACTGTCTTGGAATGTTTGAATGGATATTAGTGAGGATTTCATAGGAAATTGTTCCGGCAAGCTTGGCTAGCTCGTCAGCATTAATGGATTCTTTGCCTTGTGTACCGATCAATATCGCCTCCTCTCCAATTTTACATGAAGGCAGTTCGCTGATATCCACCATGATCTGGTTCATTGTAACCGCTCCACGGACTGGACATCTTTTTCCTTTGATAAGCACAAAGGCTTTGTTAGAAAGGGAGCGGAGATAGCCATCGCCATAACCGATGGAAAGCACGGCGATCTTAGAAGGTTTTTTAAGCCTGTAAGTTGATCCATAGCTGATTGGATGGTTTTTGGGAAGCTCTTTTATAAGCACGACTTTGCATTTCCAGCTCATAATTGGTCTAAGAAGTCTTCGTAAGAATGACATGGGGGCTAGTCCATAAAGGGCAAGACCAATACGGACATAATCGCAAGCATAAACACTTTTCCGCCATAGAGCCGCACTATTAGCAACATGAATGGGAAGGCCTTTGAAATACTCCTTTAATTTTAATAGCTCAAGCCACTGCTTCTCAGTCGCTTCTAGATCCGTATCTGCCTGGGCAAAATGAGTACACACTGCACCGATACAGACAGAAGAAAGTTTTTTTATTTTTTCCATCTCTTTAACAAAATTTGAAGGGCTAAACCCAAGTCTTCCCATTCCCGTATCTATTTTAAGATGGATAATTGCCTTTTTGCCTAAATGTTCTGCTGCATTATTGAGCCATTTTGCCTCATTGAAGGAAGAGACAACTACCCAGGCATTATTGGCGATCACAAGTGGAGCTTCAGGAGGCAATATAGGACATAAGATTAATAAAGGATTTTGAATACCGGCATTTCTCAGTTCGATAACCTCATCGACGTTGTTGATTCCAAGAACTTCGATCCCAGATTGCACAAGTTCTCTGGATATAGGAACAAGGCCATGCCCATAGGCATCCGACTTAACCACAGCAATAATTTTTGTTTTTTTGGGAATCCTGTTTCTTGCCACCCGGATATTAAAGCGCAAAGCCTGCCCATCAATTTCTACCCAACTACGGGGCAGGGGCGCTGACGAAATAAAAGAATAGTTATTCTTATAGCTCATTTTATTATTAAACAGGGCCTCTTAAATAGATAGGTTCTGGAAAAGGGGTGTTATCGAATGGAGGACAGGTTTCTGGAAGTAGAAAAAAGTCTTCGGCTCTTGGAAAAGCTTGAGTCATGGTGTCATGTAGGGCTTCTGGACTAACTGCTAAATCTAGCGTTTTGATTATTTCTGTCAGTTTTTGTCGCTCAATAAGATAAGGGCCTTTGACGAGTTTACCATAAGAAAAGAGGGAACAAAAAAGTTCGCCTCGCCTAGCATCAGAAAATATTCCTAAGGAAGGAATATGAGAAAATTGAAGGCCTATTGACCATATGCTTGGAATGGAAAGAATGGAGGCGTTTTTGGCTATACTAATTCCTTGTGCGGCTGCAATGCCTACCCGGATAGAGGAAAAAGATCCTGGTCCTGTTCCAACAAAGATCTTTTCGATCTTCAAAGAGGCCAAATTTAATTTTTCCAGACAATCAAATAGGGAAGAAAAATGACGTTTGCCCTTAAAATAAGAACGCCAGACAACATGGTGATTTTCTGCCAAAGCCACGCTGCCTATTTCTGAAGAGGTATCAATCGAAAGGATCATAAATTTATATGAAGGGATAGGGATGTTCTCACATAACAACTGAGGGATCAACGAATGCGTTTAATTTTTCTTTCATTTTGAGCAATGATTGTAATTTCCCAATACTGGGTCCAAGGAGGTAAGAGTTTTTCTATTTTTTGGGGCCATTCTACAAAACAAATAGCTTCCGCATACAAGATTTCTTCCAAATAATGAGATAAGGTAGAATCCACGTTTTCTACTCTGTACAAGTCAATATGAAAAATATCGAACTTTTCTCCTTCATAACAGTGGACTAAACTAAAGGTAGGACTCGTTACTTCGCCTTTAAAACCTAAAGCAAGGGCAGCACCTTTGACAAGTTGGGTCTTACCTGATCCTAACTCGCCGATCAATGCAAACACTTCTCCCCCCTGGCAGGGTTTTACCAGTTCTTTGGCAAAATTAATAGTCTCCTCTGGACTTTTGGAAATGATCGAAGCCTCTGTATCCATCCTGAAATTCCATTTTTCCATTTTTGCTAAAAGTTCCAATTTTTTTTATAGGAACCTCAAAAGGCCAATGTTTTAGAAGATCTATTTCTTTTTCTTTTGCGACAGAAAAAAGCAATTCATAATCCTCTCCATCAGTTAAGGCGTTGTGCAGGCCATAATTTTTTCGCGCTGGAATTGCCTCATAATCGATTTCAAAGCCAACATTGGAAGCTTTTGCCATCCTTGGTAAATCGGTGGCCAAACCATCACTTAGATCGATCATTGCCTTTGCCCATTGGCCTTTGGCAAGCCATTGGCCTTCTTTTATTCTGGGGATAAAGAATAGATGGTGCCCAGAATCATAACTGCCTCCAAGAACTCCTGTAACAAACAAAGAGTCTCCATCTTCTGCTCCTGATCTCAATATTGGCTTATAGCCATCGGTTTTTCCCCATACCGTTACTACAATAAAAAGTTGGTTTGACTCAGTGGTTTCTCCTCCAATAAGATCCATTCCGATAGCACGAGCCAATTCAGTCAATCCCTTATAAAGTTGTTTTATTTTTTCTACTTTCTCTGTTCTATTCACTCCAAGGCCGATGAGGCCATAGAGCGGTTCTCCGCCCATAGAGGCGATATCAGAGAGAGCCCTTGCAAGCGCTTTTCGTCCAACCCATTCTGGAGGAGTTGATGGATCAAAGTGTACATTTTCTACAGTGGCATCCATTTTGAAAAGATAATAGAGCTCTTTTTTTTCTGATTGGATTACTGCACAGTCTTCTCCTAGGGAAGCTATAACTTCTCTTTTGCTTTTTGCCCACCCTTCAACGAGAAGATTGATGAGCTGCTCTTCGCTGAGATCAGAAACGAGAGATTCCGTTGTTAAAGAAAATGGGATGTTGGTTTTCTTACTTTGCACTATTGATTCCCAAAAGTAATAGGATTTTAGCTTTAATTTCTTAGAAATGTCATAATCGGGTTCTAAAGAGTCAATAGTTTCTTTAACCGAATTTTGCTAAAAGAAGAAGGCATGCTGTAAAACCATTGAACCAAAAATGAATGGCCATAGAAAGGATCAAACAACCGCTAAATTCATAAACAGCTGCTAATATCATGCCAAAGATAAAAAGGGGGAGAAAAGTAATCCAATGAATGTGGAGTAAAGCAAAGATAAGCCCGCTCAGTACGATGGCGCTTCTTTTTGTAAGGTGACTTCTAAAAAATTGATAAAGAAATCCTCTGAAAAGAAGCTCTTCTCCAATAGGAGCAGCCACAAGAATTAAAGCTAAAAGAACAGCAATTTCACTGGGCTTTGAGGCATGTAAGAAAAGATCGACTGCGGGCTGTCTTGGAACGGGAAGATGGAGTGCTTTCCCAATATTCTCACTGAGTCCGGCAATCATTTGAAGGGGCAGGTAGGCGGAAAGACATATCCAAAAACTGAGGATGGCAATTTCCCATGGATTAAACTGAGAGAGCCCTAAGAAGTCAGAAAGAGTATACCCATGAAATCGGACCAAAATAACAATAAGAATAATAGAAAAAATGCTTAATCCAGCAGCGACACCAAGCAAGATGCCTGTGAAAAGAAAGAGACATACGGCAACAAGTTCCAACCAGCTAAAAGGAATGGGAAGAAATTCTCTAAAGGGAGCAAAATCGGTTTTTTTCCACCGGTAAAGAAAAACCCCCATTGCTAGATCCGCCAGAAGGGTAAGCAATAAGAAGCCAAGGATCAGCGGCTTATAATGAGCAATGAGTCTTTGAGTTAGTTCATCCACGTTTTGCTATCCTACTCTCTGTTGCTAGCATTATGCCTAAAGCAAGCTACGCAGTCTAGTTTCTTGAATTATCTACCCTTTTGAAAATTCCAACGCTAGATACAAATGGAATAGTTCCTGTGACCATTCCACAAGTCTTTGTTAAAAACAAGCTTTCAGCCTTTATTAATTCAAACCAAAAGCTTGAGGATAAAGATAGTATAGGTGTCCAGAAGATATTGGCCATTGGAACGGTTGGGGGCTCAGTTTGATATTTGGGATCATTTCCTTGGAAAAAAGGCGAAACAAATTAGAAAATTTAAAGGGAGGAACATAACGAATAAGCCGAGCAGATGGAACTTTAGAAAGCTCCTTGCATTTGTTAAAAGCATCTTCGAAATACCCAAGGCCATCGATCAGCCCATTTTTTAAAGCATCTTGCCCCATAAAAATTCTTCCATCGGCAAGGTTGTTTTTCAGCTTATTAATATCCATATGTCTTTCTTTGGCTACTATGGATACAAACTTATTATAGGTTTCATCGATTAATCCTTGGACAAAAGCTTGTTCTTCTGGGGTCATTTCTCTAGTCGGGTTTAACAGGTCTTTCATTTTCCCTGACTTAAATGTGAGGGCTTTTATTCCGACTTTTTCCATTAAATCTTTGACGAGGAAGGATTCCATAATGACTCCAATGCTGCCGGTGATCGTCAGATCATTAGCCATAAGATAGGTGCCCCCAACCGCCGAGTAATAGCCCCCAGAAGCCGCCATGGACTCCATATAGATCACCACGGGTTTTACATTACGAGTCAATCGGATTTCATGATAAATGACATCGCTAGCATTAACTTCTCCTCCAGGGGAATTAATGGCAATAATGATTCCTTTGACTTTTTTATCTTCTCGGGCTGCCTTCAGTTGCACTTTCATGTCTTCGACAGCGTTTTGAGTAAATGTTCCTCCTTCATCCTGACTAATCAGCCCCCGAAGATGGATAAGGGCAATTTTAACATCTTTCATGGCAAAATCACCGCCCACAAATTCTTCTTCAAGAGCGAGCGGAGCGGAGGGTGCCTTTTTAGTTTGTAAAATGGATAGAAAAATAAGATTCAGAAGCAGGCTAAAGCATAAAATTAAAATTAAAAACACGCTAAAACAGCCACCTTTCTTATTCATAGTGCCAATCCTTCTCTGTGCTCAGAGTAAATCATTTCCTCCGTTCTGCAATACTAAAATAAATAAGTAGCTATTCATTTCCTTGCTGTGGGATTCTTGGAAATAAAGGGAAAGGAGCCTGGATTGTTTTCCCTGCCAAATCCAAGGAATAGAAAGCATGATACAATGGGACGTTCTCTTTTCCAATATTTAAAAGCGAGAGTATTTTATCACTAGTCTTTGGCATCACTGGATCAATGAGTAAAGCATATCTTTTAAGGCATGCGCAGCAGACAAAAAGGATACAGTCTAGCTGCTGGGATTCCTTGGGGTTTTTTGCTAGGGTCCAGGGAGCGGTCGTATCGATATACCGGTTTAGTTTTTTCATATGTTGCCAGACTTCCTGGAGAGCCATCGAAATATCGTACTTTTCGAAATAGAGGCAATAGTTTTCTAATAGCATGCCATTGAGCAAATCTTTTTCTCTTTCTCCCATTAGTTTTTCAGAACAGGAGGGAATAACACCAGATCGATATTTATGGATCATTGCTGTGATTCTTTGGACAAGATTACCCAAATCATTACAGAGATCGCTTGCATATCGGCTAGCAATTTTTTCATCAGTAAAATCGGCATCCTGCCCTAGGCCCATTTCTCTTAATAGGTAATATCTAAGAGCATCGGCTCCATATATTTGTATATAGGGGATAGGATCGATGTAATTGCCTAATGACTTGCTCATCTTTGCTCCGCGGTTCATCCACCAGCCATGGATTAAAAAGCGGTGCGGTTGTTCTAATTCCAGAGCCTGTAGCATGACTGGCCAATAGATAGTGTGTGCAGGAATCAGGATGTCCTTTCCGATAACGTGTAATTGAGCAGGCCACCAGTTATGGCTACCTGCCCTGGCAAAAGAAACATAGTTTAATAAGGCATCAAACCAGACGTAGGTGACGTAGTTTTCATCAAAAGGCAGCGGAATGCCCCAAGAAAGTCTGCTGATTGGCCTGGATATGCATAAGTCTGAAAGGGGTTTTTCTAAAGCCCCTAAGAGCTCGTTACGTTTAGATTTAGGGATGAGCCATTCTTCGTGAGCGTGTACATAAGCTTTTAGCCAATTTTCGAAAAGGGATAATTTGAAAAAATAATTTGGTTCTTTGGTTTTGATGACTTCTCCATAGATTTCAGGCCATTGACCGTTGACTAAATCTTTTTCAGTAACGAATTGCTCTTGCCTTAAGCTATAGTAGCCTTCATGTTCTTTAAAATAGATAAGTCCTTTGTCTGCTAGCTTTTGTAAGGCCTCTCGGACATACTGAATGTGGGAAGGATGTGTGGTGCGGGCGAAAGCATCATAGCTAATATGCAATTGATTCCAAAGCTGGACGAATTTTTCTGTTTGGATGTCGCAAAAATGTTTAACGTTTAAATTTTCTTTTTCAGCCGAGCGCTGAACTTTCTGGCCATGTTCGTCGACACCAGTAAGGAAAAAAACTGAATCTCCTTTCTTCCTATGATACCTAGCAATAGCATCAGCCAATATTTTTTCATAGGCATGACCTAAATGAGGGGAGCCATTGACATAATCAATGGCAGTAGTAATAAAAAAAGGATTCGGCATATCTGACTCTAATAATAAAATAGTTTGGTTCGTATTGTATGTTTTTTTTCCTCATGAAACTTTTTCTAGGAATATTCTTGAGAAAAAAGAAAATATGTTAACTTTTATTTTGATCATTATCACTTTAGGCACATAGTTAAAAGAGGGAGAAGAAGGGAAATCCTCTGGAAAAGAAGAAAGTAATATGATATGGGGAATTTAACAAGAAGAGATTTAGTCGTCAAGGTTTCGATGAAAACAGGTTTGCCACAACAAGAAGTGGCAAAGGTTTTTGAGGAGATCCTTGATGTTTTTATGGAAGTTTTCAAAAAAAAAGAGACGATAGAACTACGCAATTTTGGGGTTTTTGAAGTTACTTTAAGAAAAGCTAGAATAGGACGCAACCCACGAAACCCCGAGCGGGATATTCTTATACCTCCAAGAGCTGTGGTTCGATTTAAACCAGGAAAAGAAGTTAAAGGCATTCTCAATGCGATTACAAAAGATCTCCTTAAAGAAGAAGAATTAAAGAAGAAAAAAAAGACATAATTTTGCCTTTTCTTTTTTAAAAAAACTGAGTTATTGCCTCTAAGCTATTTTGTTTTATGCAGCCGCTCCCTGGATTTCGTGATTTTTATCCTCCCGACTTTGCTTTTAGACAATTGCTATTTTCTCGCTGGAGAGAAATCTGCAGGCGTTTCAATTTTGTCGAGTATGAAGGGCCGGTACTAGAGTCTCTAGAACTGTATCAAAAAAAGTCTGGAGAAGAGATACTCAATCAAATTTATCATTTTTTGGATAAAGGCAATCGGATTGTTGCATTAAGACCTGAAATGACGCCAACCCTAGCCCGAATGATCGAGGCTCATTATAAGGAATATAAGAAGCCTATCAAATGGTTTTCTATTCCCCAACTTTTTCGTTACGAACGCGCTCAAAAAGGGAGGTTGAGAGAGCATTTCCAGCTTAATTGCGATATTATTGGAGAAGCTGATCTAGAAGCAGATATTGAGCTGATTAATCTTGCAATAGACATTCTCCGTTCTTTTGGCTTAGGCAAGGAAGATTTTATCGTTCGGATAAGTGACCGGCAGTTTTGGTCTGAATTCTTAACCAAAAAAGGAGTGGCCATAGAAGAATGGTACCAGTTTTTCCAAGCTATAGATAAGATCGAAAGAGATCCAAAAGAAGAGATTGAGCGTCGGTTAGGAGGGTTAGCCCAAGAGGTGTTTGAGTTAATTGAAAAGCCATGCTATTGGGAAAGATTTGAAGTTGTTTTAGAGGGGCTTCGTCATAGAAAGCTTGAAGAATATGCTAAGATAGATCTTAGAATTGTCCGAGGTTTAGCCTATTATACGGGAGTCGTCTATGAAATTTTTGATAAAGCTGGAAAATTTAGAGCTATCGCTGGAGGAGGAAGATATGATGATCTGCTTAAGCTCTTTGGAGGAGAAGATATTCCTGCGGTAGGATTTGGAATGGGAGATGTCGTTCTAGGCGAAATTCTTAAAGAAAAAAAGCTTTTAGAGCCTTCTTTCCCACGGCTTGATGTGTATGTCGTTTTTCCAGAAGGGAAAAAAAATCCTCTTGGGCTACTGTTGATCGAACAGTTACGGAGTAGTGGTTTTTCTGTTGAGTTTTCATTCCATCCCTTGAAGATGAAGAAGCAGCTGGCACAAGCCCAATCCCTCAATGCCCGATTCGCGCTTTTTGTGACCGAAAAACTCGCAGAAGGGTTCGTAGAACTAAAGAATATGGACGAAAGAAAGCAGTTTGTGATACCGGTAGAACAATTGGTTGGATTTCTAGAGAAAAAAGAGTAAAATGTGGGCTCGGTAGTTTTTCCTTTGTCTTTTCTTTTTTGGGGAATGAACTATTTTAAAAGGATTTTCATCGCCACCGGATTGTTTTGAAAGAAATAGGACGGTAGAGCATACAGTGGCAATGAAGCTTGCAGGCAGCTGGAAGACTTCCTGTTTGAGAATGAAATTGAGGTTTAAATGAAAAAAAGTTTTCAGCAATATAGGACTCATTTATGTCATGAGCTTGGTTTAAAGGATGTGGGGCAAAAGGTAAGTCTATGTGGCTGGGTACAATCGAAAAGAGATCATGGGGGGCTTTTGTTTGTTGATCTTCGAGACAGAGAAGGGGTAACGCAGGTTGTTTTTCATCCCGACAAAGATCCTGTCCTATTTGCCTCTGCAAAACAAATTAAAGATGAGTTTGTAATCAAGGTTGTAGGAGTAGTGGTAGAAAGACCTGCGGGGACCAAAAATGCAGCTATACCTACTGGAGAAATCGAACTGGAAGCTGAAAATCTTGAAATTTTGAACCCTTCGCTACCCTTGCCTTTTAACTTAGACGAATCAATTGAAAATGAAGAATTAAGGCTATCCTTCCGTTTTCTTGATTTAAGGAGGAAAAAACTTCTAAACTCTTTAAAACTTCGTCATCAAGTGACCTATGTGGTCAGGGAATATCTTACAAGCAAAGGTTTT
The DNA here is from genome assembly GCF_949774925.1 of Candidatus Methylacidiphilum fumarolicum. Lineage (GTDB taxonomy): Bacteria > Verrucomicrobiota > Verrucomicrobiia > Methylacidiphilales > Methylacidiphilaceae > Methylacidiphilum > Methylacidiphilum fumarolicum. The sequence continues at coordinate 91,001 of NZ_OX458932.1, forward strand.
CTAGAAATTGAGACACCTATTTTATCTAAGAGTACTCCAGAGGGAGCAAGAGATTTTTTGGTACCAAGCCGACTCTCTCCTGGTAAGTTTTACGCGTTACCTCAGGCTCCGCAACAATATAAACAACTCTTGATGGTGGCGGGCATTGATAAGTATTTCCAAATTGCTCGCTGTTTTCGAGACGAAGATTTGCGTTCTGACAGGCAACCTGAATTTACCCAGATAGATATAGAAGCCTCTTTTGTCGTTGTTGATGACATTCTGCAGTGGGTTGAAGAAATGATCCAGCAGATTTTTTCAAAGGTTCTTGGCATTGAACTTTCTCTTCCTTTTGCTCGTATTACTTACAAGCAAGCTTTGGATCTTTACGGTTCTGATAAGCCAGATCTGAGAATAGCTTGGCAAATACAAGATGTCGGAGAGGTGTTTGAGAATACGGAGTTTAAAATTTTTCGTGAAGTCCTTGCTAGAGGAGGTGTCATTAAAGCATTAAATGCTAAGCAGGCCAGTCCAGTGGTTGGACCTACGGGGATCGCAGAATTAGAAGAATTGGCTAAGTCAATGGGAGCAAAAGGCTTGGCTTACATTCGAATTGAAGATAAAGAGTGGAAATCACCTATAGTTAAGTTCTTTTCTATGGAGGAGCGGAAAAAGCTAGAGAATGTTCTTGGTATAGAACCCGCTGATTTGATTTTATTTAGTGCTGGTCCATGGGATCAGGCTTGTCAAGTGCTTGGAAAAGTAAGATTGCAGTTGGCAGAAATGACCCGCAGTGTGCCATCCAATGAATGGAAATTTGTTTGGGTGACAGATTTTCCTCTTTTTGAATACAGTCCTTTAGAACAGAAATGGAATAGCGTTCATCATCCTTTTACTAGACCCTGTCAAGAAGATATAGGCAAACTGGATAGTGGTAGATATGATGAGATTCGGGCGCTGGCTTATGATATCGTCTTAAACGGTGTGGAACTTGGAGGAGGAAGTATTCGGATTCATGAAAAAGAACTTCAAGAGAAAATATTTTCAATTCTTGGTATCGATAAAGAACGGCAGAAGCTTCTTTTTGGTCATCTCCTTAAAGCTTTTCAATATGGAGCTCCCCCTCATGGAGGGATAGCCTTAGGGCTAGACAGGTTTGTTATGCTTCTGAGCGGAGCGGAAACTATCAGAGATGTAATAGCTTTTCCAAAAAACCGGCATGGAGTCGATCTCCTTACTCAATCTCCTTCGGAGGTAGACTTTCAGCAACTTAAAGAACTTCATATTAAGCTGGCTTTCCCTTCCTTAGATTCCAGACTACGGCAAGAACCTGAAATAGAACCTTAAAGCGTAAAATGACTTTATATGAGCAAGAGAGGGGGCAACAAGAATGATTCCATTTAAAAATTGGAAACGTCGAACTAAATTAATAGCAACTCTGGGACCGGCCACAGAATCAGGAGAAACGATTTTTTCCTTGATAGAAAGTGGAGTCGATATTTTCCGTTTCAACATGTCTCATGGGAAGCCTGATTGGGTGAGAGAGAAGGCGGCTCTTATTCAGGAGTTTTCAAGAAGGCTTGGAAAATATGTTGGTATGCTCCTAGATACACAAGGACCAGCCATCCGTACGGGTGATTTGCCCGATCAAATGCAATTGAAGCCAGGAGATATCTTTACTTTTACTGTTCGAGGAGAAAAGGTGGAGGATCAGCATTCCGTTTCCGTCAATTATGATGACATTGTCAATGATATCCAACTTGGAGATGTCGTTCTGGTGGATAACGGAAATATTAAAATGAAAGTAATCTCGAAAGAAAAGAATTTTTTGCGCTGTGAAGTGTTGACTCCAGGGGTTATGAAAAGCAGACGGCATATTAATATTCCTGGGGTTCGGATTAATTTGCCACCATTGACTCAAAAAGATCTAAGGGATATCCAATTGGGAATCGAGTGTGGAATGGATTTCTTTGCCTTATCTTTTGTTAGGGAAGCGAATGATTGTGATTTGTTACGTCAAATTCTCATTTCGAAAGGATCCTCCGGAAAAGTTGTTGCTAAAATAGAGGATCAGCTAGCCATTAAAAACCTCTTCCAAATTATCGATTCTTCAGATGCCATTATGATTGCCCGCGGGGATTTGGGCATAGAATGTCCTTTTGAAGAACTGCCTATTATTCAAAGACGGATCGTTAAATCCTGCATACAGAAGAGAAAACCGGTTATCGTTGCCACACATCTTCTTGAAAGCATGATTATGAATCCTGTACCTACCCGTGCTGAAATTACAGATATAGCCAATGCCGTTTATGAACAGGCTGATTGTCTCATGCTATCAGGAGAAACAGCTTCGGGGAGATATCCTGTAGAATGCATTAAAATATTGGATCGTGTGGCTGTGAGAACTGAAAAAAGCGGTGGGGCAGGATATGCTTCCCTTGTTGAACTTTTGGGAGACGAAGAAAAATTAGCTAAAACAGCCGTTCATCTTGCTGATGATGTTGGGGCTCCAGCTATATGCGTGTTCACTCGTTTTGGATTTTTAGCAAGTTTAATCGCAGGGCTTAGACCTCGATACTCTGTGATCTATGCTTTCTGTCCAGATGAAGAAGTGTGTCGAAAACTCACCTTAAATTATGGGGTAGAACCTTGTTATGTAGTCTTCCCCAAAAGCCAGGAAGAGAGCATCGAATTGGTCGAAAAATTTTTAAAAACAAAAGGCATAGAGAGTGGTCAGAAAATTGTCTTGATCTCCGAAGTGCCTTTAAAAGGCGAAAGAGACCGGTTTATATTACTTCATCAACTTCATTATATTGAATAATTGAATTCCTACCACTTATGAAATCTTTCAGAGGAATGACCGCCTTGGTTACTGGGGCTTCTTCTGGATTAGGTTCTGAATTTGCTCGTCAGCTTGCTCAGGAAGTAAGTCAGCTTTTGATCACTTCTAGAAGAGCTGAGCGTTTACATGCTCTTACTGAAGAACTGCAAAAGCAGTCGCCTCATATCCGAGTTTTTTCTATTCCTGCTGATCTAAGTTGTCAAAAGGGGAGAGAAATTCTTACTGATTGGTTAGCTGCAGAAAAGACAGAAGTGGACATTTTGATTAACAATGCGGGCTGTGGAGATTATGGTCCTTTTGAAGAGTGTCCATTCGAACGAGTGCGTTCGCTTCTGGAACTTAACATTGTCTCTTTAACTTATTTAACTCGGTTGGTTCTCCCAGATATGCTTAAGAAGAAAAGGGGGATTATTATTAATATCGGTTCGATCGTCGGCAGAAAGCCTCTTCCGACCTGTGCTGCCTATTCTGGATCCAAAAGCTATGTTCATGCTTTTTCTGAAGCCTTAAGATGGGAAATAGAAGGCAGCGGTGTGACTCTGACTGTCATTGCTCCAGGGCCGTTGGAGACGGAATTTTTTATGAAGGCATCCAGAAAGGGAACGGATACAAAACCTTTTGTCCCGCCTTTTATGTGGGTACCTTTAAAAAAAGTGGTGCATGAGTCTTTGATGGCGGCTAAAGCAGGAAAAGCTTTTTACGTTCCTGGCTTCTATACCCGTATCGCTTCTTTTTTGCATTATCTAACCCCTTCTAGTTTGCTGCGATATATTTATCAGCTGATCTTACCTATAAAATGTCGAAATAATTCTTCAAAAGATGAAAAAATTACCTGTAGCTTGGACTAGCTAAGGAATAGGTTGTGTTTCCTTTTTATTATCGCAGCCTGCTAAGGATCTTTTTAGAGAGTCTTGACACTCAAAGTCTCACCCGTTAAAAAAGGAGCTATGAAACATTCAATTCCTACTGAAATTCGTAACGCCCACGGTGAACGGTTGGATTTTGTGTATATTCCTGGCTCAGAAGAAAACAATACATTGGTAATTATTGCCCATGGGATTACTGCACATAAAGATCGGCCAATGCTTGTCGAGTTATCAAATCAACTAGCAAAAAATGGAATTCATTCTCTCCGCTTTTCCTTTTCTGGACACGGAAAATCTGAAGGCAAATTTGAAGAATTTACTCCTACAAAAGAAGTTGGGGATCTGCAATCAGTTATTGATTCCTTGCCTGGATGGCGTTATGGATATGTCGGGCATAGTCTTGGCGCTGCCGTAGGCGTTCTATTTGCTAGTAAAGATCCAAGGATCTCTTTTTTGATCTCCTTGGCGGGAATGGCTTATACAGCTGCCTTTGCTCAACGAGAATTTGGAAATGTTATCCCGGGAGAAGGGTGCATGTGGGACATGCCTGAATTTCCTCTTTCTAAAGCACTTATAGAGGATATGAACCGGATCGATAATGTAAAAGAGGCCGCAAAAAAGATTCGAGTACCTTGGCTTTTTATCCATGGTCTTGCAGATGATGTTGTTCCTCCTCAAGATTCACGAGATTTATTTGCTATTGCATCGGAACCGAAAAAATTGATTGAAATCCCAGGGTGTGATCATCTTTTCCCACCGCCTCATGACGCGTTTATGGCTGAGGCGGTTGTTAATTGGTTAAAAGAACTCCGATTAATATCCTAAGTATTCTATTGCTTTAAAGTAAGGAGAAGAGGATGGAAGGTCCAAGCCCTTTCTTCCTACCAGTCAGTTAATTAACGTTGTGTTTGTGAATTAAAAACATTATGAGTAGGTATAATGTTCAATTGAATCATGGGGGTTCTATTTATTCAAAATAGATGTAAAGGAAAAAAAGAAAATGGGCGTGCACTCTGATGATTGGATCCGGCAGATGGTAAAAAAAAATCGAATGATTGAGCCTTTTGAAGAATCGCAGGTTCGAAAGAAAGCAGATGGCTCTCTGGCTATAAGTTATGGTCTTTCAAGTTACGGTTATGACTTAAGGGTTTCTAGGGAGTTTAAGATTTTTACTAATGTTTTCAATACAGTTGTCGATCCTAAGGCTTTTGATTCTCGTTCTTTTGTTGAGATCGAATCAGACTGTTGTATCATTCCTCCTAATTCTTTTGCTTTGGCTAGAAGTGTTGAATATTTTAGAATTCCCAGGGATGTTATAACCATCTGTCTTGGAAAATCCACTTACGCTCGTTGTGGCATCATCGTCAATGTGACACCTTTCGAACCTGAATGGGAAGGGTATGCTACCCTAGAAATTTCCAATACTACCCCACTACCAGCAAAAGTCTATGCTGAAGAAGGACTTGCACAGGTCATTTTTATCCAAGCCTGTGAACTCTGCTCGACCTCTTATGCGGATAGAAATGGGAAGTATATGCGCCAGCAAGGCGTAACGGTTCCAAGATTATAATTTGATCTTTCTTTTATTTTCCTAATATTCTAAATGTGAAACATATTCTTGATCAATTCCCCTCTGAATGGGAACTTTTTGATTCCCTTCCTGAATATCGGAAAACCCAGGTCTTAGATTGGATCTTCAAAAAGAAAGTCTTTTCTTTTTTTTCCATGACCAACCTCCCCTTACCACTCAGAGAGAGGCTTTCTGAAAACTATGTGATCAAAACATTGGAGCTAGAAAAAGAAAACGATTCTCAAGACGGAACAAAGAAGTTTTTATGGAAACTTTCTGATAGCCATTACATTGAGTCAGTCCTAATCCCTGCTTCGGATTGTATAGAAAGTTCGAGACGTTTGACTCTTTGTGTTTCGACCCAGGTTGGTTGCCCTTTAAAATGCGGATTTTGTGCCAGTGGGCTTTTTGGGTTTAAAAGAAATCTTAGCTGTGGCGAGATTGTTGAGCAGGTGCTTCTTTCAGAAGCAATTGCTAAAGAAAGAATAAGCCATATAGTCTTTATGGGCATGGGGGAACCCCTTCTCAATTACGAGCAACTTATCCAAGCCATTCGATTGATTACCTCTTCTTGGGGATTGAGCATTAGTCCAAGAAGAATAACAATTTCCACAAGTGGCATCGTCCCTAATATCCTACGATTGGCAAACGAATCCTTACCATTCCGGTTGGCTATTTCTTTGCATGCCACCACCGACGAATTACGAAATAAGCTGATGCCAATTAATAGGAAGTACCCATTGCAGGACCTTTTAAAGAGCTGTGAGGTATTTTGTTCTAAAAGAAAACAGAAAATCACTTTAGAATATATTTTAATTGCTGGAGTAAATGATCGGATGGAGGATGTTGAACGACTTGCAAAGATTGCCAAGTCCTTGAAGGCCAAAGTTAATCTTATCGCCTACAATCCTGTATTGCAGATGCCATGGAAGACTCCAAACAAAAAGGAGATCATGACCTTTTTCCATAAACTACAAATAAAAGGCGTACAAGTCTCTCTCAGACAAGAAAGAGGAAGAGATATTGATGGAGCTTGTGGACAGCTAAGACTCAGACAGATTGAAAGCCATTTATTAAAAATAGATGAAAAGCCTTTTTCTCAGGACTTGCTCATCGCCGATTAAACAGGAAACAAACTCCTCATTCTTCTAGCTTTCCCATTCGTTTCATTATTAGAAATGTGGTCTTGGGATTTTGAACTCCTTAGAAAGATAAAGGCCTATTTCTTCAGGTTCGTTTAGGAAAAACTTATCCCCATATTTTTTCGCTTGAAAAGGAATAGATGGATCCAGTGGATGGTCAAAAATAATAACTGGACAGGATTGGTTTTCCTCTCCAATTAGGTCGATGATTTCTTTTCTAGGTTTTTCAAAGGAAACATAGCAGACTTTTAAACGGTCTTTTAATTGCGGATAAGTTTTTAAAACCCCTTCAAAGATCATACAATAAGGACAATAGTAAGGATCGCCTGGTCCATCATAAAATCCAGGCTTTAGCAAGTACAATATTGGTTGCATATAATATCCTTTCCTTTCAAAAAATAACCTACTTAGAAGCTATAGACAAATTCCAAGCCTACGAAGTAGACCGGTCCATTGGAGGTTCCTAGGAGGGCGGTAGGACTGCCCGTTGGGTTTTGGAAAGGAAAGCCGTAGTAGCCCAGCACCCCTCTGCCCCAATCCATCCTGTACTCCAACCGGATCATGAAATTATCAGCCAGATCAAACGCAAGCGTTGCCGTGTACGCCCAAATGTCGGTGGGGGCATTGTGTCCAGCAAGAATAGAATTCCATCCTGACTCCACCCAGTCCGCACGCTGGGCAATACTGATTATGTCCGTAATTTGGTACTTCATGTGGACGGCAGCTCCATACCAGTTCGAAGGCCCACTCGATAAATCGACTGGCAGCCCGCTGATGGCTCCAGGCACCACCGTCACATTGTTGTTGTAAAAACCCCCTGTAAATTCAAAGCCTAACAAGAGCTTGTCCCGGGCAAACTTCGGAGCCCATGATCCCCACAGATCCCCAAGAAAAAACGCATTGTTCTGGTTGAAGGGGCCTTCTCCCCTGATCCCCTGCGCTATCCCATAGGGCTGCGCTACCCCATTGATCGGAGAGGCGCCAAAGCCCGGCGGATTGACCCCATTAAACCCATACATTAGAGTGCCGCTCAGCGTCGCATTCTTCCCTTTGGCCTCCCATTGGCTGTTCAAAAACAATAAATAGGCATCGCTATTGTTGATCATGTTATTGATATAGCCAAAATATTCCATCCCTCCCCTCGACACGTTAAAGCCCCCATCGGCTATCCCAAAACGGCTCGTCCATTGGTCATCCCACCGGTAAATCGCTTGCAGTCCTGTAAGGGTGGTCGGCAAAAGATTCGCAAACAAAAGCCCATAGGTAAAATCCAGGTTCACTGGCCGCTCCACTACCTCGTAGCCAGCCGGATCCACAAACTTCCCTATCTTTATGTCCAACCCATTGCCTATAGGCGCCCGAAAAATCACATACGCTTGCTCTAACCAAAAGCTGGAGGTGTTAAACGAATACCAAGAACTAGAAGGAACTCCTAAGCCAGTGATCGCATCCGGTGCCCCTACTACCGCATCCTGTCCCACGATAAGATCGGCCCTAAAGCCTGCCTGCCACCGGTTCTCTTCCGTTAGCGGCTTCTCTAAGGCTAGCTTAAAGGCGTTCATGTTAAAGCCGCCCCCAGGAATCGCATCCACAGGCTCTCGACCAGGAATCGCCGGATAGCCTTGGGCAAAGCCAGCCGTGTTGGTCGGCCCTACATAACCCGGCGGAGGAACAAAACCAGGCACTCTATTAAAAGCCGGAGCGTTGATAAAATTGTAGGTATAGCTGGCGTCCACATACCCACTCAGCACGATCCCCTTGGTGTTCGCTTGCACCGGTATCCCCTGGTCCTCTAGCTTCTTGGTTAGCTCCTCAATCTGCTTGTTCTTCTCTTCAATCTGTGCAGATGCATCAGAAAGAGGATCAGGATTGGATTTGGATTTTTCTTTTTTAAGGGCCTTTTTTTTAGTCGAATGAGAATTTTGCGAAGAAGTGTTATCGGCGATGGCTCTAATCGAAAAAAAAGAAAAGAATAAAAAAATAAGTAAGCTAAAACAAAAAGAGGCAGCAAAGAAGCGGTTGGTAAAACTAAATTTCACGGTGAAATCGATCTTTTAAATAATCAAAAAAGACCACCATATTGTCAATAAGTAAAATAGAATGTATGGGATTAATGAGCATTGAACTTCAGAATAAGCAGTTGAGCAAGTTAAATATGGCTAATTAATCTCAAAAAAAAGCGCAATTATATTCTGGAATTGCAAACAAATGGCAACCTCCGAGTTGGAATGATATACGGAAAGTTAGGAGCTATTAGTTTATTGTTTTTTCTTTTTTGTTCATTTCTTAAGGCACAGATAGTCAAGGATGGGAATAAGCTTGTCTATGTGATTCCTATTAGGGATGAGATTGAACAAACTATGGTGTATGTGGTTAAGCGTGGAGTAAACGAAGCGATTAAAAGCGGTGCCATAGACTTGATTATTGATTTAAATACCCCAGGGGGACAAGCGGAGTCGATGGAAAAAATCATTCAGCAGATTGAACGTTTTCCATTTCAGGAAAATACTTTTGCCTTTGTAAATCATAAGGCCTATTCTGCAGGTGCTTTTGTGGCAGCTGCCTGCAGGCATATTTATATGGCTCCGGGTTCGGTTATAGGTGCAGCAACCCCTGTGATGTTTTCTCCTCAAGGTGGCATACAGAATTTACCGGAAAGTTATGAGAAAAAAATTCTTTCTGCCTATCAAGGATTGATTCGAGCCATTGCAGAACGGCACGGCCATAATCCAGCTGTTTTTAATGCCATGGTAGACAGAGATAGTGGACTTGTTATAGATGGCAAAGAAATCCTTCCTAAGGGAAAAGTCTTGACCCTTACCGATACAGAAGCCATTAGGCAGTATGGAAATCCTCCTAAACCTCTTTTAGCCGAAGGCATTGTTCCTAGTTTAGAGCAATTGGTCGAAAAAGTTATAGGTACAAAAGCAATAATTATCCAATTGAAACCTACCGGCTTCGAAAAAATAGGCAGGATGATGACCATGCTAGGTCCCCTTTTTTTGACTCTTGGGCTTCTGCTAGCCTATTTAGAACTTCAGACTGGGGGCATAGCTTTAGGAATCCTTAGTCTTTTCTTTTTTTCCCTTTATTTTTTGGGCCATTATCTAGCAGGATTAAGTGGTTTTGAGCCATTTTTCCTTTTCCTCTTGGGTGTTTCTTTGGTTTTGGCTGAGGTTTTTTTCTTTCCTGGATTAGTTATCCCAACTCTCATGGGGCTCTTAATGGTAGTCATAGCAATACTAACGGCATCGGCAGAAAAATTGCCGACAGAAAATGTGGGAAGTTGGCTTGCTAGGATGAGGGAGGGATTGATATCTTTGATAATTGCTATAGGTTCAGCCTTTCTGCTTATATTTGCTTTTTCCCGTTTTATTCCAAAAAGAGTTTCGATTGCGTGGAATAAAGAGCCGCAACAAAAGAATGAGCGGACCGACGAGCTGTTTGTTGGGATGGAAGGACAAGCAGTCACAGTCCTTAGACCAAGTGGTTTGGGAAGATTCAAGGGGAAGGTGGTAGATGTCGTAAGTCTTGGGGAGTTTATTGCTGAAGGCACTCCAATTCGGATTGTTCGAATCGAGGGGATCCGGATTGTTGTCGAAGCAGTGGATGTAAAGAGTAAAGAATAGTTATTGCTATTGTGATGCCGTCCAGCAATCCATAGACATGGCGAACATCTATTCGTCAAAGAAGTTTAGCGCGCTGATCGGTCGGAGCCTCAGTAGGCAGTAGCGCAAAGCGGCGGGAAGGGGAGTCGCCCGAAAGAACTCTCTGCGGGTGATCGGCCAAAAGGCGAGGAGAGCGCCGCACAAGCACGTAGGCCAGAGTTTCCAGAGCCGGACAAAAGGGGATCTGAAGGATCAGTGGGAAATGCTAGAAAGGTTTTGTCTGGCCCAAGGCAAGACGGTGGATAAGCGGCTCGAGGATGGAAAGCAGCGGACTAAACTCCAAGAGAAAGAATTTCCTCACCTCTGATGGAGGGAGGGTACAGGGTGAGCCCTTCGATGGTCATGGTGGCTCGCACGGGCTGGCTGGCCTGGTTCGGTTTCGGATGGCCCCTAGAAGTTGTGCTAGTCTCATGGAATCAAAATCCCCGACATGAACGGGCAAATCCCTCTCTTTGCAGGGAAAGATGACCAAGGAGCTCCTTTCGACCCTTCCCTGCTTTCCCAAGCCCTCTTTACGGGTTGCGCAAAAGAAAAGACAAGAGGTCATAGAATCAGCCAAGGAAGCCGGATATGACGATGCGCCGAACGATTCAGATGGAGGGTCTGCTGCTAAAATAGAAAAAGCGCCAGATGCTAGAGGACTTTGGCCTACGCTACGCAGCCGAGAAGGAGCGGTTTCTTGTCTATTATTCTGACTTGGACCATTTCGCGGAAAGCTTCTCACGAACGCAAAGAGCGTGATCGGATAACATCATCTGGATGTAAAAGCCTAAGCGGGTAGTCAGCAAGAATGTGGAAGGTAGCCCTCCAGGATGCCTATGAAACAATCAAAAATGGTTGTAGCTTTGATGGTAAGGATTGGGTCAAAAATCTATAAGAAAGAAAAATGGACAGAAGAAGAAAAGAGATGGGCTTTCTGGGTATTAAATTCTCCGCAGCGGATCGCTTGTGTGTTAGGAAAAAGAAAGCCGCCCGCTTCTACATTTCACCTCACAAAAGAGAGGCAAGAGGCCATCCTTTTCAGGTTACGAAAGGACTTACAAAAGGTAATCGGCAGGCTGCTAAGAGTGAGGGAAGCTAGATCTATTCTGTATGATGAAGAAATGTATTGGACTTATGAAATGGTCTTAGCGATCCCAGGGCCTCCCAGTCCAAAATTAAGGCGAAAAGAACGAACTTGAGTCAGGCCTAAGGAAGTCTCAAGTATATTTTTAGGAACAGTTAAATTAACTGAAGCCATGCGGTGAAACTCTTGCTTTTGATATTGATTATTACTGGTGGTCTTGGGCTTTTCTTTGAATCTTTTTTTCCAGGCTATATTCTGGCATTATTAGGTTCTTCTTTGTTGTTGTCAGCTATAGTCTTAGGTTTTGTCTTTTATGGTCTCATGGGAGGATTCATAGTATTTGGGATTGAACTTGTCGTCTTGCTCTTGATCTTTTGGTTGGGGATCGTAGTTTTCCCCAAGACTGGGCTAAAAAAGAAGATGGAGCTTTTGGTGACAAATAAGGAAGAAGAAGGCAATGAGACCAATTTGTATCTAGGAAAAGAAGGTAGATGCGAGTCTCCATGCAAGCCGCATGGTTTTGTTCGCATAGATTCAAAAAGAGTAGAGGCAGTATCTGAAACAGGATATATTGAAGAAGGAGTAAAGATAAAAGTGGTAGGAATCAGGGAAGGGAAAGCAATTGTAAGAGCTATAAAAACTGAATAGCTTTTTTTCATTAATGATACTAAGCCTGTTAAACAATAAACAAGGGGATTTTGTGATTAGCTGGATTTTGATTGTCTTTTTACTCATTGTTCTGCTGATTGTTGCAGCAATCCTATTCAATTTTATTGGATTATGGGTAAAGGCAATGATTACAGGAGCTGCTGTCAGCTTACTGAATCTCGTTGCCATGAGACTTAGAGGAATTCCTCCCTCGTTGATTGTTAACACAAGAATCACCGCAGTCCGTTCTGGTCTATCTATTTCCACAGCTCAATTAGAATCCCATTATTTGGCAGGTGGTAATGTGGAGCATGTCGTACGAGCATTGGTAGCAGCGGATAGGGCGGGGATCCCCTTAACATTCAACAGAGCCTGTGCCATTGATCTGGCAACCATAGGAACCGGGAAAAGTGTATTTGAGGCTGTTCGCACAAGCGTTAATCCTAAAGTAATCGATTGTCCTTTTCAAGTTGGAGGGCCAACCTACATTGCAGGGGTAGCTAAGGACGGAATAACAGTAAAAGCCAAAGCAAGAGTGACCGTTAGAACAAATTTGGAAAGATTTGTAGGAGGAGCGACCGAAGAAACCATTATTGCTCGAGTAGGAGAGGGCATAGTGACGACCATAGGAATGGCTAATACGTACAAGGAAGTATTAGAACATCCTGATCGGATATCGAAGATAGTGCTTCAGAAAGGATTGGATTCAGGTACAGCTTTTGAGATTTTATCGATAGATATTGCTGAAGTGATCATAGGAGATAATGTAGGAGCAAAACTTCAAGCTGAGCAGGCAGAAGCAGATAAAAGGGTAGCACAGGCGAAAGCAGAAGTCAGAAGAGCGGCCGCTGTAGCTCTAGAACAGGAAATGAAGGCTAAAGTCGAAGAGATGAGAGCCAAAGTGGTGGAAGCTGAGTCTCAGATCCCCTTAGCCATTTCTGAAGCTTTTAAAAAAGGCTATCTTGGAGTGATGGATTATTATAGGTTGCGTAACATTCAAGCAGATACCCAAATGCGGGCTAGTATTTCAGGTGAAACATCTTCTACAACTCCCCCTTAACAGACTACTTCTCAAACTGCTTATGAAAGACTTCGTCCCTTTCCTCTTTTTTCTCCTTCTTGTCGCTTTACAGGTGTTCTATGGATTGAGAAGAGGGAGGAAAAGTAAGACTTCCTCTAGCCGTGTTCCTTTTCCTTGGGAAAAAGAGAAGCAGCCACCGGAGGAAAAACACTCCACTTCTATGGCAACAAAGGAAGAGAGTATCAAGGAATCAATACCCCTCCCCTTAGAAAAAGAGTTGCCTGTTATTTTTCCAGCGAAAGAAATAACATCCCTGAAAGAAGCACCCCTCCCAAAGGAGATATTGGGGAAAAAAGAGGACTGGGATATTTTTTCATACGAGGAAAAGAAACCAATGGAAAAAGGGATTTCTAAAAAAGAGCTGGTGGCCCTTCTCAAAGAGACCAGTAATTTAAGAAAGGTGGTGATCTTAGCTGAAATTATTGGCCCTCCTCTTTCCATTTCAAGCAGGGAAAAGGGAATGTTTGGGGACAATGATTTGTAAAGAATATTTGTAAAGAATAATTACTTAGTTTGAGAAAATAGTTGTTGTACAGTAAGACATTCTTGGTCATGGGCAAAAGAAAAGGCTTGCAGAATTTCTTATTTTTCTTTGGCATCCTTCCTTTCTTTTTTTGGTTTTTTCTCCGCACTATTCAAGCAGAAGAAAAAAAGGGAGACATTCTTTATTATACTTGCACGATGCACCCCAGCGTCAAATCAAAAACTCCTGGAAAATGCCCTATTTGTTCGATGGACCTAGTGCCCGTTTATGCTTCCAGTTTTGAAACAAAAGCTGAGCAAAAGATTCCAAAAGAAACCCCGGAAGCCTCTCCCTTTTTTATTCCTCCAGAAAGGCTTCAGGCTATTGGAGTAAGGACCGAGGAGGTACAAGTCCGAAAGTTAAAACTTGAAATTAAGGCACCAGCCATTGTTTCAATCAACGAGTCAAAAATTTACGATATTAATGTCAAGGCGGGCAATGGGTATATTATCAAATTATATGCCAACTATGTAGGCAAGCATTTTTCCAAGGGGGAAACACTGGCAACTATATTAAGCCAGGATTGGGTTCAGGCGCAGATGGATTATATAAAGGCTTATAGAGCATGGCGGAGGAGCCTTTTAGTAAAAAAAGATAATCCGATACTGCTCGATCAACAATTTTATCACATTCGTGCTAGACTGCGTGTTTGGGATCTTAATGAGGATCAAATAAGGGAGCTTGAAAAATATGCTTGGTCGATGTCTGTCAACGATGTGCGAACAGCAAAGGGTATTCGTGGAACGTTTGAGCTCCGTTCTCCCATAGAGGGGCATATCCATGAAAAAAATGTTTATGAAGGGATGTATTTTACAGCCGGCCAGTCCTTACTCAAGATCGTTGGTCTACAAGATGTGTGGATTTTGGCTGAACTACCAGAAGATCAGGCTCGATATATTGCAATTGGTCTTCCTTGTCAGATAAGCTTCCCTGCTTTGCCAGAAAAAACATTCGAAGCCAAAATCGATTTTATCCAACCCCATTTTGCTGAAGAGACTCGCCGATTGCAGGTGAGGGTTGTTCTGCCTAACCCACATCACATTCTGCATCCAGGGATGTACGCTGATTTTAAAACAACAATAGATTTTGGCACTAGGCTTGCTGTAGCTGAAGATGCGGTGATCCCCACAGGAGAACGCTACGTAGTTTTTCTCGACCATGGGGGAGGCCACTTGGAGCCAAAATTTGTGGAAATTGGAGATAAAATAGAAGGCTATTATATTGTCCGAGGGGGGGTAAAAGAGGGGGATCGAGTGGTCAGTGGAGCCAATTTTTTGATCGATGCAGAAGCCAGGGTTCAGGGAGCCTTAAAAATATGGAGTAGCGATCATTATCCCATGAAAGAGAAAAAAGATTCAGGAGAGAAGCAAGAACCTCAACAGATGCCTCCTTCCCATATGCATGGAATACCTCATTCCCATATGCATGGGATGCCAGGCATGTAAATATCAATGATCAGCCGGATTATTCATTGGAGTGGAGAAAATCCATTTGTGGTTCTCCTCTTTGTTTTCTTTAGCCTTTGTCTGGGTCTTTATTCTGTTGCGCACGTGCCTCTTGATGCCATACCTGATCTTTCCGACGTTCAAGTGATTGTTTATACCGAATGGCCTGGGAGAAGCCCTACTCTTGTTGAAGATCAGATAACCTATCCGATTTCAACTCGTTTTATTTCTGCTCCGAAAGTCAAATTCGTAAGGGGAGAGTCGATGTTTGGGAAGTCTTTTGTCTATGTAATTTTCGAAGATGGAACAGATCTTTACTGGGCAAGATCGCGAGTTCTTGAATATCTGAACTCGGTTCGATCATCTCTTCCCGCTAATGTCAATCCGACATTAGGTCCCGATGCGACGGGAGTGGGCTGGGTTTATGAGTATGTTCTCCTAGATACATCGGGCAAGCATACGCTCTCTGAGCTCCGTTCTTTTCAGGATTGGACATTACGGTATGCTCTCTCTTCTGTTCATGGAGTTTCGGAAATAGCCAGTTTTGGTGGGTATGTTAGACAATATCAAGTAAATATCGATCCTAACAAGCTTTTGGCCTATGGGATCCGTTTTGATGAGGTTGTTCAGGCAATACAGAAGAGTAATCAAGATGTGGGAGGGAAAAGCCTAGAGGTTTCTACAGTCGAATTTTATATACGAGGCAAGGGGTATTTCAGGAATTTAGAAGATATCAGCCAGGTGGTCGTTAAAAGGGATAGGCAGGGTTTTCCTGTTGTGGTGAATCAGTTGGGAGACTTGACGATTGGAGGAGATATTCGTTTTGGAGTCACTGATTATAACGGCATTGGAGAAGCTGTCGGAGGCATAGTCATCATGCGATATGGTGAGAATGCACTCCAAGTGATCAATGGAATAAAGAAAAAAATTAAGAGTCTAGAACCTTCTTTCCCCCAAGGGGTCAAATTGGTGCCTGTGTATGATCGATCCGAACTAATTTACAAATCGATTGAAACATTGAAAAAAAAGCTTTTTGAAGAATGCCTTATCGTCAGTGCCGTCTGTGTTGTTTTTCTATGGCATTTGCGTAGCTCATTAATTCCTATTTTTATGTTGCCAGCAGCTGTTATCTTGTCTTTTATCCCTTTTTCTAGTTTCCATCTGACAGCTAATATCATGTCTTTGGGTGGCATAGCCATTGCCATAGGAGCCATGATTGATGCAGCCATCATCATGGTGGAGAATGCGCATCGTTCGCTTGAAGAATATAGGATATTGACCGGCAATGATCCCAAGGGGAACATCCGAAAAGAGTTGCTACTGAAAGCCTCGCAAAATGTAGGCAGACCCCTTTTTTTCTCTCTTCTTGTTATTACCGTTTCCTTTCTGCCAATCTTTGCTTTGGAGGCTCAAGAAGGCAGATTATTTAAGCCACTTGCTTTTACAAAAACTTTCTCCATGTTTTTTGCTTCCCTCCTCTCTATCACACTTGTTCCAGCTCTCATGAACTACTTTATCCGAGGGAAAATCATTCCTGAACAAAAAAATCCTATCAACCGGTTCCTTTTTTTTCTCTATAAGCCTGTTCTTGAACAAGCTCTTAAACATAGAGTTATTGTTTTGGTTCTTGCTCTGCTAATACTTCTCTCTACTTATTATCCATTATCCAGACTGGGCGCGGAGTTCATGCCTCCTTTAAACGAAGGAACAATCCTTTATATGCCGACAGCCGTTCCTGGAATAAGTATTTCTGAAGCGGAGAGGTTTCTCAATCTTCAGGATCGTTATCTAATGACATTTCCAGAAGTGGAATCGGTTTTTGGCAAATCAGGACAGGCAGATACTGCCACCGATCCGGCTCCTCTTTCGATGACTGAAACGATCATCAATTTAAAACCTAAAGATCAATGGAGAAAAGGAATGAATTGGGATAAGTTGATTGCTGAAATGAATCAGAAACTCCATTTCCCTGGGGTGGCGAATGTGTTCTGGATGCCTATTCAAACACGAATTCAAATGCTGACCACAGGGTTTCGCTCCGTTTTGGGGATTAAAATCTTTGGTAAGGATCTTGAGGAGTTGAATAGGCTTGGAGAAAAAATCGAAAAAGTCTTGCTAGAGATGCCTGAAACAAGGAGTGCCTATGCAGAAAGAATTGAGGGAGGAAATTATATCGATATCATTGTGCGCCGAGATAAACTGGCCCGTTATGGACTGACTGTCGAAGACGTTAACCAAACAATAGAGGGAGCCATTGGAGGGAACACGGTGACTACCACCATCGAAGGGAGAGAACGATACCCTGTAAATGTTAGATACCATAGAGATTTTAGAAAAGACGTGGCTTCTCTTTCAAGGATTCTTGTTCCGCTGCCACCTCAAGCCTCGCTACAGAAACAAATGTCTGGTAATCCGACAATGGCTATTGCTTCCTCACAAATTCCCTTAAGTGAAGTGACAGACATTCGCTATAGACAAGGTCCCCCACTTGTTAGAAGTGAAAATGCACAACTGGTGAATTTTGTTTTTGTTGATACGCCTGCGAAGGATTTAGTGGGATATATTAAAAAGGCCGGACAAAAAATTGGGACAACGATCTCCTTCCCACCCGGTTATTACATCGAATGGGCCGGTTCTTATGAATATTTTCTTCGAGCCAAAGCTAAATTTTCCCTGCTTATTCCGTTGACTTTGTTTATCATTTTTGTCTTGATCTATTTTAATACCCATTCTTTAAAGAAAACTCTTATAGTGCTTCTTGCTTTTCCTTTTTCTCTAGTGGGAGCGTTTTGGTTCCTTTATATCCTTAATTATAATTTGAGTGTAGCAGTTGCTGTTGGTTTGATTGCTCTAGCGGGAATCGATGCGGAAACCGGTGTGATTATGCTACTTTATCTTGATCATGCTTTCATGGAAGCAAAGAAAACGGGGAAAATGGGATCGATGGCCGATCTTTTAGATGCCGTTAAGGAAGGGGCAGCAGGAAGAATAAGGCCCAAAATAATGACTGTTTGTGCAATTCTTTTTGGCCTTCTACCTATTTTATGGAGTCAAGAAACAGGGGCGGATGTGATGAAACGGATCGCCGCTCCCATGGTTGGGGGAGTCATCACCTCTGCCTTATTGGAGTTGATCATTTATCCAGTTATCTTTATATACCTTGAAAAGCATTCCATTAGCCAATCCCAAACGGTTGCTGAAAAGGCTCGCATTTAAAAATAGCTTTCGGTTGTAAGCAAGCTGAATAAGCTCTCAAAAGCTAGCAATTAAAGCAATATTTATCCCTTTGGGTAAAGTGCGGGAAAGAAGGCTATACTGCCCCTCCTCTGGTTTTCCTTAGTTTTTAAGCGATCACTGATTAACAGGAATGTAACGAGCATGTCCCCCTTCTTTTTAAGGTATTCAGTTCGTTAGCAAGTCCTCCGCCACCAGAGAGGTAAACCAATACCTTAGGCCAAAAAAGAGCGTAATGACTAGTTATTGGTATTATGATGCCAATCTGGTTATAAATGCATGGCGAACCGCTATTCGCCAAAAAAAAGACAATGAATGATAAATGCAAGAAAGTGGTTGCGAGGAGATTGATTGGACTGGGGTTAGCGTTTATCGGGTTGGTTGTTGCCGCCATGATGACGGGCGGGAATGATAAGGCGCGTCGAACCCTCCTGCAAGCACCGATGCGATTGCTAAGACAAGCGGAACATCGCTGGAATATTACCAGGATGCGAAGAACGAAGCGAAAAATGGAAAGGTAGTGGAAATGCAACCTACCGCAGCGGACGTAGGTACTGCTTGGTATCTTAAGTTTCTAACAGCAAAAAAGTGCTTAGGATATGCCCGCACATCCTCTATAAATTGATGTTAAAAGTAGCAGGGTGTAAAGACGCCTGTGGCGTAATCCAATAAGCACCAACAATGTAAGGAAAATCCGCAAGCATAACCTGGGGGATAAAAAGCGACCATTTCGGTTGCGCAAGGGACAGGCGGAATTAGGGTGGTGGATAAATACAAGCCTAAATCCTCTTCTTACATTACGAAGACCTTCAGTACTTGTTTTTTGAGGATCTACATATATATGGGAAAAGCTCCAAGTAAAGAACTTTCCAGGCGTATCCTACCAATGTGCAAGCTGTGTGCATCAAGAGCGAATCGAATTGTTGGTGCCTGCGGAAGGTTCCTGTCTGAAGAAAATCTATCCAGCCTATAGCTCTCGGGCTTTGTCCCCAGTGTGGGTATGTCCATCCGAAGAACTGCTAGGGGGATAGGTTTGTGTGCCGTCATGGTGGGCATATGAGCTATGCGGATAGGGTTGGCGCATACCACCTCAAAAAAAGGATCGGAGATTGGGAGATTCTTTCGTGGACACCGCGGAACCGGCTCCTTACAATTCTATTGGAGTAACAACTGCCAACCGGCCGATTGGAATCCTGATGAGAGGGAATTTTCCGAGGCGGAGGACTTTAGGCACCGGAATCATGTCGGTTGTAATGGATACGGCGAGATGCAGGTTACAGCCTGCTCCCTCGGAGAACGAAACGGTCTTGGCAATCCCAGGTCATCTTGGTCCAAAACCATGTCAAAAGAATGAATTTGGATCAGGCGTAAGTAAGTCCTGAGTGTGTTTCTAGGAACAGGATTATAAAGCTATCAAGATTGATATTCGCTTTACATTTCCAATGCTATCAGAAGGTATTCTGACCATTTGAGTCGGCAGTAGAAATAACAACAAGAACCGCTAAGCTGAATACTCTAAAAAGCTTTATTCATACAAGGATAGACGATTTTATCCGCTGATATAACTCGCTCTAAAAAGTGCGCCTGGAAGAGCAGTACATAGTGCTTGCGAATAACTCTAAGAATTTTTCTTTGGTGCTTCTCCAGCTTGTAGTCGATTTTATGCTGGTAACAGCCAGAAGCTTGTGAGATATGGCTACCAGCATATTTTCTTCTTACAATTTGGGGGTGTCACAGCAGCTAAGACTATACAATAGTATTGCTTAATGAGTAAAAGGAGATCTAACCTGGAAAAGAGCCTGTCACAAGTCAGGAAACAAAGAAAATGTTTTAAAAAGTAACAATAATACCAAGCAATTTATATGCGAAACCTTGTCAATTTGCCTTGGAATGTGCTATTGTTTTTTTCACAACAATTAGAACAGGAGAAAAATGATGAATGAATTTGTAACCAGGGAAAAATTAGTTAACGATATCAAAGCTGTACTTCATGATGCTGATATTCTCCTCAAAACGACTGCGGGTGATATTGGAGAAAAAACAAAGGATGCCATTGACAGGCTAAACACCAAATTAAATTCTTTAAGAGACTACTTAAGTAATTCAGAAGATTGGCTTGTCGATAAAGCAAAAGAAAGAGCGAAAAATACAGATGAAATTATTCGAAAAAATCCTTACCAATCGATAGGAATTTCATTATTGGTGGGTATTGCTATTGGCATTATCCTTGGCAGAAAATAGGTAGCCTTGTCGGTCTTTTTGTTGTTTTTGAAAAACCGATAAGAGAAAACCATGTTTGTTTCTATTAACAAAAGAAATACCTAATAGTTTTATTTGGCTGCAATAAATGAGCTTTTCTTAAGCAAAACAGTGAGCGGGAAATAAAAAAAATCGAAGAATTAAAGTTTGCTAGTCGAATTAATGAAAGAGTCTAGTAGTTTCTCTTTTTCTAATCTTCTTAGGCAAGTAGCTTTTTTGTTTTTTTACTGAATTTTTTTCTTTCCTTCTTTCAGCAAGAGCCTTTTAAGGAGGCAGCCTCTTTGTTCTTTGTGTCTGTTTTCACTTTGAGATCGATTTTCATTTTGTTAGGCGTTGGATAGGGTGAACTTATTTTCTATCCTGAAAATCCAGCACTTCGTCTTTGACAATTCTTGGCTTTTGACTTTCTCCTTTTGTATCTATATCTAGCAAGAAAGATAAAGATAAATAACCGTCTTTCCTGAAAAGAACCGTAAAGGAATTTTTAAACATTTTTAATCATCTAAAGCAGGACCTAAAACTCCGGAACTGGCCCATGCTCTATCTTCTCTATAAATTCCTGTTTGACTTGAAAGCTTAGGCATCCCGCCATTCCCTTTCTCCTCCCCTGTTTCTGACCTTTCTTCCCACTTTTTCTATTTTTGTTAGAAGAGAGGTGGGAGAAAGCGTTGTGGTATTAAGAAGAAGCCAGTCGTAGAGTCATATCCTGCAAAGAAAAGCTTTCCCTCTTCCCGCTGTCGTGGTGGCTATGTAGTTTTGGTTCCTAAGCGTGACCTCCTCCCACCTTTAAAAGCGTGGGATTCCTCTTTCACCGAAGGAAACTTACACGAATAGCAGGGTTACTCCCCAGTATCCGTGCAGCGGTCTCCTTCTCCAGAGGCGTTAGTTCGGACCGGTCCAGCCCTACGGCCAGGTATTATACCACAACCCTTAGACATTTCCAACTGAATGAAGCCGCCTCTCATCCACTCTTAAAAGTGTGGGCTTTCCCAGCGTTCTCTCGTAAAACCCTTCTCACTTGAGCCTTCCTCTTCTCTTCTCTATTTTTCCGTTAATCTTTTTTTGCTTGCTTCGGAACCTTATTATTAATTATAGTAAAATCGTCTATTGATTCTGTATTAAATAATATGGGCTTTTGGGCAGGGATTTGGTGGAATACGATAGAAAAGACTTGATTTATTTTATAAAACTGTATTTTTCTTAAGAACATTTCTTCTATTTTTTTTACAATTATTTAATTGCTTATGATTCAATTTTTTTTAAAAGGCGGACCAATCATGTGGCCAATTCTGGCCCTATCCGTTATAACTCTTGCTGTCATATTCGAGAGATTGCTTTTTCTGATAGAAATAGCTCGTAATAGAAAACGAAAGCTAGTGACGAAATTCCTAGAACTTGTTGGGCAGGGAAGGTATGAAGAGGCGTTAACTATAGCTGAAAAAAGTAAAGATTATGTGCTCAAAGTCTTGCAAGAAGGGTTAAAGCATAAAGATGGTGCCTTAGAAGATGCTCTGCTTGATGCTGCAAGCGAGCAGCTGGAAAGATTTAATAAGGGACTCGTTGTTCTTGATACAGCAGTGACTCTAGGGCCGTTATTGGGGCTTTTAGGAACAGTTACTGGGATGATGCATGCTTTTAGTATTGTAGGCTCTGGAGAAATTGCGGGAAAACAAGCCGCTATTACGGGAGGTGTGGCAGAGTCTTTGATTGCTGTTAGCTTTGGTCTTGCCGTAGCCATTGTAGCTATCATTCCTTTAAATTTTTTCAGTGCTCGAATGGATAGAGCTAGAAGAAGAATAGAAGAAGCTTCTACGCGTCTTGTTTTGCTTTTAAAAGGCCAGATAGAGGCAGAGGGGACAGCTAGCAGACATACCATTGGAAATCCTTCTTCTTTGGAAGGAATGTCCAATTCCAAAATTCAATCGAGTTCTTCGGTGTTGCCATAAAGACAATAAGTTGCTATCGTACTTGCACGTTGAAATATGCAAATAGTATCTCCTAGAAGAAAAAGACCTAGACTAGAAATCATTCCTTTTATTGATGTGATGTTTTTTTTGCTAGCCACATTTATGATGGTTTCCTTAGCAATGATTAAAAATGAGGGTCAAACCGTCAATTTGCCATTTGCAAAAAGTTCATCTTCTATCGAAAGGAAAGAAAAAGAAACAACCATTACTATCACTGATAAAGGAGACATTTATTTTAATAAAGATCAAGTTTCCATAGAAACTTTACCAGCAAAAATTATGGAATTAAAAACTCAAGACGCAGATCCAAGAGTTTTTCTAAATGGTGACTGCAAGGCAACATTTGAAAAAGTAACGGCTGTGTTAGATTTGATTAGAAAACAGGGCATAACCAAAATAGCCATTCAAACGACAAAAGAAGCCAAAAAATAATAGGAAGAAGATTTTTTGGAAGCTTTGTATCTATTCCTTTGTAATCTGAAGCCTAAGGGAATCTCTCGAGACTCAGTCCAGTTTAGTACTGGTGGATAAAAGGATGAAACTACCGGCTGCCTATCATTAGGCGTAGATGCTAGAAGACGTCTGGACGTGCGCTTCAGAACAATATTTGAAAAGATAAGAGATCAGGATTGCATTCCCAATCCGTTCATTCCAGGTAAAAAAAGCCAAAAAACATTTAAGGATCGGATATAATTTTCCCGATCCTTAAATGTTGAAATGGCAACAAATATGTTGCTAGATCCTCTCTAGAGGCTTCCTTATTTCTGGATTGAAGGCCAGAGTGCTAGAATGCTATGAGCAGTCACAATCTTTTCCCTTGTGTACCGCACAATCCTCTTTCTTTGCACACTTATCTTCACAGCCACATTTGACTTTCTTTTTTGCAATTTCTATGGACTGTGATGCAAACAAAGAAGAAGCAGAAATTAAAGAGAGGGAAACAAAAAGAATTGAACTTAATTTAAATAGGTTTTTCATTCCGCAAATTAATAGAAGAAGAGCGACAAAAGTCAAGGTTTTTAGGAATAAAAAGCAAAGATCAGTGCTCATATAACTTTATTTCGATAAAATAGATAAATGAATAGATTTGTTATCCAGGAGCATTATGCGCGCCGGCATCATTATGATTTGAGACTAGAAAAGGATGGAGTGCTGAAAAGCTGGGCAATTCCAAAAAGTTTACCATTGCCTGGTGAAAAAAGGCTAGCGATTCAAGTAGAAGACCATCCACTGGATTATATTGGATTTGAAGGGATCATTCCTCAAGGAGAATATGGAGCCGGAACAGTAACTATATGGGATCAGGGAGAATATGAGCCGGTAGAATGGGGAAAGGATAAAATTCTTTTTGTTCTTCACGGAAAAAGATTAAGAGGAAAATATGCACTGATCCATCTAAAAAAAACAACTTCTAGCCATTGGTTATTTATGAAAATAGAGTAATGCATGAGAGGCTAGAGATGATTTTCGAAGAAAACTAGATTGAAAGCGTAGTCCCGCTAACAACATGTCTATGTAGACCCTAATGGTGGCAGGAAGTAGGTCTCTCCGAGCTAATGGTTGTGGTGAGGGGTTGGGTGCTCATTAAATGTCTATGCAAAACCTTTTGACCAAAGCAAAATCTCCTTGATGAAGCGTGAGGAGAAGGGCACATTGTAGAATGCCCCTAATAGATTCGTCTTCCCGGATACAACACATTGGGCTGCGTCCAGAAATACCTCGATTTGCACTGACAACAGACTGTGTTGTCATCGGATTTATGCCTGATACCTTGCATCTGCTACTTATTCAAAGGCAAAATCCACCTTTTCAAGGCATGTGGGCTTTGCCAGGAGGTTTTGTTGAGGAAAATGAGGATTTGGAAGAAGCAGCCATACGGGAACTTAAGGAAGAAACAAACATAAACGCCCCACAGTTGGTTCAGATTGGTGCATTTGGAAAGCCTGGCAGAGATCCTCGCGGCAGGGTTATTAGTATAGCCTTTTTATTAGTGATGCCTTTTGAGAATCTCAAGCCAACTGCTGGGGATGATGCCAAAAATGCCTGTTTTTTCCCATTGAATCAATTACCCATCCTAGCTTTTGATCATCAATCCATTATTGCTCATGCCTGTCAAAAGTTGCTGTTTCTCTTAAACGGAGAAAAAGAAGATAACCCTTTTGCTTTAGAAAAAGTTGATAAGAAAGTGCTTCAAAAAATATTAAAAGAAGCATTAGAGAAGATTTCTAGAAAGATTTAGCTATAGAGTAAGCCCAAAGAATAAAAAAGATTTATGCAAAGCTTTTTGAAAGAGTTTAAAGAATTCGCTTTCAAAGGCAATGCTATAGATATGGCTGTGGGGGTTGTTTTCGGGACAGCTTTTAATCAAATTGTGAGTTCTCTTGTTAACGACATTATCATGCCTCCACTTGGAGTACTTATAGGGGGAGTCGATTTTAAAAATCTCCAGTTAGTCTTAGTCCCCATACGAAAGGACGCTTTTGGGGAAACCATTCCTGAAGTAGCTATTCATTATGGGCTTTTCATAAATGCCATCGTGCAATTCTTTATAATTTGCTTGAGTGTTTTTATAGCTATCGAATTTGTCAATAAAATGCTTGCTATTCGTCTCTCTCGAAGAGACCAATAAGAAGAAAAAGGCCTCTCTGCTGCTGAGTAAAAGATTGCTGCATGCTTTTTTGTGTATAGTTTTGCCTTGAATGAGTAATTCGTTCTAAAGGGCTCTCTGCTTATATTTTTTTTAAGGATTCAGGGTAAGGATATGGGCGTAGAAATCTAATGGGACAGGTTAGGGGGAGCAGATGAAGTAGATTTTTTAGGAATGTTTTTGCTCATATCGATGATTTGATAGCCTTTGGGTGGTTCGAACAGTTCTGGAGGTTGTGGACCTTTTTGGTAATTAATCCAGTCTACAACATTTTTCCCATCTTCGCTGCTAAGACGGATGGGCGAGCGATTTTCTTTACTAATCCAAAGGAAAGCTTTTCCAAAAGAACCAACCACATCAAATTTATCGCAAACGATCTCATTTAGAGTTTCTGTTCCTTCTGGAGTAATATTGTTCAGGGTGTTAGAAGTAATAGGGTCTTTCTCTTTCAGTTCTTGTGAATATGGGATGACAAAACAAAGTTTTCGATTGGGCATGAGGCTATAAATGACACCTAGATCGGATCTGTAAATCATGATATTTTCCTTTTCTCCTTCCAGCAGCTCTAGCCTCATCTTCTTGTCGTCAACAAATACTCTTTGTTTTCTGGGTGGATAGCCTTCACCATGGATGATTTGCAGAACACTAAATTGTGTGTCTTCTTTGAAAGGAATACCTCCAAATGTCTTAAAGCATAAAAGCAAAAAAAGTAGCTGCATACTCAGCATGCATGCAATTTGTGGAGACATAGAAAACCAGGTTAATCAAAAGTTACAAAATCGAGATTCAATGATCCATTAGTTGCTTTGAGGGAAAAAGTTTTTCCTTCAATAATAGGTTTTGTCGTAATTTTGCCTCCAGACTTTTCTACGAGCAGAATGCCTGCAGCAATATCCCAAATTTGAATTTGTTGCTCAATGTAAAAATCCAATCTTCCACAAGCTACATAAGCGAGGTCTAGGGCAGCCGATCCTGTAAATCGGATTTTTCTGACTTTTGGAACGAGATTAAAAAAAAGGTCTGTGGCTTTAGCAATGGTTTCTTTTGTCCGAGAAAAACCGATCACTCCAACCGATTCTGAAAGAAAAGACCTTTGACTGGATTTAATTACTTTTCCGTTGAGTTTTGGATAACCAGGTTCACTTGCCGTGAAAAGTTCTTCTCTAATTGGATCGTAAATGACGCCAGCAATGGTTTTCCCTCTTTTTTGAACAGCTATGGAAATACAAAAATGGGGGATTCCATAAGTAAAGTTCACCGTGCCATCAAGGGGATCGACAATCCAACATATTTCAGAATCTTTAGAACCTATGGATCCTTCTTCGCCAATAATTTGATGTTCAGGATAATCTTTTAGAATGGAGGCAATAATTTTTTCTTGGGCAAGATTATCAAGTTCAATCTTAATATCATGAGAGAACTTTTCAGAAATTTTTATATCCGTTTCGAAATGACGCCGAAGAAAATCTCCAGCTTCCAGTGCCGTTTCAATAGCGGTAGAAAGAAAATCGTTGGGCATGGCTGTGAGAAAGGTTTGCTTTTGTTGTTTTCTTTTTAAAGATCTATCCGTTGTGTGTTATTTCAAAATAAAAAGATCCGTTTATCAAGTGCTTAATGAGACTTATGAAACATTCAATTTTCTGATCGAGAAGCAGAAGGGAAAGAAGAAAGCAGCCATACGGTATAATATTCTATTTTTTTCCCTTTATATTCTCTCCAGAAACCACCGAAAGGCTCTATCGTTGAGAATTCTTTTTTGAGACATTCTGGAAGAAGTCTACTTTGATCGTTTGAAATATAGATTGCTTTGGCATTATGCAGAATTGGATAACTCTCCCAAAAGGCAAATTGTGTTTGTTCTTGAAGACATGTAGGAATAAAGACTTTAGAGCTTTGAATTAAAAATTGCAACTCGCTTGCCAAAGCATAGTCGTTGGCAATGAAATATTCAGGATGGAACTTCTTCTGGATTTCGTTTAGCTCGACGGCAACGCTTTGCCATCCTCTGGGTCTCAAAAGGGGATCTTTTTCTGGTTTTATCCCGAGAAACGAAAGGTCTTCCCTATGCAGAAGGGCGGTTTGCAAAAAACTAACAGCCAATCCACTGAGTAAAAGCACTTTGATGTGTGGAAGATGAAAAAGCCTTACCATAATATAAGCTAAAAGGATTATTCCACTAGAAACGGCCGTGACAGTCCAATTGCCTTTTGCCGCTTTATGTAGACTTAGAAAAGTATAGAAGAGAAAGGCAGGAAGAAATAATGTAAGAAGAAAAAGGGTTTGTGGGGAACGAAAAGCGGGTGACCAAAGGACCAGAATGATAGAACAAATAATGCCTATGAATAGGAAAGGAGAATAGCTCAAAAGCTGTTCCTGGAGAAATTTAATAAGTTCGGTTGGTTCTATAACAAACGAAGAGGTTAAGTCGCCACGATGGAGGAGATGATGGACCGTTACCCATCCATGGTTGGCGTTCCAGAGCCATACAGGTAAAGAAAATAAAAAAGAAAAAAGAAGGAAATAGGCATAGTTTTGTGAAAGTAAAAGCCTTCTTTTGTCTGGATAGAACCATAAATAAAGGCTAAAGCAAAGGAGTTCAAAGGCATTCACATATTTAGCCAGAAAACCTACTCCCAAGCTCATTCCAGTAAAGACCCAGTATGTTCTTTTGTCTTGCACAATAGCCTGCAGGAATAGAAAAGCAGAAAGCAGCCAGAAAAATAAGGATGGCGAATCGATTGTCATAAGCACAGAGCCGATTGAAAAAATCGGGCAACTGGCTGCAAACAAAACAGAAAGCAAAGCTGTTCGAGAATCAAAAAGTTTTTCAGCTAAGGAATAGATTAACACGCCACTTCCGATGCTGAACAATAGAGCCATGAATCTAATGGCCAAAATGCTATTTCCAAAAAAAAAGGAACCAACGGCTATACACCAGGCAACGACAGGTCCTTTAGTGGCATAGGAAAGGGATGGATGTTTCGACCATAGCCAATAGTAGGCTTCATCTGGGATAAGCCAAAAGGTTGTGGAAAACCACAAATGGAAAAAAAAACCTGCAGCAATGACTCCGAAAGCAATGATTCGATGAAAAGCACGATTATCCAAAGAAAGAGAGTTTGATTTGGTAGCTTTTGTTATCTCTTTGAGCATTTGAACGGCGGCAATGAGCTTTGGTATCAAGAAAGTTTTTTATAAAGTCTAACAATTTCTTCTCCTTCTCTTCCTGGATAGTAGGCAGAAGGCAACCATTCAGCCTCTAGCTGGAAATAGGGATCAAAATGACGATCGATTTCATTTAAAGTAAAGCAATAGGGAGGAGGTTCGGTGGAGCTTTCGGTATCAAGAAAAAAAATTCCAAGAAAAAGCCCATCAGGTCTCAACATACTATACATCGATTGGACATAATGGGGTCTTTTAATTGGGGGAATGGCACAAAAACAAGTGTGCTCCCAAATCAGATCAAAAGATTCATGGAACTGCTGCGGAAGAGAAAAAATATCAGCCAGAAGATAATTTTCCAAAGGGGATTGAGCCTTTTTTCTGGCCGTCTCAATAGCTGAGGGAGCAAAATCGATACCCACGGCTTCAATTTTGAGGCTTGCTAAATAATGGACATCATGGCCAGTTCCGCATCCAGGAACAAGCACCCTTTTGGGTGTGGGAAATCGTTGTAAGACTTCTACAAGTGCAGGGGAAGGTGCCCCCCTATCCCAGCCTGCTTGTCCGGATTGATATTTCGACTCCCAATATGAATAATCATCCAGAGGAGGAGTAGTAGAGTTTGGATCCACTGGTCTAATAAATTGAATGATTAAAGTTTTGTCAATCAACAAGGCAGTAGTTTTCCTTTTTTGGCTTCCATGTACCTGAAAACCGATTCAAAAATCTTTTTCCCGTCAACAGATCCAAATTCGTTTTCTGACGCCCTTTCAGGATGTGGCATCAAGCCAAGGATATTTCCTTTGAGATTACGGATGCCGGCAATATTCCTCAGAGACCCATTGGGATTGGATTGTTGGCTAATGTTACCGTTAGCATCGCAATAACGGAACAGGATCAGTCCCTCCGATTCCATTTTTTGGATGGTTGGTGGGTCAGCATAAAAACAGCCTTGCCCATGAGCAATCGGTATTTGGATGACTTCCCCTGAATAAAAGAGAGAAGTGAAGATCGACTCATTTGTCTCTACCCGCAAATTAACAGGAGAACAGATGAATTGAAGGCAACGGTTAGTGATCAAGCTTCCAGGGAGAAGCTTTGATTCGCAAAGAATTTGAAAACCATTACAAATTCCAATAATGGGAACCCCAATTCTTGCTGCTTCTTTAACCGCACCCATAATATTCGATAAGGAGGCTATAGCTCCACTTCTTAGATAATCTCCATAAGAAAATCCACCTGGAAGAATGATAGCATCAACAGAGGGTATTTTTTTTTCTGTATGCCAGAGTACTGTTGCTTTGTGCTTAAGCACTTTTTCAACGACATAAACACAATCGGGGCCGCAATTTGAACCAGGAAACTCGATAATCGCCCAATTCATTGTCCTTCCTTTTCCCATTCTATTTTAAATTGTTCTATTACGGGATTGGATAAAAAATTTTTGGTGATCTCTTCTACTTTTTGTTTCAATTTTTCCTGATCGGCTTCTTTAAATTCGATCACAATTTCCTTACCTACTCGGACCGATAGGGTTTCTGCAAGCCCTAAATGAATCAGAGCATTTCGGATCGCTTCTCCTTGAGGATCAAAAACACCCTCTTTAGGAAGAATCAGTATTGTAGCTCTAGTCATGTTCGTGAGATTTACAGCGTTGGTCTTCAATTTTTACTCCACAGCGATGGAAAAGAGTAGGGACATTTTTCAAATAAAAGTCAAGGGAGCAGAGAGAATCGATCTCTTTAGGTTCGAGAAGAGTCGAAATGAAGGGATGAGATTTAGCATAAACACTCAACGGCTTGTCGCCTTGCCAACAAGTCATTGCCACTTGCTGTACAGCTTCATAAGCTTCTTTTCTGCTTATACCTTTTTGAACGAGAGCCAACATCAGCCCTTCTGAAGCAAAGAGCTCACGACTGGCTAAGATATTTTCTTTCATTCTTTCTGGATAGACCGTTTGACCTTTGAGGACATCTGAAAGCAATGCAAGCATATAATCAAGCAGGATAGTGGCATCAGGGAAAGCCACTCTTTCTACAGAGGAATGACTGATGTCTCTTTCATGCCAGAGGCTTATATTCTCCATGGCAGAAAGAGCATAGCCTCTTAGCAGCCGGGCTAGGCCGCATAGCCTTTCACAAAGAATGGGATTTTTTTTGTGTGGCATGGCACTGCTACCTTTCTGCTTTGGCTTGAATGGCTCTTCGACTTCGAGTACTTCAGATCTTTGTAAATGACGAAACTCTGTAGCCCATCTCTCCACAGAGCTCCCAATAAGAGCAATGCAATTTAGAAAAAAAGCGTGTCGATCCCGAGGAATCACTTGAGAGGAAATAGGCTCAACTTTTAATCCAAGTTTTTTTAGCACAGTTGCTTCGACCTTTGGATCCAAATGAGCATAAGTTCCCACAGCACCAGAAATCATGCCATAAGATATTTCTTCCTTTGCCTGCAGCAGTCGGCTACGTGCTCTTTTGAATTCTTCAAGCATCTGCAGCAGTTTTAATCCATAAGTCGTAGGTTCTGCAAAAACTCCGTGAGTTCTTCCAATGATGGGGACAAAGGCATACTGGACAGCTTTCTCTTCGATCACTTTAAGCAGAATGTCGATATCCGAAAGGAGAAGCTCTGCGGCTGCTTTCAATTGGAGAGCAAAGGTAGTATCAAGGATATCTGAAGAAGTTAAACCAAAGTGGAGATACCTTCCTGCTGGACCAAGCTGTTCAGCAAGTGGTTCAAGGAAAGCAAGAATTTCATGCTGAGTGATTGCTTCGCGTCTCTTAATTTCCTCGAGGCCA
The DNA here is from genome assembly GCF_949774925.1 of Candidatus Methylacidiphilum fumarolicum. Taxonomy (GTDB): domain Bacteria; phylum Verrucomicrobiota; class Verrucomicrobiia; order Methylacidiphilales; family Methylacidiphilaceae; genus Methylacidiphilum; species Methylacidiphilum fumarolicum. The sequence goes on from NZ_OX458932.1 coordinate 121,898, forward strand.
ATTGATATATTTTTCTGAATATCTTTTGTTTCTTCTCTTGGTAAATAGCCAAACTCAACCAGAGTTTCTAAAACGAGAAATTCAATTTGAATCCAACTATCGATTCTTTTTTTTTCGCTCCAAATTTGGAGCATGGGTTCGCGGGTGTATCGATCGATCATAGAAAAGCTTACAAAGAATGAAGAAGAATTGAAAATAAAAAAAACTTTTTGGCAAAGAAAACCTGTAGGCACAAAAAATAGTTCATTATTGTTTCAATGAATAACTCCAAATTTTGGTATAATGACTTCCTGAAGGTCTAAGTTCAGACCGTACTAAATGCAAAGCCTCTATGGTTAATTCGAAAGGTGTAGGCAGGATGATTGGTTGGTTTTTTTTCATATTATCCGGCACACTCTTATAAGAAACATGGCGAAACACGGTGATATGCGGAATAAATTTATCGTAGGCCTGAAAGTCCACTTTTTTATGGATCATGAGCTGGATAAGTTCTTTGATCAGTTTTTCTAGAGCTAAAGGCACAAGCGTGGCTTCAAACCATATAATGCCTTCTTTACCTTTCTTTTTAAAAACAGCTTTGTCGAAGGGGAGAGAGAGCGGAAAGCCCTCTGGTTTTAAAAAAGAGGGGATCTGTTTTGTAATTTCGTCAATGAGGCTTGGTAAAGTCCAACCTAAAAAAAGAACAGTTATATGAAGAGAATCTTGAGGAATGGCTCTCCCTTCAATTTTTGGAAATAAATCCTTGGCTTGCTTGCTTAAAAGGGATTGTAGGTTTTCATCCGGCCAAAAAGCAAAAAAAAATCTTTCTTTTTTTTCTTCTTCTTTTAAATCCTTAGAATGATTCATTCGACAAATCTACACCGAAGTGTTTCTCCTCGATATGTTGTAGAACCATAAGTGGTCCGCCGCTCTCGGTGAGGAGACAATAATTTTGGCTCGAGAAAGTGGACCCTTCCCCATAGAACTTCCTCAAATGACCTGTGAGCTATTTGCAGATAAACAAGAAAATGATAGTTAGGAGATTTTCCAATGGAATGAAAGTGGAAAATCTTTCTTCCAATTCCAAGGCAATGGTCCTGATCGACTTCCCCATTGCACCACTGTGGTTTTCTCATGCTGGAAAATTATAATGCAAGTAATGATTCAGCGCAAAAATGTGACTCTTACTTATATTCTTCCACAAATTTCAGACTACCCTGCGACAACAGCAGTGATGAGTCTATTAAGGGCTATAGAAGCTAGTCCTGGATGAATGCCATAGTGCTTGTCAGGAAGTGCAGGACTCTGTGGTCTTTTCCCTAGTTCTAATTTCAACCAGCAGAATCTTATTTAGATGAGTAGCAATAGACTTCTAAAAGTTCCCCCATCCTGCCCCCAAACCATCGATATGGCATAGAGCGATTAGGAAAACACAGCGAGAAGCTCTTCAAGAGGTATCGGAGCTGTAGTATATTCCAGGCATTCCTTGTTTAGCCGACGAATATACTGCTTGAGATTCGGATTTGTCGAAAAAAGGCTTTGCTATAAAAAGAAACTTTCACCATACTGGAGTAGATCATTCAAAGATAATAAAAAACTTTTTTTTCTTATTATTAATGGCAATAGTAAAAGATAAAAAAGGGGTTTTTTTATTGTTATGAGCTTATTTTTGGCACAATCACAGCCTTTGTCCGAACAAATCAACACGCTTGCCTTTGTGTTTCAATTTCTGGCGGCCCTTCTTGTTGCTGCTGGAATGCTTGGAGTTGCTGCTCTAATTGGGCAAAAAGGGAGGAAAACAAAAGAAAAAGATATTCCCTATGAATGTGGGAAAGATCCAATAGGTCCTCAGAATCCACGATTTTCTGTAAAGTTTTATATGGTGGCAATGCTTTTCATTCTTTTTGACATTGAGACTATTTTTTTCTTCGCTTGGGCAATATCCTATCAAGACCTTTTGTCTCGGGGAATAGGAGCGTTTTTTGTTATTCTATTCTTTCTGTTTTTACTTGGGGTGGGTTTTGTCTATGAAGTTCGGAAAAAATCTTTGGATTGGACTCAAAGAGGATAAGGTCCTCCAAAGACACTTTTCCAGGAAAATGACCAATCAACCAACTCCTCACTTACGAAATTTCTTCCCATTTAGAAGTGTATTTTGGGATTTTGACCATCGGAGATCTTCTCGCCCCGTTCCTCCATCTCCATCAGACGTGAAGAAATCTTTCTCTTATAGTTTAGTCTGCTGCTATCAATTCCCCAGCTGTTCGACCACCGTCTTGCCTTATGCCAGACTAAACCTTTCCAATACTTCCCGCTGCTCCTTCAGATCCCCCTTCAGCCCAGCGCTGGAGACTCTTTTGTAAGCGCTTGTGCGGTACTCTCGTCGACTTTTGGCTGATCACCTGCAGATTGTCCTCATGGGGGGGGAATACCGCCTGTTTGACGGAGTCCGTTTGATTCCTTTAAGGTTACTGTTTTAAGGAGCGCTTATAATAGGTTTGTTTGGCTTGGAACTTTAAACTAGTTACCTAATTTAGTCTCCTTGAGATAGGAGGGGAAATTTCTTAGAGGAGCGAACCTAAAACTTACCTTTCTAATAGGCAATCTTAGAATCGTGTTGATAGAGTGTTCTTTGAGTATTAATCGTTCTCAATAATAATGTCCTTAACAGTCATTCCTGCAGGAATCATAGGTAAAACATGCTCGGTATAGGGAACGATTACATCAAGGACATATGGCTCCTGAGCCTCAAGCATCCTTTTTAGGGCCGGAACCAATTCCTCAGGTTTTGTTACTCTTTCTGCTCTTACCCCAAAGCCTTTGCATATCTGAGGGAAATCAGGATAAATTCTCTTTTTGTTATTTGGGCATCCAAGAAATGTATGGGCCCTGTTACTATCATAGAACCGGTCCTCCCATTGCACGACCATTCCAAGGTGTTGATTATTCAAAATGATAGCCTTAACAGGTATTTCTTCAGTAACGGCAGTGGCAAGTTCCTGGATATTCATTAGAAAACTGCCATCTCCATCGATATCTATGACCGTTGCATCAGGAATCGCTATTTTTGCACCTAGCGCAGCCGGATAGCCGAATCCCATCGCTCCCAGCCCCCCGGATGTCAAAAAGGTCCGTGGGTGATGAAAGTTATAGAATTGTCCAGCCCACATCTGATGTTGACCCACTCCAGTGGTTATGATCGCTTCGCCTCGAGTCAACTTGTAGATTTCTTCAACAACCATTTGAGGAAGAATGTGCGCTTCTGTTTTTCTGTATCGAAAAGGAAATTTCATTTTCCAAGCTTGGATTTCTTCATGCCAAGTGGAAAAGTCTGGAGGATGCCATGTTGTTTCATCAATAAGCTGGTTCAACGCAGAAAGGGCCTCTTTTATATCACCCAAAACCGCTAAGTCGACTCTTTTGTTCTTATTCAACTCAGAGTTGTCGATGTCGATGTGCACGATGAGGGCTTTTGGGGCAAAGGCTTCTACTTTACCTGTAACCCGATCATCAAATCTAACCCCAAAGGCTAGGAGTAGATCACACTGGTCGACCGCAAAATTCGCATACACGGATCCATGCATGCCAAGCCACTTAAGGGATAGTTTATGATTCTCAGGGAAGGAGCCAATACCCATCAGTGTGGTTGTTACTGGAATGTTTGTTCTTTCGGCGAATTTTAAAAGCTCAAGATGAGCACCACTGGAAATAATGCCTCCGCCAACGTAGAGCACAGGTCTTTTAGCTTTTTCTATCCAATCGAGAATCGTTTTCAGTAGGGAACGATCCAAAGGAGGGGGAGCAAGTTTTGGTTCCAAGCCTGTAGAAGTTGGGAAGAAGGGCTTAAAAACAGCTTGTTGGACATCCTTCGGAATATCAATAACAACTGGTCCTGGCCTGCCAGACCTGGCAATCAACAAAGCTTCTTTAATGATCTGTGGAATTTCTCTTGGATCTATAACCAAGTAGCTATGTTTAACAATAGGCAGGGTAATCCCAAAGACATCTGTTTCTTGAAAGGCTCCTTTCCCAATCATGTCTTTTTTGACTTGCCCCGTGATGGCAACTAATGGAACCGAATCCATATAAGCATCGGCGATACCAGTGACAAGATTGGTGGCTCCTGGACCAGAGGTTGACATGCATACGCCAACTTTCCCTGTGGCTCGAGCATAGCCTTCAGCCATAAAAACTCCACCCTGCTCATGCCGAGGGAGTACAGTTCTAAGGGACTTAGCTCTCGTAAGAGATTGGTGCATAGGCATGCTGGCACCACCAGGATAAGCAAAAATGGTGGTTACACCTTCTTTCTCAAGTGAAGCGACCACGCAATCTGCTCCAGACATCTCTGGGCCAACTGTCCCTTCTTTTGAAGCAGGCAATTGAATGGAAATCGAACCAATGGCCATAACAACTAAATGATAGTTAAAATTTTAGTTTATTTTTAAATAAATCATGATAAAAAAATACAGTTATTTTATCTTTCTTCCTCTTATAATGTAAGGATTAGTTAAAATGGATTATTGCAATGATTTTTTCAACTGATTAGTATCCCAAGTATGCCATATTTATCGATCGAAACGAACGTTGCTTTAACTGAGGCTCAACAAAAAGATCTTGTTGAGTCAGCCAGTCGTTTTATTGTTGAAAAACTAAAAAAACCGCAAAGTTATACAATGATTAGTTATTCGGGGGCAAAGCGATTCCTGTTCTCTGGAAATGAAGAACCAGCAGCTTTTGTGGAATTGCGGGCTATCAATCTTCCTATTAACAATTGCGGAGAGCTTTCTAGTGAAATTTGTGCATTGATCGAAAAACATTGCAGGATAAAACCTGATCGAATATTTATTAATTTTTCTAACGTTCCAGCAAATTTATGGGGTTATAATAAAACGACATTTGGATAAATGTGAACGCCTCCTTAAAGGCTTTTCTTAAAAATTCATGAAGTTAATTCCTTGACAGGCGAACGAAAAGAAACAATTTTTTCTCCTCAGTGAAAACATATTTTCAAAAGCCAACAGAAGTTAGTCGCAACTGGTATCTTATTGATGCCAAGGATCAGATAGTAGGTAAAGTTGCTCTCAAGGCAGCTACCCTCCTTAGGGGGAAGGGAAAGGTCATCTTTACCCCTAACGTAGATACTGGAGACAACGTTATTATTGTTAATGCCTCCAAAGCTATTTTCAGTGGGAAAAAAGAATTTCAAAAAAGATATTCTACCTATTCTGGGTATATTGGAGGACAAAAGAATTATACTCCGCAAAAAATCCGTTTAAAACGGCCCACATTTATAATTGAGCATGCGGTCAGGGGGATGATTCCACATAACAGGCTTGGTAGGAAAATATACACCAAACTTCATGTTTATGAGGGGGCTGAACATCCTCATACAGCGCAGAAACCTATTCCAATTTCAATAGATTGAGACTACGATGACAGCGATTCCTCATAATATTCAGATTCAAGCCACTGGAAGAAGAAAAACGGCAACAGCGACAGTTATCCTTAAACCAGGAAAGGGAGAGGTAAAAATCAATGGGAAAGATATAGAATTTTATTTCCCAACTTTTGTTCACAGATGGGAAGTTGTGAAACCTTTGGAAGTGGTCGAAGGGACGAAAAAATTTGATATCCTTGGGAAGGCTACTGGAGGGGGATTGATGGGCCAGGCTCAGGCTATGAAATTGGCTGTGGCTAGAGCTTTAATAAAGTATGATAGTTCTTATCGGAGTTCGTTGAAAAAAGAAGGGCTCTTGACACGTGATCCGCGAATGAAAGAAAGGAAAAAAACGGGACAGCCTGGAGCAAGAAAAAGATTCCAATTCTCCAAGCGTTAGTTTTTGCTTTCAAAGTACATTTTTATTAGTAGCTTTCTTGTAAAAAGCTTATAAATAAGACCCATTCAGATTTTTGTCATGTCTCCCATCCGAGTCGGTGTCATTGGGGCCTCAGGCTATTCAGGAGAAGAATTAGTAAGGCTGCTAGCCAATCATCCTGGAATTGATCTTCGGATAATTACTTCCAGACAATATGAGAATATGCCCCTTGGTTCTGTGTTCCCAAACATTGGAAGGTATGGGAACCTGCCCTTTAGCAATCCAGACGAGCTAGAAACAATAAGTAAAGAAACTGATGCCGTATTTCTTGCTTTACCGCATGGCAAAGGCTTGCCTTATGCTCATTATCTGTATGAACAAGGCAAGGTCGTCATTGATTTAAGTGCCGATTTTCGTCTTCAAAATCCTTTGGATTATGAACTTTATTATAAATTTTCGCATCCCTACACAGCGCTCTTGAAGAAAGCGGTTTATGCCTTACCGGAAATTTACGTTGAACAGATCAGCTCCTCAAACCTATTAGCCATGCCGGGTTGTTATCCAACTGGTGTGCTCCTATCTATTCTCCCTTTGCTAAAGAAAGGATGGATAGATCCCCAGTTGATCGAAGTCTTTGCCATCAGCGGGACTACGGGTGCGGGAAAGACTTTGGATACTAAACTACTATTTAGTGAAATCTCTGGAAATTTGAGACCGTATGGTTTCCCAAATCATCGCCATGTCCCTGAAATCCACCAAGAAATAAAGAAAGTGGTAGGGGGGAAGCCTGTAGAAGTGCTTTTTGTGCCAATTTTAGCTCCTCTTTGTAGGGGCATTCTGCTGAACATCACAGCTACTCTAACCACCAATATTTCTCAACAAGAAGCAGAAGATGCGGTATTGGAATTTTATAAAAAAGCCCCCTTTATAAAAGTCTTGAGCCAAGGGATCATGCCTGAGCTGAAATTTGTACTCCATACCAATTATTTGTATTTTTCAATTCACTTGTTAGCGGAAAAGAAGAAGTGTCTAATAGTAGCAGCAATTGATAATCTAGGGAAAGGGGCAGCGGGACAGGCTATACAGGCAATGAACATAAGATTTGGATTAGCTCAAACCACTGGATTAGGCCCATGAAAGAGGAATCTATCGAATTCATTAAATCTGGAGGAGTAACAGCTCCTCGAGGCTATCTTGCTTCTGGGATAAGTTGCGGCATAAAGCCTGGTAAAAAGAGCGATTTGGCTTTGGTGGTTTCTCAACACCTTGCAGATATTGCAGGGGTCTTTACGCAAAACAAAGTGAAAGCAGCCCCCGTCATCGTATCCATGCAAAGGGTGAAAAAAGGCAAAGCGCGGGCTGTCGTTGTTAACTCCGGCAATGCCAATGCCTGCACAGGATCTAGGGGTATTGAAGATGCTGAGAAGATGGCTACTGTGACAGCCTCTTTTCTGGGTTGTTCTCCAGATGAAGTATGTGTTTGTTCGACAGGCAGGATTGGGGTGTATCTTCCCATGAAAAAAATTATCCGAGGGATAGAAAAGGCCTGTAAGCAGCTCAATGTGGAAGGGGGAAAAGATGCCGCTGAAGCAATAATGACTACCGATACTGTTCCCAAACAGGCGGCTTTAAAAGTAAAAATAGAAGATAAGGAAATTATTATTGGAGGCATGGCCAAAGGGGCTGGAATGATTGCTCCCAACTTAGCGACAACCCTTGGAATAATCACCACAGATGCCGCTCTTTCTCCCGAATACCTTAATAGTGTCTTACACAGCTGTGTACAGGAAACCTTCAATAGGATCTCTATCGATGGGGATACTTCAACTAACGATACCATTTTAGTGTTTTCGAATGGGCTAGCAAAAAATACAACGATCGGAATGGATAGCCCTCAGAAAGGAATTTTCAAAAATGCTTTGCGACTGGTTCTGGATCGGCTTGCCAGGGAGGTGTTGGAAGATGGTGAAGGGGTAACTAAAGTCGTTGAAATTTTTGTTCAAGGTGCTGCTTCAGACAAAGAAGCGGAGCTTGTGGCCAGATCCATAGGGAATTCTCTGCTGGTGAAATGTTCATGGAATGGTGAAGACCCCAACTGGGGAAGGATCCTGTGTGCCATTGGATATTCAGGGGCGAATGTGGATCAGAATAAAATTGATCTTTTTTATAATGGTTTTCAGGTTGTGGCTTCTGGTGTAAGAACCGAAACCAAGGAAAGCTTGATTAAAAAAACAGTAAAAATGCCAATGTTTTCTCTTCTCATAGATCTTCATATTGGCTCAGGTCAATATAGATTTTTTACTACGGATATTTCTGAACGCTATGTGAGAATCAATAAAGGAGAATAAAAAGTAATTCCATGCATACTATAAATGGCGAAGAAGTACCCCCTGAGCAAAAAGTCCGCATTTTTTTAGAAGCCCTTCCCTATGTACAAAAATTTAGAGACTCTATTTTTGTAATCAAATATGGGGGCGCGGCCATGGAAGATCCTATGCTTGTGGAAAGGACCTTGCGTGATATCGTGTTGCTTGAAGCTGTTGGGATCCATCCCTTGATTATTCATGGAGGAGGGGAAGCGATCAACAAAGCGATGAAAGCCCAGGGAATGAGCCCAAAGTTTATCAATGGAATTAGGGTAACAGACAAAGACCTTATTGCCTTAATAGAAAAAGTGCTTTGTAAAGAAATCGGCCCCTTTGTAGCCCAGAAAATAATTGAGTATGGTGCAAAAGCTGTGTTTATTCCAGGCTATGAAGTCTTTAGCGCTGTCAAGTGGCAGGCTTTTTCTTCTCAAGGCGATCCTATTGATTATGGTTATGTTGGCTCGATTGTTGCAGCGGATATACATCCACTGTTAAAACTGCTTCATAATCAGTTGATCGTTGTTGTTTCTCCCTTAGCGAAAGGGGAAAATGGTGAAATTTACAATGTCAACGCTGATATTGCTGCAAGTAAAATGGCAAAATTTATAAAAGCAAAAAAATTAATATATCTTACCAACACCAGCGGCATCCTTGCGGATGAAAAAAATCCCACCTCTACCATTTCTGTGGTCGATAAGCGGAGGATCGATGCATTAAAAAAAGAAGGAACTATTCATGGAGGCATGATCCCCAAAGTCGAATCAGCTCTCGAAGCTTTAGAATCGGGGGTAGAAAAGGTGCATTTTCTTGATGGTAGAATGCCTCATGCCTTGCTATTAGAGATATTTACAGATAAAGGGATAGGAACTGAAATCATCCTATAATAAAAAACACAAGGAAAGTGGGAGGGGAGCTATCGGATTAAGAAAAAAGTTGCTAGGTAGCTGGAGAAAACAAACGGTAGGCTATCGAAGAGATAGAAATTAGCTGGTTAAGGATAAATGCAGGAAATTAGCGAAGAACAATTAATTTTGGATGGATATCAACAATATATAGTTCCTAGCTATCGCAGACTGCCGCTAGTGGTAGATCATGGGGAGGGAAGCTATCTCTGGGATATCAAAGGCAAGAAATATTTGGATTTTACTGGTGGCATTGCCGTTAATGTTTTAGGCCATAGCCATCCGGTTGTTCGTGAAGCTTTACAGCAACAATCCGAAAAACTCATCCATTGCTCTAATCTCTACTTTCATGAGCCTGCTTGGAAGCTTTCTCGAAAAATTGTTTCTCTTATTGGCCAAGGTAAAGTTTTTTTTTCAAATAGTGGGGCCGAAGCCAATGAATGTCTTTTTAAATTAGCTAGAAGATATGGAGAGTCTTCAAATAGATTTGAAATTCTTTCTTTTGAAGGCTCCTTTCATGGTAGAACCTTGGCTGGCATAGCGGCAACAGGACAGCAGAGAATCAAAAAAGGCTTTGGTCCAACGATGCCTGGATTTCGAACGATACCAAAAGCAGGAGCTAAAGAGTTTGTAGAATCTCTTTCAGAAAAGACAGTCGCCCTTATTGTTGAGCCTATTCAGGGGGAAAGTGGGGTGCATGTTTTCCCATCACAAGATTTAGTTGAGATAAGAGAGATCTGTTGGGAGAAAAAAATTCTTTTTTTTATCGATGAAATCCAATGTGGCCTGTGGCGCACCGGCCAGTTTCTTGCATGGCAGAGTTTGGTCGCTGAAAAAATGATTGATCAAAACCTTCTGCCTGATGGGGTATCCCTCGCTAAAGGGTTAGGAGGAGGCTTCCCAATTGGAGCCAGTTGGATTAACAGTGAATATTGCAATGTATTGGATGAAGGATCGCATGGGACAACCTTTGGGGGGTCTCCTTTGGCTTGTCATGTGGCTCTCACTGTGCTCGAAGAGATTGAAAGAAAAGGCTTGAACAAAAATATTCTAGCGATGGGGAACTATCTTTTTTCTTCTCTTAAGAACCTAGAAAAAAAGCCACAAAGCCTATTGCAAGAAGTCAGAGGTATGGGCGGAATGCTTGGACTGGAACTATCTGTTCCTTCTTTTCAAGCAGCGATAGCTTTACTGGAAAGAGGCCTTCTTGTAGCCCCTTCAAGCGGCAATACAATAAGGTTGCTGCCTCCACTGAACGTTTCTTTTGAGCAGATTCAAGAGGCAGAAAGCATTCTAAAGCATTTTTTGTTTTCTATGTTATAAAGACAAGCTTTTGTAATTGAAAAGGATAAGATTAATAGAACCTACAGCCACTTCGATAGGCACCAGAAAGGGTTAATTCTATGAAGCCGCTACGCCATTTTCTTTCTATCAAAGATATTAGCGAAAAAGAAGCTCGATTGATTTTTAAAAAAGCTTCGGAATTCAAAGAGAACAGAGGCAAAAAAAATCTCTTTTTTTTGAGCTCTCAGACTTGGGCTTTGATTTTTAGAAAGCCTTCTACTCGAACCCGTTTATCCTTTGAAGTGGCTGTAAGAGAGCTTGGAGGAGAAGCCCTTTTCCTTAATAGTCAAGATCTGCAATTATCCCGTGGAGAGCCGATAGAAGATACCGCGCAAGTTTTTGGGAGGATGGTACACGGTATCATCATGAGAACTTTTTCGCAGAAAGAACTTGAACTTTTTGCCATCTATGGAAACATTCCCGTCATCAACGCTCTAACAGACGAAGAACATCCCTGTCAGGTCCTTTCAGATATCTTTTCTTATGAAGAAAAAAGGGGATCGATAGAAGGGAAAAAAATTGCATTTGTAGGGGATGGCTGTTGTAATGTTGCAAGATCCTGGGCATTGGCTGCCGAAATCTTTAGGTTTCATCTTTCGATTGCTGCACCCCCACTCTATTTTTCTCCCATCGATAATCCTTTTGTCACTAATACAACTTCGATCGAGGAAGCCTGCCAGGATGCCTCGCTTCTTTATACAGATGTTTGGACTTCAATGGGTAAAGAAGAAGAGATGCAGAAACGACAGATCGAGTTTTCTGGCTATCAGCTCAACGAACAGGCTGTAAAAGTTGCTTCTAAAGACGTGTTGGTTTTCCATTGTCTGCCAGCGTATCGCAATAAAGAAATCTCCGCTGAATTATTCAAGGAAAGAGCAGAAGACATCTATACCCAGGCAGAGAACAGGCTGCATGTGCAAAAGGCCCTATTGGCATGGGTTGTTGGCAAACTAGATGCTTCGCTTATAAGTGAATAGATAGTCAAGCAGACAAAATAGTAAGGTATTGCTTTAGGGCGTGGATCACGGCCCTAGGGCTTGTCAAGCGCCAGATCGAAGTGATCTGCAATGCCCCTTGCCGCCCTCGACTGATTCCCTCGGTCCTAATTTCTATTCCGAAAGCTTTTGGGGGGAATCTTTTCTCTGGAACGTTACTGTGCTCGATAAGTCAGGACATTAGAGGTCATTGCTGATTTGGATTCAAGAAAGAACAATCATAAGAAGGTCTGAATCAGGGCCTATATGCCTTCTTCGGCGGTGAAGTGTGGCAGTTGGTTATCCCCCACAAAAACAGACTGCTGCGCTGTGACGCAGAACGTGTCTTTACCATCTATGAAGCTAAAAACATTGAAGTGGTCATCCTCAACCAAGGCAAGGAGATGACTTTTAAGGGAAACTAGCCCTCGAGGAAGCAGGAAATCAGCATTGAACCAGTGGGAGGAGGAATAATTAAGTCTGCTAGAACGTTACCATGGTTCTCTGTTATATTAAAAGATGCGTCCCTTTCATGTTGTCATTGGGGGTGGTGGATTTGGTGGATTGACGGCAGCAAAAACTTTAGGCAAAGAGATCCAAAAAAGAAAACTTCCCTGTAAGCTCACCTTAATCGATAAAGAAAACCATCATCTGTTTCAACCTTTGCTCTATCAAGTAGCGACAGCCGGATTAGCTGCTACGGATATTGCAGTGCCGATTCGTTCTATTTTAAGTAGGATTCAAGAAGTGGAGGTGCGGATGGAAACTATTGAAAGGATAGATTTGGAGAAGAAAATGCTCTTTTGTTCAAAGGGAGTACTTTCGTATGATTTTTTGATTCTTTCTTTAGGAATGCGGGTTAATTATTTTGGTCATGAGGAATGGAGCTCTTTTTGTCTGGGCCTAAAGACTCTTGGAGATGGGCGGTCGATTCGAAATGTGATTCTCAATGCATTTGAAAAGGCTGAGATTGAAACTAATCCTAAAGAGCGGGAAAAATACATGACATTTGTTATCGTAGGAGGGGGGCCTACAGGGGTGGAATTAGCAGGGGCTCTAGCAGAACTTTCTAAAAAGGCTCTGAAAAAAGATTTTCGAAATATTGATCCAGCAAACACTCGAATCATTTTACTGGAAGCCGCCCCTAGAATACTTCTTTCTTATAATGAAAGACTGTCCGCATTAGCACGCAGCCGTTTAGAAAAAATGGGTGTAGAAATAATGGTTTCAAAACCCGTAGAAAAGATCGAGAAAGGAAAGATTTTTTATAAAGGAGGTATGATTGAAGCTTCGACAATTTTATGGGCTGCGGGAGTATGTGCGATGGATCTGCCAGGATTAGATGTTCCAAAAGTAAAAGATGGGCGTATAAAAGTCTTAGAAGATCTTACAGTACCTGGGCATCCTGAGATTTTTGTTATAGGAGATATGGCGATGGTACCTGGAGTTCCCGCAGTAGCTCCTGCGGCTATTCAGATGGGTAAATATGCTGCCTATGAGATATCTAGAAGAGTAGCCTGTCAAGTGGGAAGAAGAACAGGTCGAGATTTTTTAAAACCAAGAGCGTTTCATTATTTCGATAAGGGAATGATGACGACGCTGGGCAGAGGAAAGGCTATAGTCCAATTCCATAATTTTGGATTTAATGGGTATTTAGCTTGGATTGTTTGGCTGCTGGTTCATATAATTACTCTAATTTCCTTTAGAAATCGACTGACTGTATTGATTCAGTGGGCTTGGGCTTATTTTCGTTTCAAGCCAGGAGCAAGACTGCTTTCAAAATGATTGTCAGTTAGGGTATAAGACCAACGACTCGTGCAGGAAATCCAGTAGCACCTTTTAAGGGAATCGTGGCCACAAGAATCCACGCCCCAGCTGGGGGCAACTCCTGAAGATTGCACAAACATTCCAAGCCCCATTTTCCTGCTGCAAATAGTGTTTTGTGTACCGGATAATCCTGGCTTTTCCCACAATCTATAGAAAGAGTATCCACACCAATCCCAGCAATCTTTCTTTCACGAATTAAAAACTGAACGGCTTCTAGAGAAAATCCTGGAAAATGCAAAAGCCCATCTTCTTTTTTATTGTAAAAAATGGGAGTCTGTATCCATTTTCCCCAGCCGCTATACATCAAGACCACACTATTTTCAGGGATAGCTCCGTACCTTTCTTCCCACCGTAGAACGTCCTCTAAGGTTAAGAGCGTGTCTGGATTATGGGTTGCCTTTTCCGAGACGTCTATAAGAACTAAAGGAGAAAAAAGATCAGAAAGCTCTATCTCTCCAACCGATTTGCCAGCTTTTGAATAGTGTAAGGGCGCATCAAAATGCGTTCCCCAGTGTTCTGGTAATTCCCACCTATTAGAAGCATAACCGTCTTCTTTGATTGTTTGGAAACAGATATGACCAACTGAGCCCTGTCCTGGAAAAATCGGAAAACTCGGCTCAAGGGGATAGGTAAGATCAATCATTGCATGAAAGTGAAAAGCGGTAGGAAGGGGATAGCGCATAGGTCTCTAGCATTTTTTTATAACAAGGTTAGGAGAAAAAAAGAATAAAAAAGAAGGAAAAGCCTATAGAAATTCCCCGTTTTGAATGTTGAAAGAAATAGGGTTCTTTATACTATGCTTGTAAGAATAGTCTATTGGGGCAAAAACTCTTTAAGCTTTCTCCTTGTGCTTTTATTATGTACATTGGCCAACCTCTCCGCACATTCAGAAAATGGGAAAGTGCTTTATCGGGAGCATTGCTCAAGCTGTCATGGTCTCAATGGAGAGGGATTAGGATCTAATCCACCGCTAAAAAATTCTTCTTGGGTAACCGGAGATCCTCAACGATTGATTCGGCTTGTCCTAAATGGTTATTCTGGAAGAATCGAAGTGGGTGGAGAGGTATATAGAGGAAATATGCCAGCTTGGAGGACGCAATTAAACAACAATGAAATCGCTTCTATTTTATCTTATCTTCGGTCCAATTGGGGAGGAGGACCGATAACTCCTCAAGAGGTGGCTACTGTCAGGGAAAAAACTAAAAACGAGCCTACCACGGGCGCAATTTCTGGATGTAGAGGTAATAGGATGGGAGCTATGCATTCCAGATCTATGGGAAGAGGGATGCAGAGAGGTATGGGTTGTGGGGGTTGTGGGAGGTAATTGAGGAGTATTTTTTTTGTACTATTTTGGTGTAGATCTCTTCGTATTTTTTTGCGGACTCCTCCCAGCTAAAATTTTTTCCCATGCCATTGATACGAGCTGTTTGGATCAATTGGGGATTGTTTTTCCAAAGGCCAAGAGCTGTTTTTAAAACCTCTAAAAGGGCAGTGGCTTCTGGTTGATGAAATAAAAAACCGGTTCCGCTAGAATCTTGGCGAATATCTAGTACGCTGTCGACTATCCCTCCTGTTGCTCTGGCTATGGGAACTGTGCCATAAATCTGGGCATAGAGTTGTCCTAGCCCACAGGGTTCATAAAGGGAGGGCATAAGGAAAAAGTCGCTTCCAGCAAAGATCAGATGAGCTAATTCTTCAGAAAAACCGATAAAGGAAGCTGCTTTCCCTGAAAATTCCATAGAGAGAGTTCTAAAAAAATCTTCAAACTCTTTTTCTCCTTCACCTAATAAAACAAACTGGAAATCTTCAGTTGCTAGTGCTTCCTTGAGAATGGATTTCAGAAGCGAAATTCCTTTCTGGACATGAAGCCGGCTGACCATCCCAACAATTGGAATATTAGGGGCTTTTCGAAGCCCGAATTTTTCCTGCAGTGCTTCCTTGCATAGCAGCTTGCCTTTAAGATCCGTTTTGTCATAATTAACTGGGATCAAAGGATCTATTTTGGGGTTCCATACCTTCATATCCACCCCATTAAGGATACCCATAAGCGTGTCTGCTCTTTTTCTAAGTATTTCAGAGAGTCCTGCCCCACCAATAGGCTCGAGAATTTCCTTTGCATAAGTGGGCGATACTGTCGTTATAAAATCGCTGTACACTATGCCAGCTTTTAAAAGATTGATTTGGCCATAATCTTCAAACGTATCAGCAGTAAATAGTTTCCAATCGATTCCTAGATAAGGAAGGACCATGGCATCGTACTTGCCTTGATAACAAATGTTGTGGATGGTTAGAAGCGAGGCGGATTTTTTAAATGGGGAAAGAAGATTAGGCCATATCTTTAAGAAGACTGAGAGGAGGGAAGTCTGCCAATCATTAACATGAAAAATATCCGGAATCCACCCCATTTCTTTACATATTTCAAGAACGGCTTTGGAGAACATACCAAACCTGTAAGCATTGTCTGTGTATTCCCTACCGGATTCATCATAAATTCCTCTTCTGTTGAAATAGTCCGCATATTCAACAAGCCAAAGTGGGATATTCCCATCTAAAGATGCCTCATGCAGTCCAATCCAATGTTCACAATTGCAGCCCATGTGCACACAGGCAGAGCCAAGAAATCGAATATTATAAAGAGATTTGTCAATAACCGAATAAAAAGGAATAATGACTTTTACTTCATGCTCTAGCTTTGCTAAGGATCGGCTTAACGAAAAAATCATATCGGCTAGCCCTCCTACTTTGGCATAGGGGCTACATTCAGAAGCAACAAGCAAGATTTTAAGCTTCATTTTTGTCTCTTTTCTCTCCTCCTTCTCCAACTCTTTCACTGGAAGTTGCCCCTTTGGGAGGGCTGTTGCTTTTTTGGAAGAAGTGCTTTTTGCTGTTTTTTTGGTGGCAGTCGTTGTTTTTCTTTTGGGTGAAGCTAAAGCCATAACTTTATTGCTACTGAAAAGCTTTCTGTAAGCCAAGTAATAATAAGATGCGATTGTTACATTTTATTTATAAGCAATCAGTTCAATCTTTATCCAAGTTTGACAGAGGAGGCTGAAGGAAATAGTATAGAGGGGGGCTTTTGGCGGTATAAGGATCGAACTACAGGATATATGGAAGATGAGCGATAAAAGAAAGTTTAGAGAAAGCTTAAAAATAGGCAAGATTTCTTCCCATGATCAGGTTAATGAACAAATTCCTATAAGAATTGTTGCCTATGGCTATAAAGGAGATCGGATTGATATCAATACCGCTTTGGGCATTGGAGCTTTTAATAATAGATTAGGTCCTTTCAGCTTTGCTTTAAGCCATTCTTTAGAAAAAAAACTTGCTTTAAAAAAAGGGGACACGCTTCTTTTGCACTTTTCCAATGGGAAGAAAATGGTTGGACAATTCGATGATAGGATTCCAGCTTCAAGCATTTGTAAGCTCATAAGAAAACATGGGAAAGGAGCTAGGTTTACAATAGACGTCTACATGCCCTGGGGAAATAAAAAGGAAGCTTATAGCCTTCCAGAAATAGCAAAATTAGAAGTCATTAGGAAAGAAGTCGATCCTTCCCAATTAGAAAAAGACTTAATACAAAAGGGCCTTCCAGTTTATGAACGGGCAAAACGATGGCATGAATGGATAAAGGCACAAAGGCCTCATGAAAAAATGAAAGAAAGTGGTTCCATGCATCTTTTTGTTGATAAGCAGATCAAAAGATCTTCCTTTAACTTTTTGGATCGGTAATTAGGTTCTTTTTACCAATTCCTGCCCCTTCCATTAGCTGTGCAGGATGTAGCCTATTGGCTTGTGCATTCTTTTGCGGTTCTGCCACTTTTAAGCTCCAAGGCAATGGGATTAGACGACTATAAAGTGGCCTTTTGATCGCTATGCCCTATTTTTAGGGATGGTATAACCTAGGGACGTTCAATCTTTTTGGAAAAAAAAGAAAAATTCTTTGTTTTCGCTTAATATCAATTATATTATAAAAATCACAGTATAAAAAACTTATCATTTTATTAAGCTTTTATTTTCGAACAATTTGAACAACCTTTTCCCCTTTCTATCCTCTCATGATTCCTCAACATATTCCTATTCGCAGTACAAATCCTGAAACAACTATCCATTCCTGGAAAGCCAAAGTTCTTGCCTACCAAAAGCCTTCCCTATGGAAAAGTCTCTGGCAACTGGCCAACACACTCATTCCTTATGCAGCGCTCTGGTATCTCATTTATTTAAGTCTTCCAGTGTCAGTTTTTCTTGTTTTGCCTCTTGTTGTGCTGTGTGCGGCTTTCCAAATCCGTATATTTTCTCTGTTCCATGATTGCTGCCATGGCTCCTTTTTTAAGTCGAAGAAAGCCAATGAAATCATTGGTACCTTCCTTGGCATTCTAGTGTTTACTCCTTACCATCATTGGAAATGGGAACATTCCATTCATCATGGCAATGCGGGAAACCTTGACAGAAGAGGCGTTGGGGATATGTGGACATGGACGGTCAAAGAATACTTGGCCTCCCCATGGTGGCGGAAGTTAGGCTATCGAATACTTCGCCATCCCCTGTTTTTGTTTGGAATTTCTCCGCTTGTTCTTTTTCTTATTAAATACCGGTTTGCTTCAAAAAACGCAGGGAAAAAAGCGCGGCTATCCGTTTTGATTACAAATGTTGGTATTTTAGCCCTATGCGTATCTCTTGGATTTTTCTTTGGTTGGCAAAAATATATTCCTATCCAACTACTGATTGTTTTTCTTGCAGGTTCCGCAGGTATTTGGCTTTTTTATGTCCAACATCAATTTGAAGATGTTTATTGGGAAAGAGGGAAAAAATGGGATTTTCAATCTGTTGCTCTAGAAGGAAGTTCTTTTTATAAACTTCCAAAGATTTTAGAATGGATTACCGCCAGTATTGGTTATCACCATGTCCATCATTTAAGTCCCCAAATACCCAATTATTTGTTAAAACAATGCCACAAAAACGAACCCATCTTTGAAAAAGCAAAGACTCTGACTCTTCTCTCTAGTTTGAGAACTCTAAACCTGCATCTTTGGGATGAAGACCAAAGAAAAATGGTTAGTTTCAAATTTCTTAGAACTTATTCTCCTTCAAAAAGTTAACGCAGAGAATCTTTGCATCAATTAATTTCTAAAGCGGCCTGGAACAATAATATCAAGCTTATTGGGTACATGAGATCATAGAGGCTATAACTTGCCTTCCTTCAGTGTAAACCCTAGCTTTCATGGTAGTACTTATGGAGCTAGAGTAACAGGAAGGGGAGGAGTTAGTAGCTCTCTTTTTAGGAACAGATAGTTAGAAACCTATTTGCTTCAGAGAACAGGGGGGGAAGGATACTAGACGGCGACAGCTGCTTTTATTGGAGGATATGGATCATAGTTCAAAAGCTCGATATCCTCAAAGCACACAGCATCGATGGACTTGAGATGTGGGTTTATTTGTAGAGTTGGTAAAGGCCTAGGGGATCTTTGTAGCTGTAATTTTGCTTGAGACACATGGGTTGTGTAGAGATGAAGATCTCCAAAACTCTGAATAAACTCTTTAGGGATCAACCCGCAGACATGAGCTATGAGGTGTGTAAGGAGAGAATAGGAAGCGATGTTAAAGGGTACCCCTAGAAAAACATCTGCGCTCCTTTGGTAAAGGTGACAGGAAAGATAGGGGCTATTGACATAAAACTGAAAGAGAACATGACAAGGAGGAAGTGCCATTTCATCTAATTCGGAAGGGTTCCAAGCACTAACAATTAACCGCCGGCTATTAGGATCTTTCTTGATTTGTTCAATAACCCATCCTATCTGATCGACCGTTTTTCCATTGACACCGCGCCAGCTTCTCCATTGGGCACCGTAGATTCTTCCAAGATTGCCGTTTTTATCTGCCCATTCATCCCAAATAGTGACCCCATGTTGATGAAGGAAGGCAAGGTTAGTGTCTCCCCTCAAAAACCAAAGGAGCTCGTAGACGATCGATTTCCAATGAAGTTTTTTGGTTGTAAGCAGAGGGAATCCCTTGGTAAGATCAAAACGAATCTGATCTCCAAAAATAGAATAGGTTCCTACTCCCGTCCTATCTTTTTTAAGGACCCCAAATTTTAATACTTTTTCTAAAAGTTGAAGATAAATCTGCATCGTGACATTAAAATAACAACATATTTTAAAAATCTTTCGCCAAAATAGTAAATGGAGAAGATGAAAGAAAAAGAAAATTTGACTCCCATGATGCGGCAGTATTGGGAAATCAAGCAAAAACTGCCTCCCGATGTGCTTCTTCTCTTTCGTTTAGGAGATTTTTTTGAACTGTTCTTAGATGATGCTAAAGAAGGAGCCAGGATCCTTAATCTCGTATTGACCCAGCGGCAGGGGGTGCCGATGTGTGGGGTGCCTGTGGAAAATATCGAAGGCTATGTTTCGAAACTAGTCAAGGCAGGCAAAAGAGTGGCTTTATGTGATCAGATGGAACAACCCAAACCTGGACAACTTGTCAAAAGGGAAATCGTTAGAATCCTATCCCCTGGCAGTAACGGCTATAGTTCTAACCTTGATCCTAAAGAACACCAGTTTTGCATGAGTTTGTACCGTTGGAAAAAGAAATTTGGCATTGCTTTAATGGATATTACAACAGGTCTTTTCCTTTCTGGACAGCTGGAGAACGAAAAAGAGATTATGGAGTTAGTAAACCGCTATGGCCCTGTAGAAGTTATCCTAGCTGAAGGAGCCGAATGTTCATTTATACGACAGAACGAGCATGGCAAAGAGCTCATTGAAGGGATTAGCCAAGAATGTTATGTGCATCGATATTTTCCCTGGGCTTTCGATTTAGAAGAAGCGAAAAATTTTTTAATGGCCCATTTTAAGGTTTCCTCTTTAGATGGCTATGGGCTTAGAGAGATGGACGCTGCGATTTGTGCTGCAGGAGCTTTGCTTCGCTATTTCAGTGAGGTGCTTCATCAAAGCATTTCCCATATTGTTACAATCCTTCAGCTCTCAAATAGTGAAGTCCTTTGGCTCGACTCCATTGCTCAAAAGACGTTGGAGGTCATCCAAGCCAATTCTAAATCTGGCAAAAGTCTTTTCCATGCCATAGACAAGACATTGACTCCTGGCGGAGGCAGGCTTCTTAGGAGGTGGCTTTCTGAGCCTTCAAGATGCCTTCCTGTCATTCAAGAAAGACAACAAGCCATAGCCCTTTGGATCAACCAGCAACAAAAAAGAGAGCAGCTGCGTGAGATCCTTAAAAAAATTGGGGATCTGGAAAGACTGCTTTCCAAAGTTTCTCAAGGCTATGTGAATCCAAGGGAACTGTTGAGCCTCAAAGAGTCGTTGCAAAGACTCCCACTCATCACTGAATTGCTCTCGAGTATCCAAGATGAAAAGTTAAGGGCCATGGCCCAGGACATTTCCATTGAAAAAGATATGGTTGCAGAGCTTGACAAGGCGCTGGAAGAAAATCCTCCTTTTTCCATAAAAGAAGGAGGGATAATCAAAAAAGGATATTGTGAGCAACTGGATGAGCTTCGGGAATTGTCCGAACAGGGACAAAAGTTATTGATCGATTTTGAGCAGCAGGAAAGAGAAAAAACTGGTATTAAGACTCTCAAAATCAAATACAATCAAGTCTTTGGATATTTGATAGAGATAAGCCATGCGCAGGCGAAATCTGTTCCCTCCTATTATGAAAGGCGGCAGACGCTAGCCAATGTCGAACGTTTTATTACTAGAGAACTGAAGGAAATTGAACAGAAGATTCTGGGATCAAAAAATCGGGCTAATGAATTAGAACAAGAACTCTTTTCTAAATTAAGAGAGAAAATTAGCCTTAGAATCCCTGTTCTCCAAAAAACGGTCGATGTGATCAACAAGCTTGATGTTTTTTCTTCCCTTGCTTCTTTAGCTCAAGAAAAAAGATACTGTAGGCCATCAATGGTAGACGAACCTATAATAGAGATCGAGGAGGGTAGACATCCCATTGTCGAACAGTGCCTTCCTTCAGAAGACTTCGTTCCCAATTCAACATTTCTTGGGCCGGACAGTAGAATTTTGATACTCACTGGGCCAAACATGGCTGGGAAAAGTACCTATATTAGACAGGTAGCGCTCATTTGTCTTTTAGCCCATACTGGTTCTTTTGTTCCTGCCAAACGAGCCAAAATTGGGCTTTTAGACAGAATTTTTACCCGTATAGGCTCTAGCGATGATTTGTCTATGGGCCAGAGCACTTTTCTTGTGGAAATGAACGAAACAGCGAACATCCTTCATAATGCCACAGAGAGAAGTTTAGTAATCCTGGATGAAGTAGGAAGGGGAACAAGTACCTTCGATGGATTATCTCTTGCATGGGCTATAGTGGAAGATTTGTATAAGACCAATAAATCTCTGACTCTTTTTGCTACCCATTATCACGAGTTAGCCAAGTTAGCTGATTTTTATCCTGAAATTAAAAACTATTCCATGGCTGTGGTGGAAACAACTGAGAATGTAGTTTTCTTAAGAAAAGTGGTCCAAGGGAGCATGAATAAAAGCTATGGGATTCAAGTTGCAAAGCTTGCTGGAATCCCAGAAAGAGTGATAGAGAAAGCAAAAAAAATCCTCTCCTTGATGGAATCAGATAAAAAAAAGAAAACGGTTCCCAAAAAACTAAAAGAGGAATCTGAAAGCCCATCGTTGTTTCCTCATCTATTCGATCAAAAGGAATGAATTTCCTCCTAAAGGTTGCCCATGGAAGCAGTCCAGCTCTATAATCCTACTTGAAATTATGGTGCCCATAAACAATCCACCCTTCAGGAAGTATCTTGGCCTTGTATGAAGCAAAAAATCTCTTTTCTTTTCTTTTCTTTCTTAGTTAGAATCAAGCAGTCTGGATGGAACGATGAACAATATTAAAATGGCACTTCCTGCTTTTCTAGGTGGTTTAGCTGTTATTATGGGAGCCTATGGGGCTCATGGGCTTAAGCCCGCTGTCCAGGAATCCCATTTCATAGAAATGTGGAAAACAGCCGTCCAATATCATTTTATTCATGTCTTAGCTCTCCTATTTATTGGAAATCAAAGAAAAGGCTTTTGGATTCCTTTCTTTTTATTTTTTCTGGGGATTGTTTTTTTTAGTGGCTCACTTTATACTTTAGTTCTATCGAAGTCATTCTATTGGGCGAAGTTTACTCCAATTGGAGGGGGATGTTTTATCTTTGGATGGTTATGGTTAGGATTTGAAGCCCTCTTTAAAAGAAATATTTCTGCATGAATAGTTTATTTCCGAAAAACATATAATGGACTAAAAGAAAACTAATGAACCGATTTACAGAAAAAGCACAGGAAGCGATTGCAGAATCTCAGGCAATTGCGACAAAGTATGGTCATCAAGTTGTAGATGTTGAACATTTATTAGAAGCTCTAATAACCCAAGAAGGAGGCCTTGTCCCAAGAATTCTCGAAAGATGCGGTGTTCCTTTAAAGTTGCTTCGAGAAGAGCTAGAAAACGAACTAGAAAAGTTTCCTCGTATTACTGGGACAGCTGCGACCACTGGTAGTTATATTAGTCAACGTTTCAGCGAGCTCTTAGTTAAAGCTAGAGAAGAGGCCAAAAGGCTTAAAGATGAATATGTCAGTGTCGAGCATCTCCTGTTGGCCATGCTCGAAGAATCTTCTAAAACCGTCGTAGCTAGGCTCTTTAAATCCCACGGCTTAGATAGAGAGACTCTCTTGCGAGTGCTTACTGAAGTGCGGGGCTCCCAAAGAGTGACTTCACCTAACCCAGAGGTTACCTATGAAGCTTTGGAAAAATATGGCAGGGATTTGACCAAACTTGCCGAACTAGGAAAACTCGATCCGGTGATTGGAAGGGATGCTGAAATTCGAAGAACGATTCAGGTTTTGTGCCGTCGAACGAAAAACAATCCCGTGTTGATTGGTGAACCTGGAGTAGGAAAAACAGCTATAGTGGAAGGGATAGCTCAAAGAATTGTGAAGGGGGATGTGCCCGAAAGCCTCAAGAATCGACGGATCGTTGCTCTGGATATGGGAGCATTGATTGCAGGAGCAAAATATCGTGGAGAGTTTGAAGAAAGGCTAAAAGCTGTCCTCAAAGAGATTAGTTCAGCGCAAGGACAAATTATTCTTTTCATTGATGAAATTCATACGGTTGTGGGGGCGGGCAAAGCGGAAGGAGCTATTGATGCAGGGAACATGCTTAAGCCAATGTTGGCACGGGGAGAACTTCATTGTATTGGAGCAACCACGCTGGACGAGTATCGAAAATACATAGAAAAAGATGCAGCTCTTGAAAGAAGATTTCAGCCCGTATTGGTAGAAGAACCCACTGTTGAGGATACCATCTCTATTCTTCGGGGGCTGAAAAACCGCTACGAAGTCCATCATGGAGTAAGAATCCAAGACGCTGCTCTAGTTGCTGCTGCTGTGTTGTCTCATCGCTATATTTCAGATCGTTTTCTGCCAGATAAGGCTATTGATCTTGTTGATGAAGCGGCTGCCAAGCTAAAGACAGAAATGGAAAGCATGCCCGAAGAACTAGAGTCTTTGGAAAGGAAAGTTCTGCAATTAGAAATAGAAAGGGAGGCCTTAAGAAAAGAAAAGGATGAAGCTTCTCAGAAAAGGTTGGAAGAACTAGAAAAGGAGTTAGCAGAATTAAGGTCTGAAAGAGATCGAATGAGAGCCAACTGGGAAGCAGAAAAAGGGTCGATTATGGAGCTTCAGCATCTTAGAGAAGAATTACAAAAGGCTGAACAGGAAATTGAAAAAGCTCAAAGAGAATATGATTTGAATAAAGTGGCCGAATTGCGTTATGGGAAAATTCCGACCCTTACGAAACAGATCCAAGAGCTTGAATCAAAAATATCGGAAGAGGACGGCTCCAAACATCGGATGATCCAAGAAGAGGTGACCCCAGATTTGATTGCTGAAATTGTTTCTCGCTGGACAGGTATTCCGGTAGCTCGGCTTCTAGAAGGAGAAAAAGAAAAGCTACTCAAACTGGATCAGATCCTTCACAAGAGGGTTGTTGGACAAGATGAAGCCGTCAATGCAGTAGTGGATGCTATTCTTAGAGCCCGCTCAGGCCTGAAAGATCCGAAGCGACCCATTGGTTCTTTTATATTTTTGGGGCCAACAGGAGTAGGAAAGACAGAATTGGCGCGTTCTCTTGCCGAAGCTCTTTTCGATAGTGAAGAAAACATGATCCGACTGGATATGAGTGAATATATGGAAAAGCATACGGTGGCGCGCCTCATTGGAGCTCCTCCTGGTTATGTCGGATTTGAGGAAGGCGGACAACTAACGGAAGCGGTTCGCAGAAAACCCTATTCGGTACTTTTGCTGGATGAAATAGAGAAAGCGCATCCGGAGGTTTTCAATCTTTTCTTACAAATTTTGGAGGATGGTCGGCTAACCGATGGTCATGGCAGAACGGTCGATTTTAAAAACACCATTATTATAATGACTTCTAACATTGGAAGTGTGTATCTGACAGAATCGGCCTTAATGGGGGGAACTATAAGGGAGGATGTTAGAACAAAAATCATGGAGGAATTACGAGCTGTTTTTCGACCTGAATTTTTGAATCGAATTGACGAAGTTGTTATTTTTAAGCCTTTGAGTTTAAACGAAATCAAACAAATTGTCGATTTACAGCTGGTACTCATTAAAAACAGGCTTCTTGAAAAATATATTGCATTGGAACTAAGTGAGAGCGCAAAGGAACATCTGGCACATGAAGGCTACAGTCCCATTTATGGAGCAAGGCCTCTTCGAAGAATTCTTCAAAGAGAGATCGAAACTCCCCTTTCTAGAAAAATAATTGCAGGAGAGATTGTCGAACATGACCATGTTTTCGTTGACTTCAAAGATGGAAAGCTACATTTTGAAATAAGGAAATCCTAGATGAAAGAGCTATCGCCTGCTTTGCTTTCTTCTGCTCTTGAGGAAAAAATACGAGCAAGAATTTCGGAGCTGTCTGTCCATCTTGACCAGCTGGTTGCTGCTTATCTTTCCAGGCTTCATAGAGAAATAGAGAATTTATCCTTAGAAATCTCTCTCATCAATAAGCATGCGCCAGATACCCGGAAGAAAATAAAGCTATTAAGCCAGCTACTGAAAACTCTTGAAAGGATTCAAATCAGACCTGAAAAAGGCAGAAGAAAAGATTTAAAGAAAATAGATTCCTTAATCGGCTATCTTTCTGAACAGCTTGAAAAAGAGAGCAAGGAATTAAAAGTATCTTCCTTTGTTCTTTCATTAGAAAGACAAATCAAACAATGACTAACTTGCATGATCCTTTCTCAGCAAAATCCTTCTATTGAAAACAATTCAGGGTCAAATTCTTTTTGTGAGTATTCAGGAAATCGGGACTATTTTGCCGTTTATGATATTGGAAGCAATACAATAAAATTTCTAACAGCAAGGAAGAAAGACGAAAAAACTATCGATTTTCTTTTGCATCTGAGTTATACGACAAGACTTGCTGATAAGCTCTTTTTCACAGGAGAACTTTCTCAGGATGCCATTCATAGAACCCTAGATATCTTGCGACACCTTCGAATGCGGGCTGATAATTTAAAAGTAGGTAGTCGCATAGCCGCAGCGACCAGTGCCGTACGAGACAGTAAAAATAGGAAAAAATTTCTAAAAGAAGCCGAAGAGGTGCTTGGTCATAAAATCCTTTTGTTAAGTGGAGAGGACGAAGCAAAAACCATCTATAGAGGCGTCAGTTCTGATCCTTCCCTTCAGGGGAAGGATAACCTTCTAACGGTCCTTGACGTGGGCGGAGGAAGTTCGGAATGGATTTGTGGCAAAGATAAAAAACCAGAACGATTTCTAAGCCTTCCTTTGGGAGCCATCCGAATCAAAGACCGGTTTATTACAGAGTATCCTGTTGGCACAAAAACTGTGGCTCACATGCTGCTTTGTTTGGAAAAACAGTTAAAAGAACAGTTAAAGGATTTTAAAAACTACAGTCAGCACATCATTGGAACTGGCGGGACAGTTGCAGCCATGGCAAATATGTTTCAAGAATCTCCAAAAGAAGATTTTTTGAAAACGCATCTTTATGCAATGGGAACAGATGCCATTCAAAAAAAAATAGAAGAGCTTTCTCGCTATGATTTAACAAAACTTGCTACTGTTCCTGGATTACCTCAAAGTCGGATTGAAATCATTATCCCTGGAATGGCTGTTGTTTTTTCAACATTATCTGTTTTAGGAGCAAACTCCATTACCTCCAGTATCCGCGGGTTACGCTATGGCCTTCTTGATTTACTAATGAGTGAATCCAGCAAACTTTAATTTTTTCCTGTGTTAATATATTCAAAAGAATGTCTTGTTTCTTTTTGTCTCTAAGGCTCTTTAGAACAAAAAGAAGAAATTAAAAAGGTAGAAGGCATGCACACACTATTCGACAATCATAACCACGACAATCTAGAAGAAATTATTTACCCAGCGTATGCAAGGCGGGATATGGTCGAGCCCGTTCCAAAGTATCAACTGCCCACTAAAGGCATGCCACCCGAGGTAGCCGCTCAAATTATAAGAGATGAATTAATGCTCGAAGGCAATCCACGACTTAATTTAGCTACCTTTGTGACGACATGGATGGAAAAAGAGGCAAAAGAACTCATAGCCGAAACATTGGATAAAAACTTAATAGACAAGGATGAATATCCCACAACGGCTGAAATAGAGAAAAGATGTGTCCGGATGATCGCCAAACTTTTTCATGGTGCCGCTCATGAAAAACCCATTGGGACCTCAACAATAGGCTCTTCCGAAGCCATTATGCTTGCTGGATTGGCCATGAAATGGAATTGGAAAAAAAGACAAAAGAAAACAGGGAATTCCTCCACTGTGCCTAATCTGGTTATGGGAACCAATGTTCAGGTAGTTTGGGAAAAATTTTGCAGATACTTCGAGGTGGAGCCACGCATGATTCCTGTTGTTCCAGGCAGTTACTCAACAAATCCAGAGAATGTGGCTTCGTATTTAGATGAAAATACAATAGGGGTTGTTGCTATCCTAGGAACGACTTATACAGGAGAGTTTGAACCAATTGAACAAATCCATGAGGTCATCAAGGATTTCTCCATAACCAATGGGGTTAAAATTCCCCTGCATATCGATGCCGCCAGTGGTGGGTTTGTTGCTCCCTTTATTCATCCAGAGCTTCAATGGGATTTCCGACTTCCTCTGGTCGAATCTATAAATGTTTCTGGTCATAAATATGGGCTGGTTTATCCTGGAATAGGATGGGTCATTTGGAGAAGTGAAGCGTCCTTACCTGAAGAACTCATTTTCAAAGTCAATTATCTTGGGGGTGAACTTCCCACATTTACCTTGAATTTTTCAAGGTCTGGAAGCCAGGTCATCGCCCAATATTATAATTTTCTTAGATTAGGGAAAGAAGGGTATACGAATATTTTCAAAGCTATGCAGGCTATCAGTCTCCATTTGGCTGATCAAATTGATTCCCTTGGAATATTCCATATGATCAGTCGAGGCAAAGACATCCCTGTTATCTGTTTTGAGATAAAGACCGAAGAGCCTTTTACCGTATTTGACCTTTCATACAGGCTTAGAGAAAAAGGATGGCAGATCCCTGCTTATTTTATGCCTCCAAATGCACAAAATATCGCGGTCATGCGAATCGTTATCCGGGAAGGCTTTTCTAGAGACATGGCAGATATGCTTTTTAAGGATATTAAAACCTCGGTTGATGAGCTCCGATCAAGGACCCACAGGCATCCACCAAAAAAATCTCTCCGATTTATTCATTGATTTTTCTTTTGGTCGCTCGCCTTTTTTTTCTGCTATTTTAAAAAGATGGGAATAAGGTTAGAAGAACGGTATTTAGCTGTTTTTGATTACCATGAAAGAACAAAGCACCGGCTTCAAGCATATGCTCCCTCCCCGATGTTCCTTGACTGGGAAAATGAACCTTTCTTGTTCCGTGTTTATGAAGGGGCATGTAAAGTTTTCCTGCCAATACTAAAAGACATTCCTTCTCCGTCTTTTGACTCCCTTGGCTTTAAGTCTATTGATCCACACCCTATTTCTATCGAGTCGATCAGTCTTTTTTTATTGGATAGTTTAGCTATCTCTGCTTGGAAATCAGCCCCAGGGCTTATGCCTTGGAGTTTGCGAATAAACCCTTCTAGCGGCAATCTCCATCCTACCGAAGTATATTTATTACTCGATGCGATAGGAAATGAAGAAACCGAAACGGCTTTATATCATTACTGTGCCCTTTACCATTGTTTAGAAAAAAGGGCTATTCTAGGAAAAAATCTCCTTAGGGAATGGGGACTGACCAATCAATTTTTTCTTGTTGGAATAAGTTCTATTTTTTGGAGAGAATCCTGGAAATATGGAGAAAGAGCCTATCGATATTGCCAGTTGGACATCGGTCATGTTTTAGGAACGATTAGTTACGCTGCGGCAATGCTTGGCTGGAATACCTATATTATCGAAGGAGTAGGCACGGAGCTGCTTGGCTCTATCTTAGGAATTGCTTCTCAAAGAGGAATGGAAAAAGAACATCCAGAAACTCTTTTGTTGATCAGTCCTCCACAAAAGGAAAAGCCGAAACTTTTCATTACAGAAGAAAAATTTGATAAACTTATTCCTAAGACACTTTTTGGCGTTCCCAATAGACTCAGTAAGGAACATTTTCCTTGGCCTGTAATAGAAAAAATCAGCGAAGCCTGCCAGCAAGCCTCTTCTTTTCCTATTGCAATACCATTAGATAAAGACCTATCTCAGACTGATTCACAAAGTTTTCCTTCTTTTGATCGAAAGGTTGCTGCAAGAGAGATTATTAGGAGAAGGAGGAGTGCACAGGCTATGGATAATAAAGCCTGGCTTGATAAGGACCATTTTCTTCTTTTTCTTCAAAAAATAAAAAGTACTTTGAGCAATCGAAAGTTCCCTTTTGATCTTTTTAGAGAAAATTTTATCGTGGCTTTGCTTTTTTTTGTCAATCGGATCGAAGGACTGCCTCAAGGATTATATCTTTTGAATATTTCTTCAGATCTAGAAAGAGTTACCCAAATGCTAGATCAAGACTTTCTATGGGAAAACATCTTTGCACCTCTTCCCTTTTTCTTTCTTAAGCCGTTTCGCTCAGGAATGATTGTTCAAACCATTCATTGTCACCAATCGATAGCTTCTAATGGGTTTTTTTCGCTTGGCATAATGGTTGAATTTGAGAAATCCCTCCAACTTGTTGGCCCGGCTGTTTATCCGAAGCTTTTTTGGCAATGCGGTCTCTTAGGCCAATTGCTTTATCTTGAAGCAGAAGCCAGTGGGTTTAGAGGAACTGGCATAGGCTGTTTTTTCGATGATGAATGTCATAGACTTCTCGGAATAAACGATAAACAATGGCAATCTCTTTATCATTTTACCATCGGAAAAGAAATCGTTGATAAGAGGATTCAGAAAATCGATCCTTACTTTTTCCTAGAAAAAATAAGGAAAGAGCTTGTGAATATTAGAAGCTAAAAGGTTTTTTAAATGAGTTGTGTTCTTTCTTTTAATCTTTCACGACGACGGGAGTGCCTAAGGGAACGAGAGGGTAAAGATCTTGAGCAAAACTTTTCGGAAGCCTTACGCAGCCATGCGAAGCAGCATAACCAGGTAAATAGCCTCCATGAAGCCCAACACCGTCATCCGTTAGCCTAAGGAAAAAGGGCATGTCGGCTGGCTCATAATGAAGCCCAGCGGGAGGAATCATACCCACTGTTGCATTAGCATAGATTATTTTTCCTTTTGAATCGACGAAGCAGCCATACTTGTTTGACCGATGGAGAATTTCTTTATTGATGACGTTAAATCTTCCAAGGGGAGTGGGATGATCTTTGGTTCCTGAACAAATGGGAGAGATTGCAGCCAATCTGCCCCCTTGATAAACGTAGAGCTTCTGTTCGCTGATGTTGATCTCCAGTTTGGTTACTTTTTCAGAAGGATTAATGTTCCACCAGATAGCAGGCAAAATTCTATGGATGATATAAACGCGTTCGGTTCCAGGTTTTTTATCTGCTGAATTATTAACCGAAGAGGAGAGATTCTGTTTTTTTTCTAGTTTTTCTTGTTCTTTTTTCTTTTTTTCTTCTTCTTCTTTTCGTTTCTTTTCTTCTTTTTCTAGTTTTTTAAGTCTTTTTTTCTCTTCTTTTTCCTTTTGCTTTAATGCCTTTTTTTCTTCTTCAGTCAATACTGGAGATGCAGCCGGTATGTTTTCAGTCAAGGATTCGTTGTCGAAGTTTCCTTGAGTATTTACTTCTTGTGGACTGCTCCCATTGTCATTGTTTTCGAACAATGGATCGTTGGAGCTCTCCATTGCTTGGCTAAGTTGTTGGCATGTAACAAAGAGCGTAAAAGAAAACAACAAGACGAAAATAAATCTTTTAACCAAAATGTTAGAGATCATTTGTTCTAAGTAAAACATATATAAATAGTTTTCTCTATAAAGATGTCGAGAAATATCTCATTTGGACGAAGCAGTTGATAGAAAAAAAAAGAAAAGAAATCTTAAAAAAATGGAGCGGGTGAAGGGAATCGAACCCTCGTGTGCAGCTTGGAAGGCTGCCGTTCTACCATTGAACTACACCCGCTTCTATTAAGAACTCTTTTGTAAGAATTACAAATCCATCAAAGACGATGATGAAATTGTGTACGTGTTTTTCTATATATTCGAAGAAAAAATCAAATCAACTTTTTTTTGTCATGAACTCGTGGCTAGAAGCCTCAAACTCATCCCGGCCCCCGACTGGTATTGGGTCTGAGAATTCGAGGCTGAACGACGAATAACCCCTCACGACAGCTCGATAAGCCAATGCGATATGAATGGTGGTATTGCTGTTGGCATTCTGATGGTAGCCACAAAAAGCACAGAATAGATACCTGTTTTGATCGCTCTTCTCTACCAACTCGAACTGGGATCAGGAATGCGGCTTACGCCAGCTGCGAGTTTTGGTCTTAAGATGAATGCAAATGTCATTCAAGTCCTCGAAGACCAGGTTTTCCCCCAGCTTGAGTCTATCGAAGAGGTATTGACGGATGAGATGATTTAAGATCCGTATATCTAGCGGAAAGACAACTACTCTAGTCGTTTCATGGTGCGCCAAGTACTTTCGGCGCATTTGGTTTAGAAGGATTCCCTCCGTTTTCAGTAACCATGCTGGACTTGTTGAGTCTTAGGGCTAGAGAAGTGCAACCATTAGAGGTTGTGGTGGTATTGTTCAAGCTGGTATTGTGCCTATCGGCTGCATTGCTGTCGGCTTCGGCAGAATCAATCTGGAAGAAATTTGGATATTCTATTCCATGTTTGATGAAATTTTTATAACGTGTTGGCTATCCAGGAGCATTTTTAAATGCGTTATAATATGAGGGTTTTAGGAGCTATTTTTTTGGGTTTCCCAAAGAAAAGTTCTCAGGGTGGAAAGAATCTAGAGTGTCCGTTTGTTTCCGGCAGTGATTCCGCGGTATTTGGCACCTTCGATGTCTGTATTGATTACAAACCACTGGGCTAGAGGATGTTCAATTTCCGGATAAATCTGCCGATTGACCACAAGAACAAAAGCTCTCCTGCCTAACGAAAGACCTTGCTGCCTCTTAGCAACTTCTCTCAAAATCTCCGAAAATCCAACTCTTCTTGAAAGGACCATGGACACTAGGCATGGCCCTAAACCGTTGATGATACTTGTAAGGACTCCTTTATCTTCTGCGCCTTTCCATTCAAAAGCAATACAAGCCTGTCCTAGTGAGTAGCCAAGAGCTCCTTTCTGATAGAAGATTAGCTATTGTTTGGCTCTCTTAATCTTCCCTCAATTGTTGGAACTTTCACCCAGTAAAAAAAACATACTGATTCACTTTCCCCGCTCGGCCGCTGAATCGAAACGATATGTAAAAAAGAAAATAGATGTTATTTTAGGAACCCATTAATTTCAATAAAGATCAAATTATGATTTAAAAAATGTTATTATAATGTAGCACAATGTATTTTTAAAAAATCACTTTTTCTCCTCTGGAGCATCTCAACAATTAGTCCATATTCACCAAACAATAGGCTAGTGCTTTAGGATCAAGAGAAAGATCAAGAGGCTTTTGTTTTTCATGGCATTCAATATCAGACAGCTGTCTTGGTTCTTACGCACTGCTGAGAGTATCGTTTCGACTTCTTGGGCTAAGCTGATGGTGCATAGGAAGACAAGTTTAAGCGTGTTGTTTGATTGTGGAATCGAACTGCCGGAGGTAGGGATGATCCGGTGGGATACTGAAAAGTTCAGCGACCAGCTGTTTTGTCAAAACCTTAGCAGGAGGTCCCTGGGCGATGAGCCTCCCATTCCGCAGAAGAATTGTGCGGTTGGCGCCAAATAGAGCGTGATCGAGTGCATGGGTTGAAAAGAGAATAGTATAGCCTTCCCGAGCAAGCTTTTCACATTCCTGCAAGAAAAGCCACTGGTTCCCGTAGTCGAGGCTTGCCATCGGTTCATCAAGGATAAGAATCTTGGAGGATTGAGCAAGCGCTCGCGCCAGCTGCACCAGTTGCCTTTGGCCTACGCTCAACGCAGCGTAAGGACGCTCGCGTAAATGAGCGATCGAGAGCTTATGGAGCGCTCCTTCCACTGCCGCTTCATCTTGTGAGGAGAAGGAGGCAAAGGGTGAGCGATGGGGAATTCTTCCCATTCGGACTAGCTCAACAACACGATAGGGAAGGAAGGCTTGGTGCATTTGGGTCAGGTAGGCGATCCGGCGAGCAAGAATCCGTGGCGGAATCCGGGAAAGGGGCACTCCCTCGAAAACGACTTCCCCTTGAAGTGGCCGGCGTACTCCAGCCAAGATCCTGAGCAGTGTACTCTTTCCGCTTCCATTCGGTCCGAGAAGAGCGATTATTTCTCCTGGATAAAGCGTAAGACTGATGCCTTGCAAGATGAGTTTCCTCCTGGAATAGCCATATGTAATCTCTACAGCCTCTAGCATCATTCACCTCCGTTCCATCTTCGAAGTCGAGGTAACAGAAGAAGAAAAGCTAGGACTCCAAAAAGCTCAGTGAGAATCCCCAAGGGGACCTCCATCGGAAAGAGGGTTCGCGACAGATCATCTATCCCCAAGAGAAAGACGGCTCCACCCAGGGCGGATGCAAGGACGAGACGTTCATTATCAGCTCCCACTAGGAACCGAAGCAGATGGGGAACGATCAGACCGATCCAACCGATCGTTCCCGCCAGTACAACGGTCAGGCTGCTTGCTAGTGTTGATAGACCGATCACGGCAAGCCGACTTTTCCAAACGTGGATGCCCAGAGAGCGAGCTTCATCCTCCCCGAGGCTGAGCGCATTCAGATGAGGGGCAAGCATGACGAGACCCAGAATGGCTCCCGTCATGGGGAACCAGAGCAAGCTAATTATCTTCCGATCTACGCCAGAGAGTCCGCCCATTAACCAGTAGACGATGCCAGGAAGCTGGTTATAGGGATCCGCGACATACTTTGCAAGAGAAAGGAGGGAAGTAAAGAGAGCATTGCTGACGATTCCCCCCAAAACTAAGGAAAGAACTCCTTCTCCTGCAATGGCCCGAGCGACAGCGACCGACAACAGAACTGCCGCAAGCCCCCCTACGAAGACACAGAATCCCACGACCGCCCCAGGAGCAAACACAAGCATTGCCAACACCCCGCCGAACGAAGCTCCGGAGAGGACGCCTAGAAGAGCCGGAGAAGCAAGCGGATTGGAGAAGATGGCCTGGAAAGAGGCCCCGGATATTGAAAGCGAGGATCCGACCAAGATAGCCGCCACGATCCTTGGAAATCGGATCTCCCAGAGGACCTTTTCAAAAATGGTCTGTTGCGAACCGTCCGCCACAGCAGCTTTGCCCCAGAGCGAATGGATCAACTCATGAATAGGGATCGGATACCGCCCCAAACAGAGAGAGAAGGCTCCTTCCAAGACGAGCACAACGCTCAGAAAGGCAATCCATGGGAAAGCATGCACCCTTTTTCTATTCCGCATAACTCACCCCCGGAATAGTGGCAACGTTGCCTGTTGAAGAATCTTCCCGAAGAAGGGGTAGCACTTCCCGGGCTATAAGAGTGAGAGATCGAAATAATAGATCGCGCGGCAGAAACCCAAAAAAGGAACACAGCCCGTTCACTCGGCGGATACCGTAAAGTTCCCGCATCGATCGAAGATGCTCTGCGCAGGTGGCCGGCCCGCCAGCGATCACGATTTCCTGGTAGAAGCGCTCCGGGATGAGCTCTTCTTCGGTGAGGACGCCTCGCTTTGTGATGCCGATCTTCCGTAAGAAAGCTGTCAACTCTTCAATTACTGGGAAAAGCTCTCGGTAAGCTGACCGATCATCGTTGCTTACGTAGAGAAATCGGCCAACTGGCACTTGTTCTGGACGGCCTCCCCCAGATCGATAGGCGGAGAGGATTGTTGCAAGGTGTGTTGGCGACTGGATGCCATGTTGAATCAGATAGAACCCTTGCTCCGCTGCCCAGCGTGCGCGTTCCTTATGGTAAGTAGCGATATAGATCGGGGGATGAGGTCGCTGGACAGGCTTTGGCAGGATGCAATAAGAGTTAGCACCCAGGGAAAGTGGCTCCTCCCGCCAGCAGTCCAGGATCTGCCGAAGGGAGGTGATGAAAGCCTCGTCAGCTCGGGCAGGATCTACTCCGAAGGCATCAAAATATCTTTGATTTCCTCCCCGTGAGATGCCGAAGTCGATTCTTCCTCCAGAAATTCGGTCGAGTGTGGCGATCGCTTCTGCCATTCGGATGGGATGATGCAGCGGAAGAAGAAGAGCTGAGAAGCCGATGCGCAGCCGGCTGGTCTTGGCTGCAAGGGCTCCTGCTAGGACCATTGGATCGACGCAGTTCCGCGCAGCGCCAGTATGTGCTCTCGATTGGAAATGCTCCTCATTGATCCATAGACTTGAAAATCCCAGACTCTCCACTTCTTCCGCAAGGACAAGCCAGTCCCTTACTTCTCCCTCACTCTCAAGCCCTCCTCCGCAACCAGAAAGACCAATCTCCATAGTCATCTATCCTTTCCATTATTTCTCGGATATTTTTTTTCTCAATATTGTATCGGCTTCCGCTTCCGAAAGCGGATAACCAAAAAACCGCCGATAGAACTCCCTCGTCTCGGATCTTAGATCATATTCGTGGAACTGATCCGGGTGGAACTGCTGAGCTGCCCAGAGCAGGGCAAGCGGCTCCTCGACAGTCCTACGCCCCCATCGATGGACCCCCATTGGCATGCAGAGCACCCTTCTTCGGCGCACCGCTGAGAGAGAGGCGAAGCGAGCGTCTTTCCGAGCCAACTCAATCTCTTCCGGCTCTTCGACGATCAGAATGTCCGGGTTCCATACCAAAAGCTGTTCAATGGAAAAGCGGTACTCTTCAGAGGGACGATCTCCGGCCGTGAGACTCTGTCCTCCAGCATCCTCAATCCACCTGTCGACTATTCGATGCGGGGTAGAGAGGGAACGCAGGCTACAATAGAGAACTCGAGGACGCTGCTCTCGAGGAATTTCTGCAACGACCCTTGATACGATCCGATCGATCCGCTCCCAATAGGAGACGTAGGAGGAGGCTTGCTCCTCTGCGCCGACCGCGACTCCGAGAAGGCGCACCGCCTTGGGAAGATCCTCCCGACTTCGCAGCTTTAATGAAAAGACAGGAAGCTTGCACGCTTCCAAAGCCTTGGCGATTTCAGGAGAGGCGACTACCAGGTCAGGATGGAGTGCAAGGAGGGTTTCTAGATTAGGCCTGTTCTCCACTGATTGAAGTGGGGGAGCATTCAAGATTTGGGGAGCTAGTATACCTTGCCACCTCCAGAGAGGGCTCCGGGCCCATGGAGGAAGGCCGCTGACGATTTTCCTTCCCACTCCGAGCACAAAGATCAGACTATTCAGCACCGGCACTGGGCCAAGAGTAACAATTCGCTCCACTGGTTGGGGAACGTGAAGAAGATGACCCTCGGTGTCCACGGCCTCCTTCCAGGAGCCGTTCAGTGAATTTGAGGAGCCTGAAGCTTGCCCCTGCAACAGTGGAAGGCAGGTGAGCGTTACGAGCAAAAGCGCAAACATCGGTCCCAGGCATTCTCTTTGTCTCCATGTTGGACAAGGCTCCAAAAGTCGGCCGACACTGTAATCTAAGTAATTCAATTGATTCATTATCAGAATTTCCATGCAAGAGTTCCTTGTATCCAAAACGGTAGGCCAGCCATAATACTTGTCGTGTCAAACCCGCGCGCAGGGCTTGCTCCTGATCCCATGGGAAGCCAGTAATGGCTATCGGTCACATTGAAAAACATAATGGAAGCCTCCCAGCTGGAATTGGCATAAAAAAGCCGGACATTTGCCACATATTGACCTGGGATTGAAACTGCGTAATTATAGTCGAGGAATTGTGAGCTCATGGCCAGCAATCCCACTGTCAGTCCGACCCCAAAGTCAGTCGTGTAGGTCACCATGGCGTTGAGGACCGAGTTTGGCCAACTGATGAAGTTATATACACCGGGAGGAAATGGTTTTGTGGAATCCAGCGGGAGTCCAAGAGCGAGGACTAAATCGGTATTGTACTGCTGACCGAACATAAACGGACCATGAGAGAGGGCAGACCAGTTTTCCGTTCCCTGCGCATAGAAATAACCAAGACGAGCCCACCAGTGCCGATTGGGTTGGTAGGTGGCCGAAAGCTCGAAACCGGTCACGTCGGCAGGTGTTGGAGGTGCAAGAAAGTTGAAGAGGCTGGTCCTCTCAGCGAATCCAGCTGTTGAAAGATAAAGCTTGTCCCCAAGCAGGCTGAACTTTACTCCGCCTTCGTAAAGCCGGTTTTCGATCCGAAAGGAGTTCCCTGCTGTTGATGCTGGTGTATAGCCGCCTTGAGCTCCGTCTTCGGCCGTCGCGTAGTACCAGTTGAAATCGAAGTAGGCTGTCATCCACGGAAAAGGCTTATAAACGGGACTGATGTTAAAGAGGGGTGCTAGCTGAGCTGTCTCATAGCCCGTTGATAGTACTGCTGGAGTACCTGGAGGTGTTGTTGCCGAAACAAAATATCCCGTTACCCGAGCGCCAAGCAGCAGACTCCAGTGCTCTCCGAACGTAAAGTTATGCTGGTAGAAGGGCGAGAGCGCCCAAAATTGGGAATCAGTACTTCCTCCTCCCCCGTTCAGTGGTTCGAAATAGTATCCGGCTGCTCCCCCGGGGACCGGCCACAATCCACCAGATGGAGCTTTGGGATTTCGGACGCGGGCTTGAAAGGCGGGGGTCAACTCCGCGTTCCACATCAATGGATTTGTTTGGAGGATGTCCCAGGCGTTGAGAACAGAGAAAGATTGAGAAACATAATCGAGGTTTCGCTCGAAGCTCCATTCTACCCCCAAGTCGACCTGATGGGTGATGTTGAAAGCCTCCTTCTCATTTTCTGCCTTCCCCCAGATGGGTGTATCGAATCCAATCCGAATCTCTGTACGATTGTCCACCTCGTAGTCGCCGGGAATCGACTGATCGTAAAATCGAGAGGGTAAGAGGAAAGCGTTCTGGTCGTAGAAGAAGGCAGTGTTGTTGACCAGCTGCGCCTGGTCACTCAGTTGAACCTGCTGCACAAGTTGGAGCAGCCCGCTCAGTCCCCGGCCACCGCCTTCGGGATTCACTGTGGATAGCCGGCGGCTGATAGGTTTAAGCGGACCCGCATAGGTCGAAAACGGAGGGTTATGAGCCGGACCAGAGGTCACCTCCTGGATGGGCAGAAAGCCTGTCGAATAGAGTCCATCGTTGATCAATGCGCTCGTCGGACGGTTGATTCCCATACCCATGAGGGGCATATAGTCATAGGTCCCCAAATCTCCGTAGAAGTTGACGGAGTAGTTTTCGGTCGGCTTCAAGCCAATCGCCAAGTAGATATTTTGCTGGTCGTTGTGGATATTCTGGTAGTAGCTGCCATTTTCGATACCCATGTAGCTAAGGCGGTAGCCCGCCTTGCCGCTTTTTCCGATCGGTCCACCGAAGTCGGTTCCCCACATGTAGTTCTGATACATGCCAGTCGAGTCCCAAACTGAGCCGCGGAAACGATCAAAATAGGGTTGCTTGGTTAAGTAGTTGACGCTTCCGCTGCTTGGCTGTGTCGCGCCGAAGACCGCATTGGCGGGGCCTTCAGTCAGGTCCATCGATTCGACCATGTTCCAGTTCCAAGGTACCCCTCCGAAGCTAAAGTGCTGCAAAGTGTCCTGAATCCCGTTGACGTAGGGAGTTGCAGCAAAACCCCTTACAGTGGGTGCCGTTCCAAAGCCCCCATTGAGTCCGGAGTATGCTCCTGGAATGAGCATGGCAATGCTCACTGGATCAAGATAACCGAGGGCGGTCACTCCTGCTGATTTCATCAGCGTCTGGTTAATCGGGGTCACCTGCCGGGGAATGTCGAGCACTTCCATTGGGAATCCAAAGACCGAAGAGGTGGGCGAAGCGGTTGGAAGGACGCTGTCTCCCTCCCCCTTCACGACAACTTCTGGAAGTGTTACGGAGCTTCCCACCGAAGCATCAGTCCATTTCTCTGATGGTCCTCCTGTTCCCATTGGAATAGCGCTCCAAAGTGTTCCGTTCCCTGTAGAAAGGAAAATTAGAAGGACTGTCTCCACACTCCACGGCCAGAGCTGACAGGCGGTTGGCGGCTGGCTACATCCTTTCCCTGTTCTCCCCGATCCCTTTACACCCTTCTTCTTAGAGAGGAAAAAAGCTAGGTTCAGTGATGCGGATAGCGATCCTTTCTTCAAGGAAGGGTTTGTTCTCATCTTCCGAAGCAAAGTCATTAAAGGTAAAGCTACAGAAACAAGAAAACCCCATCTGGAATTATGAAACGCTAGGCGAGGGAACTTGTGCTCGACATTTTCATTGTCTAACGAATGAAACTTTTCCGGTAGTGAAAAGAAGCTATCCGTAAAACAAAGGGCCAAAAAAGAAAATCCGTACAAGTAAAAAACAACTAAAAAAAATGACGATTTATAAATTTCTTTTTTACATACAATGCCCAGAAAAATTTTCATAAGTTCCTTTTCACAAGGTTAAAAAGTAAAAGTTGGGTAGGGTAAATTATAGAAGACATATGTCCTTTAAAGAATATTGTCACATGATATGTCAAGTATATTATAAAATACGTATGTATCTTTTATTATACATTGGGCATGTGTGCTGACAATTTTGAGACCTGTTTTAAAATCTTAGGGATCTTAGGGCTGTATTTTATAACTGAACAATGAGGTCTTTGTTGTTTGGATGTAATAGAGAAAGCAGAATAATAGAAGAGCTGTTGAAATGCTCACATTTTGTTACTCAGAATTGTGCACTCTTATAGTATACGAGTGAAGGTAGTTTGATCTAAGCAGCCGTCTTATCAGCCTGTGGAAAGGCAAAACGAATTTGATGAAGCAGGAACGTTGGGCTAAAGAAGTTTAGATGTGTTTTAACTAGCCAATCAATCCAGTATATTTTGCTTTTTATTATCATCAAAAGTTGGAGGACTCAAAAAAGTTTATTAGGAAGATCCAGTTTTAAGCTTCTTTTTGGCTTCATCTTTTTGTACATGATGGAATAAACCTTCCAATTCCTCTACGGTGTTCACAAGTCCTTTTGTCATGACTTTCCCTTCCTCATCAAGATAAAAGTATAGGGAAGAGCAACTGAACTGAAAGTAAACTCCATGTTTTCTTTACAGGACATATGAGAAAGCAGATAGAAATTGTGAATGTTTGTATTTTTGATGCAAAGTCAGATCTTCACCATTACTGACAAAGATATTGTCCAAACGCTGAACAGAGCTATTCAAAGAGGCTCTATGAGGAACAAGCTTCTAGCCAAAAGGACAGGATGGAGGAATAAAGAAAATGAGACTATCCTTTATCAAAGGATGCCTCTCTATGATTTGAACAGGAAGTCGATTGTGCCCCACATCTTTTGATTCGAACAGCTAGGGTTTTTTACCAAACTTAAGTCCACTTAGGAAAAACAAGGCTCTTATGGGGGCCGATTCTTTCGTGGAGAATGCTGATCTGACCAGCAAGTGCAAGAACACTGAGAGCTAAGCAGCTGATTGCTATCCACGAAAGAATAGGAGAGGCAATAAGAAGTTCAATCATAAAGCCTCTTTTTTTAATAATGATTGGGAAGCTTTGATGGTTGCAACTTGAAATATTCGCTCCGAGAATGTGGACGATTGAGAAGCCAAAGCAAAAAAAGAGGAATTCAAGACAACATAATAGGAAATTCCTAGCAAGAATCATCCATAAGTTTTTTTCTTTTGAAACACTGAAATAGCCGCAATTGATCCTTTTATTGCCTCTAAGAAGTTGGGGGAGGACAGCAAAAGAGAAGATTGTAAGAAGGATTAGAGATAAGGAAAGAGTGCCCAACCACATTAAACTAAACAAAAAAGAGCCAACTACTGCGCTTTCAAGGAGTAAGATGAGGATCGAAAAGGACTTACAAAACATCGTGGAAGCGGCCAGTAGCTCTAAAGAGGTTGAACAAAAGGCGGAAAATGCAGGGGCTTTTTGATTCCAGAATAAAAGAAAAGCTCAAAGATGAAATAGCAATGCAACTTTAGGATGGGAGTGGATTACCAGAAAGAGAACAACTGACAGAATGCCCAGGATGGCAGTTTGCGGCGCCTGTGTTTTATGGCCTTAAGGCAGCTTTGGCCCAGGGGTGCTACTGCCCTTTCCAGTTGTCACTTTGCATCGACAGTGTGGCTGCCGAATGTTGTTCC
The DNA here is from genome assembly GCF_949774925.1 of Candidatus Methylacidiphilum fumarolicum. Lineage (GTDB taxonomy): Bacteria > Verrucomicrobiota > Verrucomicrobiia > Methylacidiphilales > Methylacidiphilaceae > Methylacidiphilum > Methylacidiphilum fumarolicum. The sequence continues at coordinate 162,862 of NZ_OX458932.1, forward strand.
AAGGACATAGGGGATTTGAGTCCATCGGGTCATCATCGTTAGTAATACTGCATTCAATTCAACCGTTCGGAAGGCATGGGCATCGTAATTAATGCCACTTGAAGGGGAGTAATAGCAGGAGTTTGAGACTTGTCGTGTTTGTAGGTAGCATAAACGTAAGCAACATCTCCAAACCACAAGGTTAGTCGAAAGACCGAAGCGGTATTGGCGATGTACGATTGCTGTCATCGAACAACGGTAATACCATTGCATACATTTGGAAAAAGAAACATCGTCACCCTGAGGAAAGTGCTGCTTTAGGGGTAGGAGGCAAGTTTACGAGTGAAAGCCGGGAAAGCCCACACTTTTAAGAGTGAGATGAGAGGCGGCTTCATTAAGTTGCAAATGTCTAATGGTTGCGGTATAATGCCTGGCCTTAGGGCTGGACCGGTCCGATCTAACGCCTCTGGAGAAGGAGGCCGATGCACGGATACTGGGGAGCAACCCTGCTATTCGTGTAAGTTTCCTTCGGTGAAATAGGAAGCCCACTCTTTTAAAGGTAGGAGGAGGTCACACATAATGGGATTAAACAGTGTGCTCATGCCCCCTTCTGCATAAGCATTGTGTCGGGGCTTGTGGTTTATCTTGTTGATAGGATACCCAAAAAAACGAAAAGTAGGATAACAATCGGAAGAAAGAGAAGCCATTCCCTCCTCGAACTAGAAACCCCTGGCTTCTACACCATGCTTGTTTCTGTGATTGAAGACAAATCAACAACACCCCAAAGTGGTGGATCGAATTTGCCGCTTTTGTTACTTAGTTGAATAAAGGAAAAAAAGAATAGACTTTATAGATTTATATCATTCCCCTGTCCTTGTTCTGAGCTTCAACGGACTAGTCGCTTATATCATTGTATACATTTTCTTTCCGTATTCCCAAGAAAGAATGCACTCTAAATTACGAAGGTGCCTAAATGGAGGAATCCATCACGTAGTCTCATGGATGGGAGACTCTTGATCCTTGTCATCATTCCGGAATGGGAGTCTGTCAAGAGTAATGGTTAAAAAACGATCTATTGGTTTTCGTATGACGATATCTTTTTCTTTTCTGGAGATATCAGTTCGGAAAAGACTCGCAATGCGCTTCATCCACATGAAGAGATAAGTTTTCGGATGGCCTCCTGTATATTTTTTATTCTTTTTCTATTCTTTTTGGGCCCTACAGGATTTGAACCTGTGACCTGCTGATCCGTAGTCAGCCGCTCTAATCCGCTGAGCTAAGGGCCCTGCTTTTCTATAGGAAGATCTTTTTTTAAATTTTGCTGTTGAGTTTTTTTGTTGGAAAGATTTTCCTTCCCATCCTCTCCTCCAAGAAATGTAAGCACCTCATTCCAAGAAAGCCAAAAAAACCCGTTTTTATATTCTTTATAGCGTCCGAGAATTTTTAAGATATAGCTTTTGGTAGAAGGAAAATCGATTTTTTGTAAAAAAGCTGCAGAACTTGTTGGATTTTGAGGATCTACCCAATGCAATGCATTGCGTCTTCCTGCATTATATTCAGCAAGAGCGAAAACAGCGGGATTGTCTGTTTTCTGCCACCGTTGCAGAGCCTGGCCTAAATACCAGCTGCCTATTTGAATGTTTAACTTGGGATCCAAAAGGGCATCGATCGAAATAGGATTGGTTTTTTCTTTCTGTATCCAATCCTTGAGTGCTGGTTCTCTTATTTGCATTAAGCCTCTTTCCCCATTTTTTCCTATTTTTTGAGGTCGAAAACGACTTTCTTTCCAAATGACCGCTTTGATGAGCAGAGGATCTACTCCATATTCATGAGCATATTCGGCAATGAGATCATCGTATTTCATTTCGATCTTTGAAGCGATATCCTGCCATAGAAAAAGGATGATGACGACTGTTAAAAATAGGATAAGAATCAGGTTAATCGTTTTTGTCATGATTTATTTTTTAGGAAGAATATTCAAGATAGAAAGCCGTTCATCGATCTACGGAACCTCTGTTTTCTATTTTACTTAAAAAAGATATAAGATAAAGAAGGTCAAAATATAATAAGCTCCAAAATAGCATAATCATCAACACATCTGCTATATGAAATTTCTTTTTAACCTTTTCAAAGGGGCTGCTTGGGGATGGATTAAACATAATGCTTCGAAAATGGGAGCAGCCCTTTCCTGTTATATCCTATTTTCTATTATCCCTCTCATATTAGTACTCGTTTCCCTCGCCAGCCTTTTCCTTGATCCAATAAAAGTCAATCAAGAAATTCTATTTATTCTTTTACAAATTTTAGGGGATGAATCCATCAATCTTTTTAAGAATTCTCAATTTCATGTTTCTTTCGAATTTTGGAAAAACCCTAGAGAACTTTTAACTGTGATTTTCTCTTTGCTGTTCGGAGCTTCTGGGGCATTTATGGAATTGCAAAAATCTCTTAATGAAATATGGGAAATAGAACCCGGCAAGGAAGCCGGGATATGGCATTTTGTCCAAAGACAATTTTTATCTTTTTTTATCGTTTTTTTTTCTGGATTGTTACTGCTTCTTTTTCTTTTATTGTCCACAACTTTTTTGGAAACCGCTTCTTTTTTAAGGGAATTTTCTCCAGGGTTGAAAAAATACATTCCGGAAGGTATTCAATTGGCAAGTTTTATTATTGAAGGCCTTATATTTGCTTTGCTGTATAAAATCTTGCCTGATACAAAAGTTTTATTCAGAGACGTTTGGTTAGGAGCGGCTTTTGCTTCCACTTTAATTTTTATTGGTAAATCCTTATTATGGATATCCTTAAGAAAGAGTGCTGTGGCAACGATTTATGGCGCGGGAGGATCAGCCATAATGCTTCTACTTTGGATATTTTACTGTTCTCAAATTTTCTTTTTTGGAGCCGAACTTTGCCGAGAATATGCGCTATCTACTTCAAAAGAAAGAAAAGCAGGCAAGATCAATCAAAACCGTTTCACCTATTTAAATCGTAGTTAGGGAGTGTGTTTTTTCCTTAGAAAGCTGTGGAGGCTATTATAAAACGGCATTGAATAGATCGTTATGGCCTTAATGAGGAGGTATCAATGGTTTTCATGAGCCTCCACAGCCCTCTTTACAAAGCATTTTGTATGCCATTTGCTTTTAAGCCCATCTCACTCTTATTGTTTCTTTTTTCTGGATATTTTTCTTTAGATGGCTGTTTTTCAACTTTTTATTTATAAGCATATGAAATAAAATATAATAAAGTCTTTCTCTATGAAAATGTTAGAGATTGGCTTGAGGATTAAACGAAAAGGAGAGAGAAAAATTATGAAAAAAATTGCACTTTTATTATCCAGCCTTGCATTTTTAGGATTTGGCTCTGGCATAGTTCCGCTTTATGGCCAGACTCACCATCGTCATCATCATGAACAAGGAACAACAATGAAATTTCATCATATGCATGAAATGATTAATCACGCTGTCGAAATGGCAGCCGAAGGTTCTAATCTTATCATGCTAGGTGAAATGGGAATGTCTCCTGGAATCGATGAACTATCGATCGACCATGGCAGACATCACATAAGGGAAGCCAGAAGCCTTATTAATAGCGTCTTAGAAAGCAAAACAATGAAGGAGCTTCATAGTCAAGGATTAGGGGAAAGCTCCGAAATGACTTATACACACAAGCTTGCTGACAAAGCCAAAGAATATATAGATCTGGTCGCCCAAATGCATTCTGTCAAATAAAATGACAAGAGGAGGAGTGGGCTCTTTCAAATGAGCCCGCTCTTTTTTTTTCAATTATTCCTTGGGCTCTTTTCCCTTTAGAATGGCATCCTCTTATGGGGAATAAGAAGTTGTGAGTATGGAATGTATTATGCCTTTTTTTATATGGAAAATTGGAGCATAAATTTTCTTCTATTGTATTTTTGGGTGGAATTTCACTCATGATTTTTTTTATTTTTTTTAAATTCTAAATTTTTTTCACTATTTTTTGCTCCTTTTAATTTTCCTCCCTTTAAAAAATCAGGCTCTTTAATATCTCCAAAGCTTTTGGCATACCTTTTGCTAAGGGATCGTACGCTATGAAAAGAGTCTCAATGATTGCGTTTCTGGGCATGGTTATTTTTTTGTTATTCTTAGCAAACAATGGATTTGGGTCTGAAGATCAGCCGATAAGCCAAAAAGAATCGACTGTAGCCGTAGGGTTGGATCCAGATAATCCTGGGAAGGAAACTCCATCCAAAGCCAAAACAGCCAAAAAGTCTGCTGATGCTGATAGGAATAGACAAGATTATATGCCAGAAAAGTCAGAAGTTATTTATACGCAAAGGACTCTAGAAGAAACCGTTAGCCAACTTCCTGAAGTGCAAGTCATTGCCGTAACTCCTTTGCCGGGGATGGGCCAGCCGCTAGAAAATTTGCCTGGGAATTATCAACTAGCCAAAGGAGAAACATGGTTAAGGCAAGAAGAGTTTAGCCTACCGCAATTTATGGAAAGGAACATGGCTAGCGTTAATGAAGTCAATCTCAATGGTAATCCTTTTTTGCCTAATATCAACTATCGTGGCTTTGCGGCTTCGCCTATTCCTGGTACTCCTGTAGGGATTTCCGTTTTTTATGATGGAGTAAGGATTAATGAACCCTTTACAAACAATGTTCTTTGGGATTATGTGCCTCAGTTAGCTGTTTCCACGATGGAAGTAGTTCCAGGTTCAAATCCTATTTATGGACAGAATACTCTTGGAGGGGCCTTGGTAATTCAAACAAAGGATGGAAGGCGTAATCCAGGCTCCATGATCCAGGATTATGCTGGAGCATGGGGAACCAATGATCTTGAATTTCAACATGGGGGTTATAAGGGAAAATGGGACTGGTTTTTGTCTGGCAACTGGTTTAGTCAAGAAGGTTGGAGACAGCAAAGTTCAAGCTATGTCAAGCAGCTTTTTGGGAAAATAGGCTATCATGACGAGGGGACAGGAACCGACATTCATTTAGAATATACGGGGGCTGATAATCTATTAAATATTTTGGGCCCTACTCCTGTGGATATGATCCAGACAGCAGGCAATTCCATGATCTATACAGGGCCTAACCCTCAGCATGACAATCTGAACCTTGTCAATCTATTCGCTACTCAGGCCCTAACGGAAGAATGGACTATAGGAGGGAATGCTTATTTTAGAGAATCTGACTTTTCTTTTAATAACGGAAATATCGCCAATAATGTGGATCAGTTTCTAGGGTTTAACTATCCCCTGGATGCTCAAGCCTTGGATGAAAATGGAATGCCCATTCCAGCCGGAGAATGGGATTTTGGGAATATCAATCAAACAGGCGCAGGGGCGCGGATTCAAGGACAATGGGATAAAAAACTGGGTTCCATGGAAAATTATATGATTGCAGGAGCAAGTTTTGATTGGTCTCAGAGTATATTTAATTCTGGCTTTTATCCTGCGGCCATGGGAGCCAATTACAATAATATAACGATTCCTGGTTTTCCTTTTCAACAACAGTTTGTGGTACCTGGATTTTCGGACTTCGTCGGATTGTATCTGACTGACACATTTTCTCCCACCCCTTGGTTTCACCTTACAGGAGCGTTAAGAGACAATTATGCGCAAATCACTATTGGTGGTTTTGGCGTAGATAATAATGGGGAGACCGTTTCATTGAATGCCGCAGAGAGGTTTCAGCAACTAACCCCAGCAGCCGGGTTTACATTTCAGCCGCTTATGGCTTTTGGGATCCATGATCCACAAATAAAAGATTTAACCTTTTTTTTCAACTATAGTGAAAGTTTTAGGGCCCCCATGCCTGGAGAGATTACAGGAGCGAATCCAGTCATCCCTGTCATTCTTCCCATTGCACAGCTGGGTGATCCTATGCTTGCTCCCGTTCTTGCTCAGACTTTCGAAAGTGGCCTTCGGGGATCGATTAAACCAAGTCAGTTATCGTGGGCTCTTTCCTTTTATCGAACAGATATTGCCAACAACATTGTTTTTCAGAATACCGGTCATTCTAGCGCTGGATTTTTTCAAAATGTAGCGGCAGAAAGAAATCAGGGAGTAGAAATCACCTTACAGGGAAATTACAAAAAACTGGGTTGGTTTGCTAATTGGTCATTTCTGGAAGCAACCTTTCAGTCCTCACTTTTTTTGGAAAATGCAATTAGCCCTTCAGTGCCTGTCTCTCCAGGGAACAGGCTTCCAAACCTGCCGGAACAGATGTTTAAAGCTGGTATCAGTTATCAGATATTCCCGAGGTGGCTCATTTCAGCTGATTTTCAATACTATTCCAGCCGATTCCTTTACGGTGATTGGGCGAATGTGTATCCAATGCTGAGAGGCTTTTCTGTTCTAAATATTCAAAGCTATGTTACCATTAATCGGTATGTCCAGCTCTTTGCTTTTGCTACTAATGTTTTCAATGAATTTTACGCTGGAGCAGGGATGATCTCCCAGAATGTGTTTACTGGAGCCCCTAATGGGGGAACCATCGTACCTTTTATCACTCCTGGTTCTCCTTTTGGAATATGGGGAGGAGCAAGAATAACTTTTTGAGCATCAGATTGGTTGGTCCTTTTTTTCGATTGTCTCTTTCTCTCTATGTCCTCTCTTTCCGCATCTCCTAGGTGCTTACTGGTTTTGGCGGCAGATTCCTGATTATGAGCGAAATGCATCAGAAGGGTTTTTTTGATGAGCATATCTTTTCTACAAAAGAATCTGCTAGCTAGCTTAGCTATGTTGATTGGAAGGCGTGGAAGGAGTATTTGGTAGTGTTTTTTTTATTCAACGCTGTCTTGAAGGACAAAGATGTTTTCATCAACTCCAAGAAACTTAGAAGCCTTTTTGACATACTCGTCCCTCAAGTGTAGATCGGTGAATTTTTTCAAAGCTCTATGAGCAGCTAAAAAAGCATAATCTTTTAGTATGGGGCGTAAGGAAAATTGACTGTTTTTAGAGCTGAACAAGTAAAAAGAATTATTATGATTATCTTTAATGAGTAATTCGGCTTCTTCTTTATCTTGATTTTCTTGAGAGACTCTAAGATCTAAACATTCGTAATGAGCAATCAAAAACTGATGAACATCTCTAACTATTGATGTATGGGCAGTTGCCATAGAAAAAAAAACCATGAGAAACATTGTAAAGGTCGTACGAATAGAAAACCGCAACGCAACGTTTCTCCTATTTCTTTCTTTTTCCATGTTCTCTACAACTACTAATTCGTTTGACTGTCTTGAGTTTCTATTTTCTTAAAAGAGAAATACATTTCTTCTTTTTCTATCTTAGAAGTAGAAAACTAAGAGCTTCTCAAAACAAAGTTCACTGTTAAAAAAGACATTTTTCCTTGTGGATCTTGCAATCTGATTGGATAGGATAGGCAATTCAAAAGATAGTTGCTCTGACTATTTTCTATTCATTTCTGGAATTGGAACAAATTGGACAGATAAATGAACCTCTGCTAGGTTAGGCTGTCATTCTAGAGCATGAATCCAGTTAAAACGATTTGTTGTTAGGGCATACATACCAGAGGAAAGGACTTTTAAAAATAAGTCTTTTGAGGATTGAAATAGCCATGGATGGAGAATCGATCGCTTTCCCACAATAAGGCACAAAGAAAAGCTCAGGCTAATGAACAGCAAAAGAAGATCCTTTGGCTTTACCCATACAATGTTTTGCTAATCTACAATCCACTTAAACTAAAAAAGCTTTTTCTCTACTCATTTGTGGAGCCATCCTCTTGCCTTGGAAAGGGGATGGAAAAAGGATAAATTATTCAAAAATGTTTGAGTATAGTAGTTAAGTACTAAAACAAAAAGGAAGTTGTCAAAGTGCAAAATACAATAGTTGCTCCGGCCACCCCTCCGGCTATTTCTGCCATAGCTATTGTGCGGATGAGTGGGCCAGAAAGCCTATGGATTATCAATTCATTGTTAAAAAAACCTCCCTATTGGGAACCTCAAAGGCTGTATTACAAAAAACTTTTTTTTGAAGAGGAACTCATAGACGACGTGGTATTGTCTTATTGGAAATCTCCAAAGTCTTATACTGGCGAAGATATGGTGGAGATATCGTGCCACGGTAATCCCTTTATAGTTGAAAAGATTCTTGAGGCCTGTCAGAAGCGTGGAGCAAGGCTAGCTGCTCCTGGTGAATTTACTAAACGGGCTTTTTTAAATGGGAAAATCGATTTAACGCAAGCTGAATCTGTCATTGACATTATCCATGCAGGCGGATCTTTGGCTTTAAAATCGGCCCAAGCGTTACAATCGGGTGGGTTATCTAGAGTTTTGTTGGCGATACGCGAAGAGTTGATCGATATTGTTTCTGAGCTTGAAGCCTATATAGATTTTCCTGAAGAGGATATTCAACCAAGGGTAGGGGAACAAATTATTGCCAAGCTATCAGAAATTGAAAAAAAACTTCAAAACTTACTCTCTTCTGCTTCTTTAAGCAGAGTTTTGAAAGAGGGCTTTACCATTGTTTTGGCTGGATCACCCAATGTTGGCAAGTCAAGTTTATTCAATGCCTTGCTTAAAGAAAACCGGGCTATTGTTTCTCCACATCCAGGAACGACAAGAGACACAATCGAAGCTGAGTGTCGCATTTCCTCCTTCCTTGTTAAAATTGTTGATACGGCCGGCCAGAGACAATCTGTTGACGAGATAGAAGCTGAAGGGATAAGAAGAGCCAAAGAGGCAGTTAAAAAAGGGGATCTGATTATCCATCTTGTTTCGGCACCTGATCCTCCTTCCTCAGATCCTTTTGTTTTGGATGAGCTTTTGCCTGAACAGAGAGTAATTCTGGTTGCATCGAAAGCAGACTTAGGCATTCATCCATTAAATCAAGAAAGACTGGCTGTTTCTGTAGTGACGGGGAGGGGAATGGAAGAGCTTGAAGAAAAGATAAAAGATATTTTAACTGGATTCTTTCCTCGCGATTTTTCCTATGGAATCAATTCCAGGCAAGCGGTGGCAATAGAGAAGGTATTGACAGCGATTAAAAGAGGGATAATGGGGATTAGAGAGAAGAGGCTTCCTGAGCTTATTAGTAGCGAGTTAAGATATGGTTTGGAAGCAATAGGGGAAGTTGTCGGCTTTACAAGTTCGGAGGACATTTTGGATAAAATTTTTCAGAAATTTTGTATTGGAAAATGACTGATGATCTATAATCTCTTAAGGCCGTTACTTTTTTCTTTGGATCCTGAATTTGTTCATCTTTGTAGCTTGCAGTTATTAAGTCAGCCTTTTTTTAGTTACTTGTCTAAGGCTCTTTTATCTCCTTTAATGGAAGTCAAAGGATTGGAAAAAGAACTTTGGGGGATTCATTTTTCTAATCCTATAGGGCTGGCAGCTGGATTCGATAAAAATGGCATTGGTTTACAAGCCTGGGAATCTCTTGGTTTTGGTTTTGTGGAAATAGGAACGGTGACTCCGTTGCCTCAAAAAGGTAATCCAAAACCAAGGCTCGCTAGATTGCCAGAAAGTGAGGCTCTTTGGAACTCCCTAGGCTTTCCAAGTGAGGGAGCAGAAAAGGTTTCGAATAGGTTGAAAAAGTTTCTTATGACGAAGGGAAAACCCAGAATGGCTATTGGGATAAACATTGGGAAAAACAGGTTTACTCCTTTAGATGAAGCGGTTGAGGACTATAAAAAATGTTTTCCTTATTTTAAGGATCTTGCTGATTTTTTTGTTGTCAACGTCAGCTCTCCAAATACTGTTGGTTTAAGATCACTACAGGAAAAAAAGAGACTGGAGCTCATATTAGATGAATTAAACTCTATCAATATTATCCCGAAAAGTCCTATTCTTGTTAAAATTTCCCCTGACATTGAACGGAGAACTATTGCTGAAATCGTGGGTGTGCTTATTGAAAAAGAGGCCGGGGGAGTGGTGGTAGCGAACACCATGCTGGCTAAAGGACCCTGGGGACATATGGGAGGGATAAGTGGAAGACCGCTGAGCAAAATTTCCACAGAGTTGATACGCTTTGTCAAAAAAGAAAGCCTTGGGCGTCTTCCAGTCATTGGAGTAGGAGGAATTTTCAATACTGCCGATGCGGTTGAAAAAATAGAAGCGGGAGCAGATTTGCTGGAAGTATTTACTGGTTTTGTGTACAATGGCCCTTCCTTTCCTAAAAGGCTTTGTCAAGGGCTGGCTGAATATTATCAGGCCAAAAGATCTAGCTGAAGCAAAAATCTCAAAGCTAGGTTCTTTGTATATGGTTAAATTTCAAGAGATTGGCCGGCTTTGAGAAGGTGGAATGGAATATCTTCGTCCTGAAATTTTGCTTGGGCTTCTTCATGGTCGATTTTGATGGCATCAAAAGTATCAAAATGAACTCCCATAACTTGCTTGCAATTGAGCAGCTTTGCGGCATAGATGGCTTCGTCTATGCCCATGGTAAACACTCCTCCAATAGGCAGAAGCGCCATATCTATTTTAAAACGTTCTCCAAAAATTTTCATTTCAGAGATAATGGCAGAATCTCCCGCGTAGTAAATTATTCCTTCTGGACTATCTACGATAAATCCTCCGGCTGTACCTCCGTAGGAACCATCAGGAAGGCTGCTGGAATGAGCGGCTTGGACATAATGGATTTTTCCAAAATTAAAACGTCGAGATCCCCCAAGGTTCATGGGAAGAATCTGGGTTACCCCTTGCTTCTCTAGCCAGAGGGTAATTTCAAAGTTAGAAAGAATAGGAGCTTGATTGGCTTTTGAAATTTGAGCTGCATCTGAAATGTGATCAAAGTGGCCGTGAGAGACCAAAATGTAGTGCGGATGAAGATCTTCTACTTTTATCGAATGAGCCAGCGGGTTCTGGGTAAGAAATGGATCGAAGAGCAGATAAGAACTCCCCACTTCTAAACCAAAACAAGAATGGCCAAAATAATGGATTTTCATATGCACTCTTTGTTTTTCAACGGCTATAGCAATCCAACTTTACAAGGTTTTGTCGAAAAATAAAAGGAAAAGTAGGAGAAGGGATGGCTATTCCTATAGGCTCTCTCCATCTTTTTTAATAGGGAAAGCCATATGGATCAGCAGAATGATTAAAAATAAAGATTGACTTAAAATTTAGGCAAACCTAATATTATTAGACAAGGCTAAATCATAAAATCCTTCTGATAGCTCTTAATATAAGGAGTTTATGGCTTGGCTTAATTGTTGATAATTAGTTATCATATACTTTAATGTTTCTTTTTCTATTCTTTATCTTGTTCTTCTTTAATTACTATTGTGTTGCTTCCGCTCAACCATCTCAAGGCCTCTTCAGTGTAGACAACCCAAAACCGCAGGCAAATCCAAATGAAGCAATAACCCTTCCGACCGTGGAAGTCAGTGCTGAGGCTGAAGTAGGTCCAGCTTCCTCTTTAACTTCAGCTTATGGGCCCGAAATGAGTCTATTTGAAACTCCTAGACAGATTACCCAAGTTTCTCGGGAGGCGTTAAATACCGTAGCTCCTGGAAATCTGATGGGCTATGATGATCTTGCTCCCTTAGTTCCTTCTCTAACCACAATGGCTCCTGCTGGTGATTATTCAGTAGAACCTTTTATTCGCGGACTCCCAGCCACCACCTTCAGAAATGGTATGATGGTAGGCCTGGAAAGTTATGGGACTAGTGGAGTCCTCCCTAATTTTTATGCCTATGAAAATATTGATATCGTCCAAGGGCCAGTGACGGCAGTTTATGGTGCTAGAGAGATGGCAGCGGGTTATGCCAATCAAATTACCAAACAACCTTATTTTGATAAGTTTAGAGGCGCTGCCCAGTATTCCATTGGAATGTATGACCAGAATAGGTGGAATATAGACATGGGTGGTCCTTTTGTCAATGGAAAGGCGGCCTACCGGTTTGACTACGCTGGACAATATTCTGGCAGTTATTATGAAGGGGCTTATATGCATAGTCAGGATTTTTACTTAGCTCTGTCTGCCAAGCCTACGGAAAACTACTGGATAGACACGAATATTGAATATGATACGCTTGGTTTTAATCTTCCTTTAGGGATTAATCGGCCTGACCAAGCGCTGATCGATTCAGGGTTGTATCAGAGTGGCAATATGATTGGGTGGTTAGGCCCCAATGGGAATTTCCATCCAGGAATTGGCACTTCGGTCCCCGGCCAAGGGTATGTTATTCAATGGGGACCTCAGCTGCCTATCAGTCTGAGGAATAACCTTGCTAATTTGGCAGGATCAGGGAATTCTCTGAATTATGTAGTGGCCCAAGTAATTCAGACTCTTAAAGTTTCTGACGATCTCCGAATAGTTAATAACACCATGTTTGAATATCTATCCTTGTTGCAAAATCCCCTGGCCAACTCTAATTGGACGTATACCCCTGGAGATTGGTTAATTGAACACCGGATAGAAGCTCAAGATGAGCTGCATCTCGATCTTGCTGGTTTATCCACGAAGCATCTGCTCGATGGTGGAATGTTTTTTTGGTTCCAGAACAATACGGACTATGTCGAAACAAGCCGAATAGCGGATAATTTCTGGAATATGGCAAAGCCTCTTAGCCGATCTAATCTTCTTCCTCCAGTAACAATGTCAGAAGCTCTAAGGGCACAGGATATTTATTTAACGGATATTCCTGTTCCAGGGATTCCTTACATTACTTATAATACCAACAATTTTGCGACTGCCCGCTCCCAGTTTTTCCAATTTTCTCCTTTTATACAAGATGTAATTTCTATAGGAGACAAATGGTCTTTCATTTTCGGCAGCAGATTGCAGTGGTATATAGTGGCTAACAGTGAGCCGCCTGGGACCCCTCCTCCCTTGATGCTTCAAAGCTATTACTCGATTTTGGAGCCACAGGTAAATGCCAGTCTTAGTTATAAACCCTACCCCTGGATGAATGCCTATTTTACCTATGCGTATGCGCAAGTAGCTGCCATGGACGTCTTAGGCGCTTTTTGTCCTGAATTTACAAGCCAGTATTATCACTTAACAACCACAATGTATGAATCAGGAGTTAAATTTAATTTATTCCATGATAAGCTTTTTCTTTCTACAGAAGGCTTTTATTATTCCACCTTTTTTCCTGTTACGGTTCTTCCTGGAGGATTTACTCCCCTCACTCCAGCTGATGTTATAGGGGCTGAACTTGCTGGAACCTATCAGCCGAATAGAAATTGGTCTTTTAATTTTGGCTTTGACTACCTGGTTGGCGAGGAATTTTGGACACAGAGTGCTGCCCAGACTGGGCCAACAGTTATCCAGAACTACTCAGCAGCAGTTGCCGCGCTTTATAACTTGCCGGTCGATCCCTATGTTACCTTACCAACAGGCATTTATCCTTTCATCGGATTTCCTCATGAACATGGAACGGCCATGATAACATACAAATCCGATCATGGCTTTGGAGCTTCTTTCTGGCTGTGGATCCAAAGTGGTATGTTTCTTTCCTATGATTATGCCACTCGCATCCCCATTGATTATACTTTAAATGCAAGCCTCTTTTATGGAACGAACCGATGGAAAATTCAGCTCCAATGCTATAATATTACTGATAATCATTATTGGTTTCCAACAGGAACTGGCTTCCAAGGAGATAGAGTCTATAACTATGATAAAGTACTCATTGGGCTCCCATTTTGGGTTATGGGGACAGTAACCGTGTATTTTTAACTTCTATTTCCTTTCTGCCTTTTCGAAAAGCTAGCCGGCATCATGAAAATTGGTCAGCAAAGTGTGGTCACTATAGAGAAGATTGTTTATGGGGGAGAAGGTATAGGGAAACTGGAAGAGGGGATAATCATCTTTGTTCCATTTTCTGCGCCTAAAGAAAAGCTTCGTGTCGTCATTCGAGAAATCAAAAAAAACTATGTCAAAGGAACCATAAAAGAGATTTTAGAAACGGGCAAGGGAAGAGTACTCCCTCCTTGTCCTTCCTATGGCTCTTGTGGAGGGTGTGCCTATCAACATTTAGATTATGAGACAGAATTAGAAATTAAGCAGGCGCAGATCGAAGAGATCTTTTCTTGTTTTAAAAAAAATCATTCTTTTTTCATACAAAACATTATCCATGGTCCTTTTCCCTATGGGTATCGGAATCGGATCAGTCTTCATGTAAGAAATGGGATGGTTGGATTTTATGAAAAAGCCTCCAATCGAATTGTACCCATAAGATCTTGTCTTATTGCATCGGAAAAAATTAACGTACTTTTGAAAAAATGGCTTGATCAAAAAAGGCAGTATGTCGGGGCAAAAACGATGCATTTTTCCCTAAGAGAGCCGGAAATCCCATCCTATGGGTTTTATCAGGTAAATCGCTATCTTCTAGAAAAGATGCGCCAGCTTGTCGATGAAACCATTGGTAGGGAAATATCCCAGATTATTGAAGGATATAGTGGAGCAGGGTTTTTTACGGAATATTTAAAGCAGAGAATGGAAAAAATTTATGCGATAGAAGAAAACCCCTTGAGTGTTCAGTATGCAAAAGCCTTAGGGCTTAAAAACATTTTTTTTATTGAAGGCAAAGTGGAGGACAAACTGGCTGATTGTCTATCCCAAATTGAAACAGCCAAAGCAGCTTACCTCTTTGATCCACCAAAAGAAGGAATCTCCAAAGAAGTTATCTCTTTGGTTAATTCCCATCCTCTTCCAAAACTTATTTATGTGTCCTGTAATCCTTTAACCTTAAAAAGGGATATACAAAGACTGGAAAAGAGTTACGTGCTTAGGACAATAAGACCGGTAGATCTTTTCCCAAAAACTCCAGAAATTGAATGTATAGCGCTTTTGACAAGAAAGAACGGAAGCTAAAGATAGTTTGTGAGTCTTAAGCTTCTGCCTCTATGGCTTTCTTGTTTAAATGAAGCCACCTACTAAAATCATTTTTTTTGGTATTGAGAAAGTTGACTCTACACCTAAGTAAAGGGTTTATATTAGACCAGTGAAAGGATAGAAAGGTAAATCTTCTACCCCTTGGAAGCCTAGCTAAGTGCAGTAGAGGAAGGGCGGAGAAAAAAATGTATCTTAGTTGAATCTTTTGAGGCTAAAATATGAAAGCAAGTAAGTTTGGCATCCTTTCAGCAATCCTTGCCGCAAGTTGTTGTGTTGGGCCATTGTTATTAGCCGTTTTAGGTATCTCAGCCGGATCGGTCTTTTTTGGACGATTTCATTGGTTTTTTTTGGCGGCTGGAGGAATGGTCCTAGTCTATGCATGGTGGCGTTTTATAAATGAAAAATCGTATTGTGAATGTGAATCTTATAAGGATTCCCAGAGAGCTTCAGCAAGTCATACACAAAAAAGGACCTTGCTTTTTCTTTTAGGGGCCACGGCTATATTTTTGCTCTTTTTAGGGATGAGTTTGTTTCAGTCTTTTGGTAGTCAGAGCCTTGCTTCAGCAACCCTCCAAAATGTCATGTTAAAACCTGGAGAGGCTGAAATGAGAATCCCTATAAAAGGTATGAGTTGTGTGACATGTGAAATAGTTATCAAAGATCATCTTAAAAAAGTCTCTGGAGTACAATGGGTTAAAGTGAGTGCCGCGGCAAATGAGGCCATAGTTGTTTATGACGTAAACAAGACAAAGGTGGAGGAACTGCTATCAGCTATAAAAGACGCCGGTTATGAACCAGGGGATCCCAAGCTTATTAACTCAATCAAATAGGTTTTGACGCTAAATTTGAGACTCACTAGCCCATGTTTAGTAAAAATGGGCTGATTTTGGGAGTGCTCCAGAGGAGAAGAAGCAATTTTTGCCAAAGAGATAGGGTTTTATCATAGAACTATTTCTAGACACTGGAAGCAAGTCATAGAAGACTTAGAAGAATTAGACTTTAATGTCTATTACAATTATGAGCGAAATTATTGTGTTTCATGGAAACGAAGCATTAATGACAAAAAAAACCTATAAGATCGCCAACATGATTGGATGAATGCGCCAAATTTTTTACACGACAAACTTCCTTTGCGATAGACAGAAAAAGGAAGATTAAAAACTGTCTGTTACTGTTCCGATCAGGGCTTCGTAGTCACTGAGACAGATAATTACAAGAAGATTTTAAAAGAAAAGTTATCTAACGATAACAGCAGAATAAAAGATAACCTACAGAATGTATCATTTTTTGTCACTCGAGTAAGACACGCTCACTCTTGAGGCTCACATGAGGGTGAAAGAAAGTCTGGCAGCCACGGGACGAGTACGAAGCAAGAGGCCTACGCAGTCTTCGAAAGAATGAGCTGGAAGATGGCTTACAAGCTAGCGTCACGCTTTAAGATCAAAAATAAATTTAGACTGGCTTTGCACTTACAGAAGATCCTAAAACAAAAAGCAGATGCCGAAAGAATCAGAATGAAGTTCCAAGAAGTCTTCGAATTGTGCAATGGTTAAAGCAGAAATGAGAAAAGCGCCTAAAAATTTGCCAAGATAAAGGGCGCCCGCTAAAGGAGCAACCGATTCGGGATTCAGTCGCCCTGGCTTTGCATCTTTTCCAGCAAGTTCCCGCAACAGAGACGCCTCCTTTGGAGTGACTGAGGGGGGCATCGCTACAGGAGCTTTGCCAATTCTATCAACAGAGACGGGAGCAATTCCTTTTTCAGAAGGCTTCTGTGTTGAGAGACAGACTAAATCAGCTCAAGATCATCCTTCAACGGGTATTCCGTCGGGTTCAAGGTAGTGATCTTGTGCTGGCTGGTCGATTAGTGGACTATGAGCTCAGAGCGATGAGGCTTCATAGCCGTGCGCAACGAGCGGAGGAGATCCTGTCTAGGGCTAAGGAGATAGAGCAGGAAATCTTAGGCCTAAACCAAAAAATACGACAGCTATTCCAGAGTGTAAGTAGGCTATCAATCTACCAAATCTTCTGGACCTCCGGTGTGTTCTAGTAAGGTCTATGGACGTCTTAGGACGTGAAAGGATCTGCTGATTGAAAGCTACTGTGCCATAATGGGCATGCGCTGAAAGGATTTCTTCAGTCGGATGACTGAGGCTTCATTGCGGAACAGAGAGTCCATGAGTTTCCAAAAATTAGAAAGGAGGTAATATATGTCCAACGATAATAATTCAATAATATGCCTCAATATAAATAAAGTAAGGGATTTTATTTCGTCATTATTCAAAGATGAATATCCCACATGCCTATTTTCTGGTGTTTTACAGCTTAACGACTATCAGGAGGCATTAGAACAGAGTAAGGCTATGCCGATAAAAATCTTCGTTGGGATCGACGGAACCCCTGAGTTTGAAAGGATCGATCCTTTACTTTTTGAGAGGGTCGATACTTTGCCTTTCCTATTCAATGTGAAAATATCTTGGATCGTAACGATCTTAGCAGATCGCAAACGAATAGGCATGCCAACAATAATACAGAAGATAGACGAGATAGTTAATACGATTCGTAGAGAAATAGGTAGCAGATATTTCGTCAAAGAAAACTATGCTGATTCTCCTACTAACTTAGAAGACTCCGGCATACTGACAGACGTAGGGACACGGGACGCTGAACTCTTCCAACGGAACATAGCCTGGCAACAACGATTTCGAGTAGCAATCTGATCGACGGATACGAAACCACTCCATGTTCTTTAGGAGTTTTCAATGATTAGAAAGAATTCCTTCAGCCCATAGGCTGAGGCAAGATCCTTCATCCGTCCATTGCATAAAAACGTAATAATTTCTACATAGGTTCTTTCTTCGAGGTAAGAATGCATGCATTAGGGATAATAAGTAATGACCCTCATAAGATTGCTTTATTGGTTTTGGGTGCGTTCTTGCTCAACAAAAACATGCATTTTTCCTTTTCTAAAGTTGGCAGGAATCAAAATAACTGTGTTATTTGGGCTAGATTTAATTTTATGCCTCATCTGGTGAGGGTAATTGCGACTACAAAACATAGGGGAAAATACGGGAGGTGAACCTGGTGAGAGCCTTCTCAGAAAATGGAAAATAAAGCAAGTTAGGGCGACGCTGGTCTTGGCTGGGTGGCGGTCATTTCTTACTTCTTGCAATATCCTATCCTGGTGGATAGGATATTGGACATGACAACACACACCTCCCATCCAGACATTATCAAGAGGCTCAAACGAGCCGAAGGCCATCTTAAAAGCATCATCCTCATGATGGAGGAAGGACACGGCTGCCTTGACATTGCCCAGCAGCTTCAAGCGGTTGAAAGCGCCGTCAGTAACGCCAAGAAAGCCTTGGTGCATGACCATATCGATCATTGCCTTGAACACGCGGTGCGTGAAGGCACCCAGGGCGCAGATGAAATCATCCGCGAGTTCAAAGCCATCACCAAATACCTGTAAGGGGTTTTCCCATGACTGAGTTTCCAACACTATTACAGCAGGGCGCATCCAATGCCTGGCTGTTCATCCCCAGCGCGATCTTGCTGGGCGGATTGCATGGCCTTGAACCCGGCCACTCCAAGACCATGATGGCCGCTTTTATCGTTGCCATTCGTGGAACGTTGACGCAAGCGATCTTGCTGGGGCTGGCGGCGACGATTTCCCATACCGCAGTGATATGGGTCATTGCGCTGGGTGGGATGTATTTCGGCCAACACTGGAGTGCCAAAACGAGTGAACCTTATATGCAGGTCGCATCCGCCGTATTGATAATCGGCGTTGCCGTCTGGATGATGTGGAGAACATGGCGGCAGCAGCGCGCTTGCTTTCACAATTACAGAAATGATCACAATCATCAGAATGACGAGGTAAAGTACATTGACACTGGCCATGGCGTCGTGCGGCTGGAAGTGTTTGAAGATGGCGTGCCGCCTCGCTTCCGGCTTTTCTTCGATGGCAAGCATGGTCATGTCTGGACAGCCGATCAGGTGCGAGTTGAAACGGAACGATCAGACGGTAGCCGTCAAACGTTCACTTTCCTGCAACGCGATGGCTTTGTGGAATCTGAGCAAGAGATTCCCGAGCCGCATGAGTTCGTCGCCCGCTTGCGCTTGGGTCATGAGCACCATAGTCATGACTATGATGTGGAGTTTGTCGATCGCGATCATCCCCATCACACCATCAAGGACTATGAAGGGTTGGACTTGTCAGCGCCAGGCTACCAAGACCAGCACGAACTAGTCCACGCCAATGACATCCGCCACCGCTTCGCCAATCAGGAAGTGACGACTGGGCAAATTATCGTGTTCGGCCTGACCGGCGGACTGATTCCGTGTCCGGCCTCGATCACTGTCTTGCTGCTGTGCCTGCAACTGAAGAAGATCGCTCTTGGCGCAACCCTCGTTTTATCGTTCAGCGTTGGCTTGGCGCTCACGATGGTGATCTCTGGCGCACTGGCTGCCTTGAGCGTGAGATACGTTTCTAAGCGATGGTGCGGCTTTGGCAAGTTCGCCCGGAAAGCACCGTATTTTTCCAGTGCATTGATCCTGCTGGTAGGTTTATATGTTGGCTACCAAGGATTACGCGCCTTGGCATGATCGTTTGCCTTGTCAAAGTTGACTACATCCTAACCGGGCGTCAAGCAAGTCAATGGATTTGCGTTTGCGAACCAAAATGACCCAAAACAACCAATGGATGACCTTATCTATTTTGGATGCCAATAACTCATTCTGCAGTATGGATCAGGGAATACGCTTCGTTATATTTGGAAAGGATGTTTTTTAATGGCACAAATGAGGCATTCGATTTCTCAGGCGAGAAACCTTATACCTCATTTGTGGCAATTCCACGAACTTGATCTTTGATCACGGGGGGCCAAGATTTTTTCCTTCGATCCTCAAGTGAGGCTGGAGGAGTCTGTTCCAACCAAGTGCCAATCAAGTGCCCCATAACCCATGTTTGGTGAAAATGGGCTAGAGAAGCGTCAGATCTATCATCATGATCCGAGAGCCGTCCAAGGCACATGTCTTTGTTGCCGCCTTGGCCTTCTTGCTTGAGCCTACTCTAGGGAAAAAACCTTCATGCGGCCAAGCTCCCCTTTTTTGACCGAAGAGGTCTTGACTCACCTCAAACCCGTCCAAGTCCTCGAGGCAGGCGTCGCAGACACCAAACACCGCGAGGTCGCTGCAGCATAGTGAATAGGCGTATGCCAGATCCTTCCCTCCTAGAAAATCAGCTTCTTGGAGCATTGGATAACCAAAAAAACCCCACCCACATAGTGACACATTGAAAAAAACTTATAGACAATCAACAGATTACAAAAATTTCACCAAACATGAGTTCGTGCAGCTTACAGTTTGCTTTGAACACGGAGCTTTTTTTGACGAGCAAGCCGAAAAACCGTAACTTACAAGTAATTATATATTATTGAGGGAAAGCAACGAGATGAACCCTGATGACAAGTCTCTCCATTCAGGTCTTACATCTGCCGATGATAGAGTCAAGCTCAGCCATTGGCTGCCACCTCGCCATGGCATCGTACCCGAAATTCGGATTGGTAACAACTGGTATAGCATCTTTTGGCTGCTTCCTCTTGGAGCATTGGTTCTAATCATAGGAATCCTCTTGTGTCTGGAATTGCGTCGGATTCCAGTGGTGCAGGACTTCATCGCACGCTATCCTGGAAGTTCTTCAAGTGCTGAGTTGTCCCCATCCGTTGGATTCCCTTGGTGGCTCCGTTGGCAGCATTATTTTAATCTTTTCTTCCTGATGTTTATTATTCGCTCTGGAATACAAATTCTTGCGGATCATCCACGCCTCTATTGGAATGTACACTGTACACCGGGAACCGAGTGGTTTCGTTTTCAGAAAGAGGTCCCTAAGGATCGCATTTGGACCGCGAAGGACGACTCGGTCACGATTCCAGGCTGGCTTGGACTCCCTGGAATCCGCCATTCCATTGGGCTTTCACGGTGGTGGCACTTTTCTTTTGCTTTGTTTTGGTTAGGCAACGGCATTATCTTTTACCTTCTGCTTTTCTTGACACCTCAGTGGAAGCGAATCGTACCCCTTTCTTGGGATGTCTTTCCTAATGCTCTCTCAGTGATTCTGCAATATCTTTCTCTCCAGTTTCCTTCCAACGAAGGATGGACACGCTACAACAGCGCGCAGCAGCTTGCCTATTTTTTGACAGTTTTCTTGGCAGCACCCCTCGCCGTGGTTACTGGCCTTCTCCAAGCTCCTGCGCTTGCTAACAGGCTAACAAGACTTAGCCGTATCATCAATCGGCAGGTTGCGCGTTCGATTCATTTTCTAGTGCTATGTTGGTTCCTTATCTTTACAGTGATCCATGTATCACTCGTTTTTCTTACTGGGGCGTCCGCGAATATCAACCGCATGTTTGCAGGAATCAACGGCGAATCTATAGAAGGTTGGATCGTCTTTCTTGGTGCCATGCTTATTTTGATCTTGGCATGGCTGGGTGCTTCGCCTTTTACGATCAAGTACGCCCGGTTAGTACAAAAAGCAGGACGCAAGCTTTTGGGTAAGTTTTTTGACTATGGAGAATCCCTGTCCCCCCAGGTGGTATATACCGAGAAGGATATCTCGCCATTCTTCTGGCCGAATGGGAAGCTGCCGCAGGGTATCGAGTTTGAAAGGCTCATCGCTGAGAAGTTTGTCTCTTATAGGCTTAGCATCAGCGGGCTTGTGGATCATCCCTGTGAATTTTCCATGGAAGAGTTACGGGCGATGCCAAAACAGGAGCAGATCACCAATCTGTATTGCATTCAAGGATGGAGTGGAATTGCTAAATGGGGCGGGGTACCAATGCGTTACGTCCTGAAAGTGGTGCATCCACGATCGGATGGTCGCTATGCGGTATTTTATTCATTTGGGGAAGGGGGAGAGGGGGGTATCTATTATGACGTCCACACTTTGGAAAACATGCAACACCATCTGACGATTCTTGCCTATGAGATGAATGGATCCCCTTTAAGTGTCTTGCATGGTGCTCCCTTGCGCTTGATCTGTCCAAATGAGCTAGGGTTTAAACAAGTTAAGTGGATACGAGCTATCGAATTCGTTTCCGATTTCAAGCATCTCGGAGCCGGACAGGGAGGATATAATGAAGATCATGAATTCTTTGGGTACCGCGCCCCAATTTGAAATCCCTTTATATTTTTTTTTCTATGCTGTAACCTTTTCTTAGTGCAGCAAGCATTTTATGACTCCTTTCCATTCATTGGGCAGGAGGGAACATAGCGGATAAGGTCTTGTAATGGATATTAGTTGTTAGGAGAAATTACAGAATTAGGGGAAATTACAGAAAAGACTTCGCCAATTGATGAATGGTAAAAAAAGTTCTTAATTTTTCTTTATTAATGATATTAGAAAAACTCCGAAAATAAGAAGACTGAGTAGTAAGCCGCTTAAAAAGCCTGTCTTTTGATGCCAGCAGAGATGGCCTCCAGAAAAAGAAGAAAATATATAAACTCCTAGTAAAGGTAACGAAAGAAAAAGCAATGGGAAAAGCAGGAAAAGAAATAAAATCACGCCATTTATTTTCTTTTTGTTAGAAGGTATCACGATAGGTTTGCCTAAACCTAAATCGATAGTTAACGGAGAAGGATCTTCTTCTAAATTCTCCTTCGTTTCATTTTTAGCAGGTAATTCCAATTCATCTAGAAACTCTATATCTATTTTTTCTTGTTTCTCTTTGAGCGCTCCTCTCTCCAATGTACCATTGGAATAAAAATCTTTAATTCGATTTTTCATAGTTTAAATTAATATAGTCAAATTTAGGAAGATTGCTGTCATACCCCTTTTTATTTTTCGTGATTTTCTTCATTTTTTAAAAAATCCGTATTTCCTTTGAGCAGTTCTTTCTGTATAGAAGCGTAAACGTCATAGGATTTGGAATCAAAGAGACAAAATATAACTTTTTTTGGGATCTCATTAGTACTAAGAAAGGAAAGGACAGTTTTCCAGGCTATTTTAGCTGCAAGATCAGATGGAAACCCATAAGCCCCAGTGCTAATTGCAGGAAAAGCTACGGTTTTGGCCTCTACTTCTTTGGCACGGAGCAAGGCTTGATGATAACAAGAAGCTAAAAGCGCTTTTTCATTGGCTACTCCGCCTTTCCAAACAGGACCGACAGCATGAATGATCCATTTAGCTTTGAGATTAAAACCAGGAGTAACTTTAGCATGCCCTGTTGGACAACCATTTAGTTTGGCACAGGCTTCAGCTAATTTTGGCCCTGCAGCCCTATGAATAGCTCCATCGACACCCCCACCTTTCATGAGCCTTGAATTGGCAGCATTAACAATGGCATCCACCTCTAACCGAGTTATGTCATCCTGAATAAGTTCTATCCGATGAAGCTCATCTTGTATCTTCATATGTCCTATTTAACTATGCTGCTTGTGACTGAGCCTTTTAGCTTCGTTATGTTTATCCAACCTTTCACAATATCCATGCACCATAGAAACTAAAATGGGACACTCATAGCTTTTTCAGCAGACCTAGCAATATCATATTATTTCCTTTACTGCTCCAATGCGGTGATACCAAAATGGTTGACGGAGGAGAAAAATCTCTATTAAAGGATTTTCCAAAAATAGGAAGAAGAGAAATGGCTATCTTTAGTAGTTGCCAAGTTTTATGTTCCCTTCTTAAGGAGTCGCTCATTTACTCCTTCCAATTGTTTTCAGGTTTTGAGAACGAGATTGGCTCTCAATAGCGTTGTTTATTAAATTTAATTGTTTTTGCTCTTTATTGTCAACTTTCTCTTCTTGCTTATCTCAGGGGAGCTTGCTGTTTCATCAAGAAAAATTCATATGAAGGGATAATTGACTCTTCCTCCCAGTGTCCATGCTGAAGCTTGTTGCTCTCACAATAAAAACCTTGCCTACATGCCCTCTCATATCCAGGAAAATATTTAAAATATTAGACAATAGCCAGTTGCAAAGCCACTTGGCAGAAAAGCAATGCGGCTTTTCCTGTTGAGAGGCTGTACGCTTTGCAGCCTTAAGCGAAAAAAATCAGATAAACATTTCAAAAAGGTTTTATGTTTTAGGAATAAATTCTAGGAAGTATTGGTAAGGTAAAAAATTGTGCTTTTTTAAGAGCTTATAACCAGCAAGTTGAAATTCTGCTATTGCCTCTTTTTCGGATATACGATGGCTTTGCGGTGGACCATAAGGTGCATTAGGATAAAAATCAATCAGAGCGATTTTCCCCCCATTCTTCAAGGAAAGAGACAGTTTTTTTAGATACTCGATCCGATTATCAATGTGATGAAGGACCTCACATATAAAAATAATATCAATTGAGGCTTTGCCTAGATCAGGATTATTAGGCTTGACGAGTTTAACAATTACATTGGTAAGGTTTTTGTTCTTCACCTCTTTTTGTAAATAGTCAACCATGGCTGGCTCGGAATCTAAAGCATAGACTTTCCCTTCATTGCCTACAGCCTTAGAAAATCTTCTGGTAAAATAGCCAGTGCCAGCTCCCAAATCTGCAACTGTATAACCTGGCTTGATGTGGAGCGACTCAATAATGCGATCAGGCTTTTGCCATTTATCCCTTTCTTTGGACTCAAATAACTGAGCATAGTGATGAACATCATGAAAACTATGATGGTAGCCATGCTTGGCTTTCTGTTCAATGGTGGTTTGGTCGGACTGCTGGCCATATGTTGGGAACGAGCAAAACCAAAGAAACAAACAAATTATTAAAAAAATCTGTTGGATCATCATATAAGGATATTGAGCGAAAAGGAGATTTTTTTCACCAATTTTTATATTTCTTTTACATTTTTATAGACCAGATTGTAAAGGAATAACGGTTTTCCTTTAAGAGATAGGGAGACACTTTCCACTCGCTTAAGCGGGTGAGCTTCTAGTTAGTAGGCTCAGGCTTGTAGGCAGTTCTCGTTGGGAGTTCGCCGCCGAACTGGTGGGGCTAGAGGCCGTACTTCAGCTAGACGACTTTGACCCGTCTCCAGGCTACTGCTGCTTCCTGGCTACCGGATGTTCATCTCATCGGCCTGCCCTCGTAAAGAGCCGGATCACAGATCCGTGATGCGCGTTGAGTACGGCACCACCTGACCGAAGGCTAGCGGGTGCAGGTTAACGCCGCCGACCACATCCCAGTGGTCTAGAAAGCCACATTTTGGGCATCGCTAATTCCATCCATTGTGCCTATGGCTATGGCCGTATTCCGGACATGGTTGGACCTGCATCGCTTATCACCGGTGAAGCATCCAATGGGGGCTTGCTCTCTCTTCTGTATCAAATAGTCTACCTCCTTGCCGTATTCCCACTGACTCATTGCTGGTTGTGATAGCGTCCCCTTGGCGCCGCGGCGAACGCCATCTAGATTACAAGCGAATATGGACTGAATTCCATGATACAGGCAGAAGTCCATGACCTTCCGATGCCTTTGTGGCGCAGCCCTCGCTCGGGAACGACCAGGACATTTCCATTGTTGGAGATTATGGTGGTCTTGTGTATCTGGCTGAGATCCACTTTTGCATGCCTTTCCATGGTCCCTTGCGAGTCCGAATCGACTGCCGGTTTGATCAGGATGACATGCCATTCGTTGTGGGGGCTATTCCAGAAGATCAGGCAAGCAGATTTGCATGAGAGCTAAGCTGGACGCGGTAATATCAGAGATGACCCTCCTTGTCCCATAGGGAGGAGGGTCTGCCTTTCCTCCCATCCCATTGCTTGGATCGGCCACATTCGGGGGAAATGTCGCCTATCCTTATATGGATAGCGGGTGTCCCTACGGCCTGCGCGGCAGTTCCTGCCAGTTGTTTCCACGGCTGCGTCGAAGGCACAAACGATCTGCCGAACGCTTTGAACATGCAAACCGTTGCGGCCTCCGGCAGTAGCTTTTTGAGATTCTCTGCCTCCAGGCCATGGTGCATTATCAGCTCGCCTATTCCTCCGCATGGATATAAAAGTACTGTTGCAGAATCCTCTCCAGCGTGGTGGACCTGTTCTGTAAGACACTACTCGCCGAATGCTGCCGGCAACACGTCTTTCGGCTGCCTGCTTTGGAAACGGACGTCAATCATGAGCATTGCTTCGTATCGGCCCCGCTTTGTTGGGCGCTACAAGGATCGTGAGACTCCTCAAGGATTATGCGTCCTACAGGCTCTTGAGAACGGTTCCCGAAGCTCAAAAACATAGGGTATCGTCGGGAGCACCTATGTACACAATCCAATTATGTGGGAATGGCAGGGATCGTATCAACGGAAGTCATCTATCGATACATGGCAGAATGCCAAGGCAAATCGCCGTAATATTTGAGTACGACGCTCCTTTCCCATCCCTTAAAGGGGATGGGAATTCCAGAGCTAGTTTTATAGAAGAAGTGTTGAAAACGGAAAAGACTTCTAAAGAAGAATATAAGGGGAGGATGAACATTGCTTCAAAGAAAGCAATGAAACAAAAATAAAATATATTTTTGATAATAGATTATCAATAAATCTAATACTCTATATAAAATTATGTATAGTGTATTGTGATGTAAACCACTTCAGTATTTACTTACTTAAAAGTGTAAAAGTGTATCCTCCCCTCTGCCGGCAAATTTTTGGGACTCCTCTAAACTAATAGCTAATTATAATTTTTCTTTAAGTTCTTTTCCAGGTGAAAAACGAACGGTTTTCGATGCTTTAATTTTAATTTTTTCCCCGGTTTTTGGGTTTACTCCCATCCTAGCCTTTCTTGTTATTACGCGGAAAGTGCCAAAACCAATTAATTGTACAATGCCATTTTTCAATATCCCCGATTTCAACCCGTTGATAACAGCATCAACCGATCGTTCCGCCAATGCTTTGGTTGTATCCTTTCCCATGTTTTTCTGGACGGTTTCAACCAAACTCGCTTTGTTAAATCTCGCTTGTTTTTTTTCTTCATTCGCCATAATTGCTCCTTTTTTAATAAGGGTTTACAGTAATTAAATAATTAGTCAATACATATATTGAAACAAAAATAAAAAAAAATACAAAATAATAAACAATATTTATTTTAATTTAAATATTCTATTTAATCGATTCATTCCGAACAAGTTCTTCGGCCATTAATAGGGCTTCTTTACGTGATGAAATTTTTTCTTCTAATTGAGCTTCTCGAACAAGTTCTAGAATCTCACCAACTTTTTTACCTGGTTGTAATCCCATGGCAATCAAATCATATCCAGTGATCAATTTTGGGGGAGATAATGAGGCTTCGGTCGAATAGGCTTCCTTAGCTTGATTGAGAAAATTATAGATTGAAAGGTTCCCGTGTGAAGATAAACAGTCTATTCGATGGAGTTCAAGTTCTATCGGGAAAGTCGGTTTTAATATCAGTTTTTTAACTGTAGCTTTTTTCATTTTTGGAACATCTTTAAATGTCATATGATTTTTAACGCATTCGACCACTTTTTTAATTGTGTCTCGACTGTATCTTAACCTGGTCATTATATTTTCTGCAATTTTGGCTCCTACTATTTCGTGGCCATAAAAATGAATATTTCCTTCTTTATCTCGAGTAAAAGTCAAAGGCTTCCCGACGTCATGGAAAAGAGCTGAGAGCACTAATTCAAGGCTGGGATTGGATAGGTGGCTTAAAACAAGTCGAATATGACTGAATACATCCCCTTCAGGATGAAAATCTTTTGGCTGTTCTACCCCATGGCAACGATAAATTTCAGGCAAAATCACAGCCAACAGGTTACTTTGATCGAGAAGATCCAGTCCTCTTGCAGGATCTGGACTACAAAATATTTTATCTAGCTCTTCTCGTATCCTTTCGGCACTTATATTTAAGATTGCCTGAGCCGATTGCCGGATCGCATTCCAAGTGTTTTCTTCGATTCTGAAGGATAGTTGGACAGCAAAACGGATGGCCCTGAGCATACGGAGATGATCTTCCTCGAACCGTTTTTTAGGGTCTCCGATCGCTCGGATAATTTTTTTTTCTATATCTTCTGTTCCCTTGACATAATCGATGATCTGATCAGCAATAGGGTCATAAAAAATACCGTTGATCGTAAAATCCCTTCTTAAAGCATCTTCTTTTGGTGTAGAGAATCTCACCGCTGCTGGCCATCTGCCTCCTTCCGATCCTATGTCGGTTCGAAACGTAGCAACTTCAAAAAAATGGTGACCAGATCTTACTCGAACCACTCCAAAGGCTTTCCCAATTAATCCTGTTGCCTTATCCTTAAATAGCTGCTGTACTTCCTCAGGAGTAGCCGAAGTGGCGATGTCTATATCATGAGGTTCTTTCTCTAGTAGAATATCTCTGACGCAACCTCCAGCGAAAAAGGCTGTAAACCCTGCTTTCTGAAGTCTGTGTACTATCCCTATTGCCTCTTCTCTCATCGGAGTACTGTATCATTAAATCGAGACTTTTTGTAGCGCAAATACACAATGCCCCCGACCAGGCTCCAGAAAAGACTCATTCCAAAAACCAAAAGGGAAAAACTTAAGGCTGGTTCCGTCTTTATACCTAATAAGTGAAAAAAGACAACAATGAGTCCTTCTCTAATCCCCAATCCAGATATAGTGATGGGAATGGATATGAGAACACTCACAATGGCAAGGGTTGCAGCCAAATACAAAAAGGGGATATCTAGATTAAGAGAACGGGTGGCAAAATAAGCCATGATTAAAGTTGAGCCATGGCTGGCAAAAGAATAGAGAAGAGCTAGCAAATTCTCTTTTTTCCCGTGTCGATAGCGCCGGATAGCATCGAATAAGTTGTTGAAGGAAGGGTTTGAAAAGAAGGAACTTTCGTTCTTTTGTAGCCTGACCACTGAAAAGAGTCTTGGGAAAAAAAGGATGAGCCCAAAAAGCAATAGGATGATGAGGGTGACAACCAGAAAGATCCAAACGGCATGGCGCGTTATAGGATTGGCTTGGAATAAGTGATAAAAGTTCACCGCCAGCAGTAGGCCTATTAGAACTAGGCCTAAAAGACCTACTACTCGATCGTAGATGACAGAAAGAGAGCCGGCCGTTTTTTTCTCTGGATAGAGTTGGATTATGTAATAAATGCGTACAATGTCACCTCCTGTAGAACCAAGAAGAAAAGCGTTAAAAAACTGACCGATAAGAGTCAGTTCAAAGGCTTTGGCTCTGGAAATAAATATCCCTTGGGTTTGAAGTAAAATTTTCCATCGGATCGCAGAAAAAAAAACTTGTCCTCCACCAAAAAAAATCCCAAGGACTATGTCCACTGGATTGGCTCTTTGGGCCACCGTGGCAATTTTTGTCCAATCGACTTTGAAAAACAAAAAAGATAGGATGCCTGTCGAAATAAGGGAACGTAATACAATCGAAAGCCAATATTTTTTTCTTTCGGCTGCCGATTGTTTTGAATTCATAACGGTAGGAATGGAATTATTTTGCTCCGGATTTTAGAGATAGAACAAAAGCAACAAAAAGAATAAAGAATTTGTAGATCAAAGAGCGAGATTAATTTTCTATACAACAAATAAAATTTCTATCACCGTATACATTATCTACTCGGCCGACGGGTGGCCAGTACTTAAAATCTTTTTGCCATGGAGCAGGATAAGCGGCCAGCGTTCGACTGTAAGGAAACTCCCAGCTATCTAAGCAGAGGACAGTCGGAGGATGAGGAGCATTCTTCAGAGGGTTATTGTTTTGGGGATAGATCCCTTTTTCAATGGCCTCTAACTCCTCTTTGATGAGAAATAAGGCTTCACAGAATCGATCGAGTTCTTCTTTTGATTCCGATTCGGTTGGTTCTATCATCATGGTCCCATGGACAGGCCAAGAGATGGTCGGTGCATGAAAGCCATAGTCCATGAGTCTTTTGGCGATGTCTTCAACCTCTATTCCATATTTTTTCCATGGCCTCAGATCGATAATGAATTCATGGGCAACATATCCATGAGGTCCTTTGAAAAGGATATTAAAGGCAGATTCAAGCTTTTTTGCCATGTAATTGGCATTTAAAATAGCGATTTGAGAGCAGCGTTTAAGACCCTCTTTTCCAGCCATTCTGATGAACATCCAGCTGACAGGCAACACTCCAGCGTTCCCTAAAGGAGCAGCACAAAGAAGACCTGTTTTCCATTTTTCAACCAACCGTAGCTCATTAGAGGGAAGAAATGGACCCAAATGCTTTTTTACTGCGATGGGGCCTACTCCAGGGCCACCTCCTCCATGAGGAATACAAAATGTCTTGTGGAGGTTAAGATGGCATACATCCACTCCTAGCTCTCCCGGTTTACATAAGCCAAGGAAGGCATTCGCATTGGCTCCATCCATATAGAGCTGTCCACCAAAGCGGTGAACAATACGAGCGACTTCAGGCAGAGTTTCTTCGAATATCCCATAAGTGGAGGGAAAAGTAACCATCACGGCAGCAAGCCTCTGAGCATTTTTTCTTGCTTTAGTTTCAAGATCTAGAAGATCCAATTTTCCCTGAGCATCGCACGCTAGCTCTTCGATATCAAATCCGCAAAGAGCCGCACTTGCGCAATTCGTTCCATGAGCAGAGATGGGGATTAAACAGACATTTCTTTGGCTTTGACCTATAGAGCCCAGATAATTTTTAATTGCAAGCAAGCCAGCTATTTCTCCTTGAGAGCCAGCATTGGGCTGTAGCGAAACAAAATCCATTCCAGTTATTTCTGCAATCCATTCCTCCAGATCAGATGCAAGCATGCTGTACCCTTTTGTCTGCTCTCTGCCAGCAAACGGATGCGGCTCGGTAAAACAATCCCAGAGTATTGGAATCATTTCTGCGGCTGCATTGAGTTTCATGGTGCAGGATCCCAAGGGAATCATTGAGATCGTTAAACTAATGTCTTTTGAAGCAAGCCGCTTGATGTATCGGTTAAGTTTTGTTTCGGAGCGGTACTCTTTAAAAATTTTTTGCGTCAAAAACTTCGTTTGTCTTTGAAGGGAAACTGGAATAGAAGGAATTTCAAGATGATCCAGATTCAAAGGTTCATTTTTCAAGTCGGGAACAAAAATTTTTAAGAGCAAAAGAAGATCTTCAGGAGTTGTTTTTTCTCCGAGCGTGATGCCAAGAGCGGATGCTTCTTCAAACTCCCTAAAAAGATAGCCTTGTTCGAGCCCTCGGTTTTTAATTTCCTCAAGCTTTTCTTTATCCATTGGGATTTTGAGGGTATCAAAAAAAGGAAAAGGATAAGGCTTAAATCCCAAAGCGGAAAGTTGGTTGTAAAGAAAGTAAGCATAAGAAAGGATTTTTTGACTATTTGCTAATAGTCCTTCAGCTCCATGATAAACGGCATACATAGAAGCGACGATCGCAGGAAGGACTTGGGCTGTGCAGATATTGCTTGTAGCTTTTTCTCTCCTTATGTGTTGTTCGCGGGTTTGTAGAGCCAACCTAAAGGCAGGAGTGCCATAAACATCCTTCGAAATACCGACGATTCTACCGGGCATTTTTCTTTCCATTCCTTTTCTTGCGGAGATAAAAGCTGGATGGGGTCCTCCAAAGAATAGAGGCAATCCAAACCGTTGGGCTGAGCCAACGGCAATGTCGGCTCCAAACTCTCCAGGCGGCTTAAAAAGACTCAAAGCCAAAAGATCCGTATGAACGACGACCAAAATTCCTTTTTGATGGAGAGACTCTACAAAAGAGCTAAAATCATAAAGGTGACCATTTGTATCTGGATAGGAGATTAAAGTCCCAAAAAAGCTCGTATCGATTCCTACTTTCTGCCAATCCTCAATGACAAGATCAATCCCTAATGGGCGAGATCTTGTCAGCATAACCGAAAGAATTTGCGGATGACAATCTTTGGATAAAAAAAACCGAGTCCGGTTTTTATCTGCCGTAAGCCTTTTGCACATCAACATGGCTTCGACGCAGGCAGAGGCTTCATCCAAAAGGGAAGCATTGGCTATGGGTAGAGCAGTCAGTTCAGAAACAAGGGTTTGAAAATTAAACAAAGCTTCTAGTCGACCTTGAGAAATTTCAGATTGATAGGGAGTATACGGCGTATACCAATCCGGGTTTTCTAATATCATCCGACGAATCACCTTTGGGCATATCGATTCGGAATACCCCATGCCAATAAAATAGCGGAAGGATCGGTTTTGATTACCTATAGCTTTGAGCTCTTTTAAAGCCTCTTCTTCAGAAGTTCCCTCGGGCAGATTCAGAGAGCTAGCCGTTCTAAGAGACTCAGGAATGGCTTTAGTAGTCAGCTCCTCAAGACTTTTCAAATCTAGAAAATCTAACATTTCTTTAATTTCTTCATTCGAGGGGCCAATATGTCTGTCTATAAAAGAATCCAAACTTTGCATATTGTTAAAAACGTTTCACTCTGACCATTACTTAGAACTGCTTCCTGAAGAAACTTTATAGTTCCTTATTTTTTAACAGCTCTCTATACGCATCGGCATCCTTGAGGTCATGGAGTTCTTGAGGATTGATGATTCGGATCTTGTATAGCCATCCTTCTCCATAAGGATTGCTGTTGATCAATGAAGGATGATCAGTCAACTGTGAATTAATTTCCAGAACCTCTCCACTGACTGGTGCATAAAGATCGCTGGCTGCTTTGACCGATTCAATGACGCCGACTACGGATTTTTTACTGACTCGTTCTCCCACTTTTGGTAGTTCTATAAAAACGATATCAGATAGTTCTCTTTGGGCGTGTTCAGTAATGCCTACGGTAGCCACATCCCCACTGACCATAACCCATTCATGGGTGTCTGTGTAGAGGCGATCACTTGGAATGTTCATGGAAAAAATAAACTCTACTATCGATGAATAGTAGGTCTTTTGTAAAGGGGTTTTTTCCGGATTTCAAATGGATAGAGTTTGTTCCTAATTTCTATTTCAATTTTGTTGCCTATGAGTGCATACGATTTATGCACATACCCCATACCGATTGTCCTTCCTAGGGAAGGGGACCATATGCCGCTTGTTACCTCGCCGCACTTTTGGCCTTGAAAAAAAATTGGAGAACCTGTTTTGGGCTGAGGTGAGGCCTCTTCGCAGGCGACAAAAGCAACAAGGAGGGTTTGAAAAGAGTCCTTCAATAGGACAAGCGCAGCTTTCCCTGGGAAAGAATAGGGTTTTGAAAGACTAACAGCTTTACTTAAGCCAGCTTCCCAGGGTGTTTTATCTTCTCTAAGATCGACTCCATTCAATGGTAAGGAAGCTTCAAGCCTAAGAATATTCCTGCTTGCTAGGCCGCAGGGTAATAATCCATAGGGTTTACCTGCTTCCAGTAAATGATCCCATAATTGCCTAGCAATTTTACCAGGGAAAAATAGTTCGGCTCCGTCTTCTCCTGTATACCCTGTGGCAGCAATATACAAAAATTCTTTTTCAAAAATGATTTTTTTTATCGTGTGCTTGGGAATGGGATCCAGGGAAAACACCTCTTTGAGTACATTCCAGGATGTGGGTCCCTGTATGGCAATACAGCCCCATTTTCGGCGGTTGTCAATCAAGCTAACATCCCCAAAAGGAAGATAACCATGCAGGAGCGAATAATCTTTTTCTGATGCACAAGCATTTACTACTAGTAGATAAGAAGAGGAACCAATCCGGTAAAGAATCAGATCGTCAATAATCCCACCGCTCTCCGAAAGGATTAAATGGTACTGGCTTTCTGAGTCTTTTAAAAGGGATAAGTCGTTGGTTAAAATTCCATTTAGCCATTCCATCGCCTTGGGCCCTTCCACAAAGAATTGACCCATATGAGAGAGATCGAATATGCCAGAATTTTCTCTGACGGCTTGGTGTTCTTTTATGGCTGAAGTATAATAAATCGGCATCCACCATCCACTATACGTTCCCATGTATGCCCCAAGCTCAATGTGGCGATTGTATAGAAAGGTGGTGAAGGGAACTGAACCACTTGGAGCAATCACACAGTCATTCTAACTATAAAATCCCTGTATTTCAATCAAAAAGGAAATTGAGACTGACCACCGATTCTCTTTGTCTCTAGGCTTATTTTGCTAATTAAGAGATTTTTTAAAAACTAAAAAGAATTCTTTCTAATTCTTTTTGACAGATCTTTTTTTAGTAGATAATACTAGGAATATTTGAAAAGAAAAGCGATCGGCTGCTTTTTAGGTTCTTTTGGCCAATCAAAAAAAAGGAGTAGTCTTCTTTTGCTCACATCCTATGGAGGAAACCGTGAACGATGATAGTGAAAATCGTTTTTCCATAGATGATCTGAATATTAAAGTTCAACAGGCTCAGGAAATTCTTCTCGATCTCGAGAGAAGAAAAGAGGAAATTGAGCGACAAAAAAAACAGCTAGAAGAATTACGGCAAAAGCAAAGGACTTTTGAAGAAGATCATAGGACAGCTGTTGATTTGCTGACCAGAGGGCTTGTACTCCTTGAAAGACAAGCCGGAGAACTGAAAAGACAGCTTGAAGAAATTGAGTCTATCCATTCCCAATTTAGCGACCAGCTAAAAGCCATAGAATCTATTCAACCTGCCAGTTGGGATCCCATGAACTTGGAAGATGAGTTGAATAAGGCTCTTGTAACCGTTGAACAAGCAAAAACCATTTATGCGCAGTATCGAGACAAGGTCGGTAGTGTAACTGAAAGATTGGCGATCGAAGAAGAAGTGGAAGAGGAAGAAGAAGTTCCTTTTCGCTTCTGGAATAAGGTTATGAGCGGTTTTGCCTATTCTTTACCCCTTATTTTAGTCCTGTTGGCTGGTATGGTGATCTGGGTCCTTAAGAAATAGCGAAGGGAGTTTTAAAAAATGCATTTGGGAAAAGACGAAGAAGAGTTCAGAGAATATCTATTAAGATCTGAAATCCGCTCCGCAGCTTTTTATCATAAGGCTCAAAAAAAGAAAGATAGACGTAATTTTTTTTTCCTGTTCGTTTTTTTGTGTTTGATCCTTTTTTTCCTCTGGCGCCGCTGGATCTACCTTTAATCAATTAAGAAGCCGGAACGAACATAGAAGACGTTTTGTCACTCAGTGCGCAAAAAAGTTATTGATAGTTTTATTTAAATCTATTTAAATTTTTCTTTAGCTTCTCATTTATGTTTGACTGGGAGAATGGAGTAATGTGATGGCGCGAGCCAAGGAGAAAGACAGCGGAAGCGGCGCCAATGTAGGCTACGAAGATGAACTCTGGCGCATGGCCGATAAGCTTCGTGGCAGTATGGATGCTGCGGAATACAAGCATGTAGTTCTGGGATTGATCTTCCTGAAGTATATTTCCGATGCTTTTGAGGAGAAGCATGCCGCGCTGGAGGCAGAAAAGGATCAAGGGGCTGACCCGGAGGACCCTGATGAATACCGCGCCGAAAACATATTCTGGGTGCCGCCTAAGGCGCGCTGGTCCCGCATTAAGGTGCAGGCCCGTCAAGCCACGATTGGTCAGTTGATCGACGATGCCATGGTTGAGATCGAGCGCGACAACCCAGCGCTCAAAGATGTTTTGCCAAAGGACTATGGGCGCCCGGCGCTGGACAAAACCCGTCTCGGGCAGCTCATCGACCTGATTTCCAATATCAAAGTCGGCGACGTCGCAGCGCGGTCGAAAGACGTGCTCGGCCGGATCTATGAATATTTCCTGTCACAGTTCGCCAGTGCCGAAAAGAAGAAGGGCGGGGAGTTCTATACGCCGCGTTGCGTCGTCAAGCTGCTCGTTGAGATGCTGGAGCCTTACCGCGGACGTGTCTACGACCCATGCTGCGGATCAGCCGGCATGTTTGTGCAATCGGTGGAGTTTATCCGAGCTCACGCCAGCGGCAACGGCAACGGTGGCAAAGCCAAAGGCAACATCTCGATTTACGGTCAGGAGTCGAACTACACCACTTGGCGGCTCGCCAAGATGAACCTGGCCATCCGCGGCATCGACGGTAAAATCGAGCATGGCGATACCTTCCATGAGGACCGCTTCCCCGACCTCAAGGCCGACTTTATCCTGGCAAACCCGCCGTTCAACATGAGCGACTGGGGTGGCGACAGACTGAGAGGCGACAAGCGTTGGCAATATGGCGTTCCCCCAGCTGGCAACGCCAACTTTGCCTGGGTGCAGCACATCGTCTATCATCTAGCGCCGAACGGAACGGCCGGAATCGTGCTGGCAAACGGCTCCATGTCATCCAACCAATTGGGAGAGAGCGAGATAAGGAAGGCGCTGGTTAAAGCGGACTTAGTGGACTGCATGGTGGCGCTGCCCGGCCAGCTTTTCTATTCAACGCAGATTCCCGCTTGCCTCTGGTTTCTGGCTCGAGACCGAAAGAATCACAAATTCCGCGACCGGCGCGGCGAGGTGCTATTCATTGACGCGCGCAAGCTCGGCTTCATGGCCGACCGCACGCACCGGGAACTAACCAATGCGGACATTGCCAAGATCGCCGGAATGTACCATCTGTGGCGCGGCGAGAAGAATGTCCCGACCGAGGCCGTGGATGGGTTGATCGTATATAAGGACATTCCCGGCTTCTGTAAGGCAGCGAAACTGGAGGAGATCGAGAAGCATGGGTTTGTTCTTACCCCTGGCCACTATGTCGGCGCGGCACCGCAAGAATCGGATGATGAACCATTCGAGCAAAAGATGCAGCGGCTCGTATCTCAATGGCAGAACCAACAGAACGAGGCCGCAAAGATCGACGCTGCTATTGCCGCCAACCTGAAGGAGTTGGGCTATGGTGAGTGAGTGGCGGGAATACCGGATCGGCGAAATAGCTGAAATCGTCGGCGGGAGCACGCCATCTACTGCCGATCCGTCGAACTTCAACGGAGAGATTCCTTGGCTCACGCCAAAAGATCTTTCAGGACCACATGAGCGTTACGTGTCTCGAGGTGAGCGGAACCTATCACGGAAGGGCCTGGAAAGTTGCTCCGCGCAGCAACTTCCGGTAGGCACGGTGCTCCTTACAAGTCGGGCTCCTATCGGATACGTTGCTATTGCGAAGACTCCCCTTGCGACGAACCAGGGATTCCGCAACCTCATACCGAAGCCTGGTTTTGATTCCGACTTTCTCTATTATTGGCTCAGAGCACACGATGAAGAACTCCAGCGCCACGCCAGTGGTTCGACGTTTCAGGAGCTAACTGGATCAGCGCTTGCTCAAATCAGAATTCGTCTGCCTCTCCTCGCTGAGCAACGCGCCATTGCGCACATCTTAGGGACGCTCGATGACAAGATTGAGTTGAACCGACGGATGAACGAGACGCTGGAGGAGATGGCGCGAGCGATCTTCAAGGATTGGTTCGTTGATTTCGGTCCGACCCGCGCGAAGATGGAAGGCCGCGCCCCTTACCTTTCTTCAGACATTTGGTCGCTCTTTCCCGATCGCCTAGTCGATTCCGAACTCGGTGAGATCCCAGAGGGGTGGAAGATCGTTCCTCTCGCTTCCCTTATTGAAGTAAATCCGCCAGAGCAATTGAAGCGCGGGATGCCTGCTCCTTATCTCAACATGGCATCAATCCCGACTACAGGTCCAAACCCAGAGCCCTATGTCGTTCGAGAATTTAGTGGATCGGGTGTGCGCTTTCGAAATGGGGATGCGCTACTGGCGCGAATCACTCCATGCTTAGAAAATGGTAAGTCTGCATTTGTTCAGAACCTTCCTGAAGACCAAGTGGGATGGGGTTCGACAGAATTTATCGTCCTTCGGTCGCGTCCTCCACTTCCTAAAGCAGTGGCCTATCTGATCGCACGCGATCCGGCATTCCGCGCAAATGCCATTCGAAGTATGACCGGGACATCGGGGAGGCAGCGAGTGTCTTCCGATGCGATAGCTGCGTATCCGCTGCCACAACCAGAGAGTGATACCCTATGGAGTCATTTAAACAATTTGATTGCTCCGATGTTCGAGCGGATTGCCGCCAATGGTCGGGAAAATCAAACACTCGTCGCGACTCGCGACCTCCTCCTGCCTAAGCTAATCTCCGGCGAGTTGCGGGTAAAAGATGCGGAACGCTTTTTAAGAGAACGTGGTCTATGAACAATCAAAGCACTCATATTGGCTTTTCCGATCCATTAAGCGAATCTACTGTCGAGACAGCTGTGATGGACTGGCTAGAAGGAGTTGGCTGGCAGGTTCGTCATGGCATAGAGATCGCACCCGGACAGCTCGGGGCTGAGAGATCAGACTATTGCGAGGTGATTCTCTCTCGGCGACTCCGCGATGGTCTTGACCAGCTCAATCCAGAGCTTCCCGCCGAGGCGCTGGGAGACGCCTTCCGAAAGCTAACACACCCAGAAGGCGCGGATCTGCTCCAGCGCAATCGGACGATGCACCACATGATCGTGGATGGAGTCACGGTGGAATATCGAGACCATGGTGGCGCGATCCGGGGCGCACAGGTGCGGGTAATCGACTTCGACAACCCCGAGAACAACGACTGGCTGGCGGTCAACCAGTTCACCGTGACAGAAAATAGACACACACGGCGGCCGGATGTAGTGCTCTTCGTCAACGGGCTTCCGCTTGCAGTAATCGAGTTGAAGAATGCTGCTGATGAGGATGCCACGATCTGGAACGCGCTTTCTCAGCTTGAGACCTATCAGGTCGAGCTCCCGACCCTATTCGCAACGAATGGCGCTCTGGTTATCTCCGACGGGACGCAGGCGCGTGTCGGGGCCATCGGAGCCGGGCGCGAGTGGTTCAAGCCCTGGCGTACCATCACGGGAGAGTCAGTTGCCGATCCCAATCTTCCAGAAATCCAGGTCGTCATTGAAGGTATATTTACCCCACGCCGATTTCTCGATCTGCTGCGGGACTTCATCGTTTTCGAAGATGGTGGAGACGGCCGCATTGTCAAGAAGATCGCGGGTTACCACCAGTTTTACGCGGTGCAGTTGGCGGTCCAGGAGACATTGCGAGCTACTGCATTGCGAACAGCACAACCAAAAGAGTTTGACAAGGAGTCAGTCCTCTATC
This sequence comes from Candidatus Methylacidiphilum fumarolicum, assembly GCF_949774925.1. Taxonomy (GTDB): domain Bacteria; phylum Verrucomicrobiota; class Verrucomicrobiia; order Methylacidiphilales; family Methylacidiphilaceae; genus Methylacidiphilum; species Methylacidiphilum fumarolicum. The sequence continues at coordinate 201,541 of NZ_OX458932.1, forward strand.
AATCAACCCGGCCGCCGGCTGGCAATCCTGGAGACCGGCGTATCGGCGTTGTCTGGCATACGCAAGGGTCGGGCAAGAGCTTAACTATGGTGTTCTATGCTGGCCGAATCATTCGCGAGCCGGCAATGGAGAACCCCACTGTCGTGGTGCTCACGGACCGTAATGATCTCGACGACCAACTTTTCGGTACTTTCTCGCGCTGTCAGGACCTGCTGCGTCAACCGCCCGTGCAGGCGGAAAGTCGAGCGCATCTGCGCGATCTGTTGTCGGTCGAGTCGGGAGGCGTAGTGTTTACAACGATTCAAAAGTTCTTTCCAGGAGAGAAAGGCGATCGCTGCCCAACCCTTTCGGAGCGCCGCAACATAGTGGTCATCGCCGACGAGGCGCACCGAAGCCAATACGATTTTATCGATGGATTTGCCCGACACATGCGCGATGCGCTCCCCCATGCCTCTTTCATCGGATTCACGGGCACACCGATCGAGCTCAAGGATGCCAACACCCGTGTCGTGTTCGGCGATTATATCAGCGTTTATGACATTCAGAGTGCGGTCCAGGACGGCGCCACAGTGCCGATCTATTACGAAAGCCGTCTTGCCAAGCTGGCGCTGGATGAAAGCGAAAGACCGAAGATCGATCTGGAGTTCGAGGAGGTCACCGAGAGAGAGGAGATCGAGAGGAAGGAGAAGCTCAAGACCAAGTGGGTGCAACTCGAAGCAATCGTCGGATCTGAGAAGCGCCTCAAACTCATTGCCCAAGACATCGTCGATCACTTCGAGAAACGACGTGAGGCACTTAAGGGAAAGGCCATGATCGTCTGCATGAGTCGGCGCATCTGCGTTGAGCTCTATCGCGAGATCGTAAAGTTGCGACCGTGGTGGGCAAACGATGCCGACGATCATGGCGAGATCAAAGTGGTGATGACCGGCTCGGCCTCCGATCCTGTCGATTGGCAGGCGCACATCCGAAACAAACAGCGCCGCGAGGCGATGGCCAATCGCTTCCGTGACCCCAACGACCCGCTGCGCATCGTGATCGTCCGCGATATGTGGCTGACCGGCTTCGACGCGCCCAGTCTGCACACCATGTATGTAGATAAGCCGATGCGCGGGCACAACCTGATGCAGGCCATCGCGCGTGTCAATCGCGTCTTCCGAGACAAGCCCGGAGGCTTGGTCGTGGACTACATCGGCTTGGCGCATGAGCTCAAGCAGGCGCTCGCCACCTATACCCAAAACGGTGGTCGTGGACAAACAACGCTTGATCAAAAGCAAGCGGTTGCCGTGATGCAGGAGAAATACGAGGTCTGTCGCGCCATGTTCCATGGCTTCGATTACACAAGATGGATAACAGGGACCCCACAGGAGCGGCTTGGTCTCTTACCGGGAGCGCAAGAGTTTATCCTTAAGCAGGAAAACGGTGAAAAGAGGTATATAGATGCGGTGCGCGAGCTCTCACGAGCCTTTGCGCTTGCAGTACCACATGAAGATGCTCTTCGGATTCGCGACGATGTCTCATTCTTTCAGGCCGTGCAAGCGGCACTGACGAAACGCGCGCCAAGTGAAGCTAGGCCTGAAGAAGAGCTTGATCACGCTATTCGTCAGATTATCTCCCGTGCGATCGCGCCGGAGGGGGTGGTTGATATTTTTGCTGCAGCTGGGCTCAAGAAACCCGACATTTCCATCCTCTCCGATGAGTTCCTTGCCGAAGTGCGGGGGATACCACAACGGCATCTGGCGGTGGAGCTTCTGCAGAAACTGCTGAAGGGAGAACTCAAGACTAGGAGCCGCAAGAATGTTGTGCAAGCGCGCTCTTTCAGGGAGATGTTGGAACAGGCCATTCGCCGGTACCAAAGCCGAGCCATCGAAGTCACCCAAGTAATTGAGGAGCTAATTACGCTTGCGAAGCACATCCGGATGGCTGACGAACGCGGAGAGAGACTCGGACTGAGTGATGACGAAATGGCTTTCTATGATGCGCTGGGAACCAACGGTAACGCTGTTCAGGTCCTTGGCGACGAGACGCTGAGGGGCATCGCTCGAGAACTCGTGAAAACCGTACGCGACAATGTCACCATTGACTGGGCAATACGTGAAAATGTCCGAGCAAAGTTGCGTGTATTGGTGAAGCGAATCCTCCGAAAACACGGCTATCCACCGGACAAGCAAGAGAAAGCAACCCAGATTGTTCTAGAACAAGCCGAAGTGCTTTCCGCTGCTTGGGTGTAGGCGGCTCCGTCGGCAACTCTGTCGTAAGGGAGACAGGCGGGTTCATGCAACGGAGCAAAGGCCATCTGAAATGGATCCTGTTCTTCCTCCAGATCTGAGAGATGAGCGGACTTATCAAAATAAGCGGCAGGCTCATCCAGCGCACCAAAAGGATAGGCCCCCTCAAAGCAAACAAGCTGACCCTCGATGTTTCGGCACTGCCCACTTAAAACCCACCGAAGAATCGGAGGTATGAGGGCAACTCTCGTCTCTACGAGCAGGGCGCTCATTCCTCGGTGAAAAAGTCTTCGTCGACCCGTTTAAATTCGATCACGCGACTCGACCTGACCCCTACAGAATGTTCGATCATCAGCTCGGTCAGCCGCTTTCCGTCGATGAGGATTACACGCTGCGGAATTCGTGAGACAAAATCCACCGCTTGCGAGGAGAACGTCGATGTCGTCACGAAGATTCCTTTGTTTGCGCCAAGCCCCACCAAGCTTCCGACGAATGCCTGCACTTCTGGCCGACCTACGGATGAACCTTTCCCGTAACGCTTGGCTTGTACGTAAACGCGATCAAGGCCGAGGGCATCTTCGTTGATGACACCGTCCACTCCGCCGTCACCGCTCCGCCCCAACTGCCTTGCTGCATTGCGGCGGGACCCTCCGTAGCCCATCGCGACTAAGAGATCGATGATCAGGCTCTCGAAAGCGCGTGGACTATTTTGAAGAATCCGCTCGAGAAGTTCGGCCCGAAGCGTGGCTTGAGTTTCGATGTAAGCCTCTTCAACAATCTCCTCCGGCGTGCGTCCGGCCTTCTGCTCGACTATCTCTAGAGGCTCCGCCGGAGTTTCCTTGCTTGGTTCCGGCTCCTCGAGTGCTCCGTTAGAGTGCTTTCGGAGCGAGCGAAACTTGACGAACTCGCTGTACTGGCTCAAAAAAGAGAGGTCGATCTTGGAAGGGTTTTTAGCCAAAACATCTAGACCACGCTGAGTGATGCGAAAGTATCCGCGTCGAGGTGATTCCAAAAGACCGGCTTGCTTCATGTATGAGCGAGCCCAACTAACGCGGTCGTCGAAGATCGGCCGAATCCCACTTGGGAGCAGCTGCTTTTGCTCGGCATCTGTCAGCCCGAATACTGCTGTCAACGCTTCAATCGCTTCGCGAAGGGAATGCTCTTGCCGATCGGCTGCGAAGCGCAGCAGGGGGAGCATGATTGATTGAAAGTCTGGGATCGCCATGGTCGTCGCCGTCGGTTATTAGGAAATAGATATAGAAGCAGCTGCAAAGTGTCAACGCGATAATTGCCTGATTTTCTGCGCGCGCCATGCAAAGGATGCACCGTCCACTGGGGCAACGGGTGTCTTGCCCGGCAGCTATTGTTCCATCCGGACGCGTCTGGAGGATTACTTGCGGAACCGCTGCTGGTCTAAGCGCCTGGGAAAAGGCCAGGGAATCGGGTTAACGAGCAAACAGACTATAACGCAAACAAACGCCGTAGAATGTCTCGAAAAGGGCAATATGGACGCCGCAGTGGTAAGAAGCAAGCGAAGGACGATGTTTCTCCAGGAAGAAGAGCAATGGGTGCCAGGGTAAAGCGTTCGGCATATTCGACGATGGCATGCTTGCCAAAAGAGACGCATCCTCACGGGGGAATTATCGAGTCGGAAGCCAGGTGAAGTAAAGCGGACCGACCGTTGCCTTGCGGTAGAGGCCAAGCGGAACCAGGTGGGAATATGACAGATTCATGCAACGGAGCAAAGACTATATGAAATGGATCCTGGCTTTCCTCCAGATCTGAGAGATGAGCGGACTTATCAAAATAAGCGGCAGGCTCATCCAGCGCACCAAAAGGATAGGCCCCCTCAAAGCAAACAAGCTGACCCTCGATGTTTCGGCACTGCCCACTTAAAACCCACCGAAGAATCGGAGGTATGAGGGCAACTCTCGTCTCTACGAGCAGGGCGCTCATTCCTCGGTGAAAAAGTCTTCGTCGACCCGTTTAAATTCGATCACGCGACTCGACCTGACCCCTACAGAATGTTCGATCATCAGCTCGGTCAGCCGCTTTCCGTCGATGAGGATTACACGCTGCGGAATTCGTGAGACAAAATCCACCGCTTGCGAGGAGAACGTCGATGTCGTCACGAAGATTCCTTTGTTTGCGCCAAGCCCCACCAAGCTTCCGACGAATGCCTGCACTTCTGGCCGACCTACGGATGAACCTTTCCCGTAACGCTTGGCTTGTACGTAAACGCGATCAAGGCCGAGGGCATCTTCGTTGATGACACCGTCCACTCCGCCGTCACCGCTCCGCCCCAACTGCCTTGCTGCATTGCGGCGGGACCCTCCGTAGCCCATCGCGACTAAGAGATCGATGATCAGGCTCTCGAAAGCGTGTGGACTATTTTGAAGAATCCGCTCGAGAAGTTCGGCCCGAAGCGTGGCTTGAGTTTCGATGTAAGCCTCTTCAACAATCTCCTCCGGCGTGCGTCCGGCCTTCTGCTCGACTATCTCTAGAGGCTCCGCCGGAGTTTCCTTGCTTGGTTCCGGCTCCTCGAGTGCTCCGTTAGAGTGCTTTCGGAGCGAGCGAAATTTGACGAACTCCCTGTACAGGCTCAAAAAAGAGAGGTCGATCTTGGAAGGGTTTTTCGCCAAGACGTCCAGACCGCGCTGGGTGATGCGAAAGTATCCGCGTCGAGGTGATTCCAAAAGACCGGCTTGCTTCATGTATGAGCGAGCCCAACTAACGTGGTTGTCGAAGATCGGCTGAAGCCTACTTAGGAGCAGCAGCTTTTGTTCTGTCTGCGTCAACCAGAATACCACTGTCAACCCTTCGATTGCCTCGCGAAGAGAATGCTCTTGCCGATCGGCTGCAAAGCGCAACATGGGGAGCATAATCGATTGAAAGTCTGGAATCGCGATGGTCTTTGTTCGGTAATCTATCGAGCATTCTTGGTTTTCTCCCTCGAGAACAAAGGGCAATCCTATTTCTGCAGAGAAAGAAGGCTGTGGCGAAATGACTCTGGTAAGCCTGGAGTTCTACCCGGAATCTTTGCATTGAACGGCAAGAGAGCAAGCCTCCCACGCTCTGTCGAATCCTTCGGAGTTAGGGGTTGAAAAACTGAACCATTACTATTTTACTCACAACTCTAGGGAAGGATCGAAGAAAACGCCTGAAGCCCAACATCCATCATTATTGTAAAGAAGAGATGTTAGAATTGGGGCATGGCAAGGTTGGACTACGAATCCCAGACTTTAGGTTATCATTGGTCCTGTTGATTCTTCGCAGAGTCTGACTCGATCGCCTCCTTTAGCAACTTATCAGATAGCTCCTTTATCTTGGTGGTCTCGGGAAAGCGGAGATTCTCTGCGATAATACCGGCTGCCCTGAGCGCCCCGGCATTGAAGAGCATTTCGTCACGGGATCGGTTTGGATCATGCTCGACCGCTTTCAAGAGCTCCTGGCAAATCCTTTTTGCGATCTTTAATGATATCTCCGCTTCCCGCTCGTATTCCCGCTCAGCTCTGGCAATTTCCTGCGTTGCGAGACGCGCTAGGAAATATTCCCAAGCCTTCATAGGTCCTCCTTTCTCTGTTGTATAGATGATCTAATCTTTTACACAGAAAGTTAGCTTTCTGGCGAGACAAAAGCTGCCCAACCCCTCGTGATCGTCGGAGGATTGAATCATTGAGAGTAATCCAATCATCTCCTCATTCTTGTCCAACTGTAAGGGACAATGCGGCCTTTCTGCTTTTCTCATTGACTTTCCTGCTGTCGCAAGCAAGTCAAGTTCTTGCGTTGTCAGAGGACCAAATTAGGCTATTTCCTGATAAATTGTGATTCGGTAAAGCGTCCCAATGTATGGAGACATGCGGTGGACCACGATAGTAAGAAAGTTGTTTATTGCCACACTCATATAACGCCTCTGATCTTTTCCATCTTCATCGATTCAGCGAATGGTCTGTTTTAAGTTCGATTTAATGGATTCTGTCATATAAATCCATCTTGACAAAAATCTTATTATTCGATAGTTTTCTAAAATTTTATTTATTTTGAACAAGGATAAAGATGCTGCTTCGAAGATCGTCAATGATCTATTCGGGAAAAATCCCGCGACATGGTATCATGGTAGAAAGGAAATTCAATTCTGTATCGTTTGTATAGGATATCCGGCATGCTTGATTTGAAACTTAATCATCGCAATTACGATCTAGAGTTGATAGCGATAACGGATGCAACGTTCGCATTTTACATTGGGATGGAAACCAGACGGGTTGCTTCAGCTGTTTTAAAAGTTATCAAAGATGCTTGTGTTCGATTTGGCATGCTGCCAAACGATTTTTATTTGCAGGCTAGCGTCGGACCAGTGTTGAAACCGATCCTCTTATCTGGATGGTGTACTCGGGAGCCTTTCGCAGTGGGCCAAATCAACGCTCTTTTAACTAATGATTGATCCAATCATCCCGCTTTCGCTTTTGCTTCAGGCCAATAAAGGAGCATACGCAATTTTGGTCGGCTCAGGTGTTTCTCATGCTGCCGGAATTCCGACGGGATGGGAAATTACGTGCGATCTCATTCGCAAGGTTGCAATATCGAAAGGAGAGCAGATTGAAGGCGATCCGGGAGAATGGTATGAGCGTTCTTACAATAAGCCGCCGGATTATTCTGATCTTCTTGAGGAGCTTGCTAAAACCCCCGATGAACGGCGAGCTTTGCTAAGCTCGTATTTTGAACCGACGAAGGAAGAGCGAGAACGAGGTCTTAAACTGCCTTCGCGAGCCCATCGCGCCATTGCGGAACTGGTGCATCTGGGATATGTACGGGTAATCCTCACCACGAATTTTGATCGTCTACTCCAAACCGCACTCTCGGAAAGGGGAATCGAACCAACTATGATTTATACGAATGAGCAGGTATCGGGCTTCTCTTCTCTTTGGTCGGTTCGTTGTTTGGTTTGGAAGATTCACGGCGATTATCGGGATTCCCGAATTCTAAACACCGAATCGGAACTCAAGGAGTATCCCGAGGAGATCAATCGTCTCCTGGACCGAATCCTTGGAGAATTCGGGCTTATCGTTTGTGGTTGGTCGGCAAAATGGGACATTGCCTTGCGTAAAGCGCTTGAACGATCCACAAATCATCGGTTTACCACTTTTTGGGCTTACAAAGGCGCGCTCGAGGAGGAGGCCAGTCGACTGATTAGTCTGCGGGGGGCAACTCAGATCCCTATTTCGGATGCCGATAGTTTTTTTGAAGATCTGTTGACCAAAGTCCAGGCTGTGGAAGCTTTAGGCCGCAATCATCCCATCTTGGCAAAAGAGGAAGTCAAGCTCTACCTTGCCGAACATCGCTATCGGATTCGGCTTCATGATTTGATTAGCCTGGAAATCCAGGAGACCAAAGAGAGAATCGTTTCTGCCAACTTTCCAACTAATTGCTCATTTGTCGCCGGGGAGTACTGCAGACGGAGGAAAGCGTACCAAACGATGAGCGATTCTCTACTCTCTATGCTCCTGCCGCTTGCCTATCACGATCCCGGACAACACACGAAGCTCTTGATTCGAGCGATTGAGAGCCTTGGTCCGTTGTCGTTGATGAGCATTGCCTATTCCTCCGAATACGAGCTGCTCCGTTTTTATCCAGCACTCCGCTGTTTTTATGGAGCTGGCTTGGCTGCGCTCGCTAACCAGCGTTGGAAGAATCTAGTTGCTCTGCTTTGTCACGCCGAATGTACGGATACAACCCAGTTAAAAAAAATTCCGGCGGTTGGCCTTTTGAACCCTAAACGAGTTTTGGAAGAGTGGAATGCAAGGAATACATTAGAAAGAGAATCCCAAGTGAAGGCGCCGGGCAGCGAGTTTCTTTTTAAAGAGATGCAGCCGGCATTACTGGAGTATGTGGCAGAGGAGAACTATGAGGAAGTCTTTGACCGCTTTGAACATCTCCTTTCCTTTAAGTATTTAGATTTTGTGAATTTGGGTCGAATCGAAGAAAACAACGTTCCCTTCGGACGTTACCTGCGACGAATTGATATCAATAGAACAGACGCTGTGAACTCAGAAATTTTTAAGCCGGAAGAAGTTCTTCCTAAAAAAGTGGTCGAACGATTCAAGTTCACCGAAAGTTGGGATAGATTTTACCAGCTGTGGTTGGCCCATCGGAACCTGGCGTTCCGTGAAGCGTGCTACCCCAGGAGGAGTGCGAATTGATTTTTAGAACTCATAGGAACATAATTGCTGCCACATTTTAACAGGATGGGGGTGAACGTGGTGGTTATGCGACTTTTGAAGGGTTGATGTTTGTTGTAAGGCTACTCGTAACGATACGTAGGAACTTGAGAGTTATAATCTATTGAAGCGATGAATAAGAAGGGGAGAGTCTAATTTTCCATTAATCCAATTTTCGGCGAAAAGTAATACTGTTGCACTAAAACAGCCGTCATTCTTTTATGGCAACGAAATAGCCTGATCTAGCAAAATCCAGAAAAAAGAACATATTCTGAGTCGATTGATCCAATTCTCCGGTGGCTTTAGAGTGTGCATTAGGCAATTTACCAAAGCCTTACTCACATCTTGAATAGCAATTTTACTCTATCTATGCGCACCGCACCCTTTCGGGGAAATGTGTTTGTAGAGCGCACCCACGTTGAGTAATCACTTGTGCAAACTTACTTATTAATAGTTTGTGTTATAGCGACTTAAGGGTTCAGCCACTTGTCTAGGCTATTTCACCATAAATAGATTGAAAGTGAAAAAATAAATAATTCTTTCTGTTTCTTTTTGACAGACCATTTTTAGTGATGAAAACAGAGGTGGTTATTTCAAAAAATACGATCGAATGCTTTATAGTTTCTCTAGATCAGTCAAAACCAATAGTCTTTATTTGCGGCTATCCTATAAAGGAAACCATGAACGATGATAGCGTAAACCGTTTTTCCATAGAGGATCTGAATATTAAAGTTTAACAGGCTCAAGAAAATGTTTCTTGATCTAGAAAGAGGAAAAAAAGGAATTGAGCGGCAAAAAAACAACTCGAAGAATTACGGGAAAAAAAGGACCTATGAAGAAGACCATAAAACAGATGCTGACTTACTACTCAGAGGGTTACTTCTTCATGAGAGACAAGCAGGAGAACTGAAAAGAGAACTAGAGGAGATCGAATCCATCCATTCTTAATTTAGTGATCAGCTAAAAACTATAGAATAGATTCAGCCAGCAACTTGGGATCCTGCAAAACTAGAAGATGAGTTGAATAAGGCTCTTGTGATTGTTGAACAAGCAAAAACTGTGTATTCACAATATCGGAATAAAACAAGTGGTGTTACCGAAAAGATTTCAAATGAAGAAGAAATCAAATAGGAGGAATAGGTTCTTTTTCGCTTTTGTAACGAGGTTTGACTGGATTTGCTTATTTTTTGCCACTGATTGTGCTCCTGTTAGCCCATGTTTGGTGAAAATGGGCTAATTTTGGGGGTGCTCCAGGGGAGAGGAAGCGATTTTTGCAAAAACATAGTGCTACATTGTGAATAACTATTTTTAAGTTATTGTTCTATTATTCTTGCATTCGTTGGCGTTTTGAAATAATGTCTCTTTATGTTTTTGCGGATCGTGCCGATTCGGCGGCCAAGCGGGAAGGTGGACCAGTATGTTCGGCTGGTGGAGAGCTACTACGATCGAGGGAAGATTAAGCAGCGGACGATTGCCAATCTGGGGCGGAAGGAGCTTTTGGCTCCGCATGTGGACCGGCTTGTGGAGCTTCTGAGAGGAGAGCCGCCGAAGACGACGGGAAGCTGGAAGGCAAAATCGGCGGCAGTTTGGGGACCGACCTTGGTGGCGAGGGCTCTTTGGGAGGAGTTAGGGTTTCCGGAGCTTTTGGAGGCATCTGGTAAGAGGCCGCAAGCTGTTTCTCTTGAGGAGAGAGCGTTTGTTTTGGTGGCTCATCGGCTGATTTGTCCAGGAAGCGAACATGCCTTAGCCCAGTGGTTAGAGACGGATTATGTAGCCGATTGGAGGGGGGAACGGATTCTGCCGATATGGAAGGAAAATGGTCGGGTGCGGGTGGACCATCGGTTTCTTTGGCCTTGGTATCGAACGCTGGATGAGCTGATTCAACGGAAGGAAGAGCTGGAAGAGGGGCTTTTTAGTCGGCTGCGAGATCTTTTTTCCCTCCAGCCTGAGAGGGTCTTCTACGACTTGACTTCCACCTATTTCGAAGGGGAAGGGCCAGAGGAGCTAGCTCAATTTGGGTACAGTCGGGACCGGCGGGAAGGCAATCGGCAGATTCTTTTGGGGGTCGTGATGGTGAATGGTTGGCCGATTGCCCACCATGTGTTTCGAGGCAATCTTAAGGATGGAGAGACGGTACAGAGGGTGGTGGAGGATTTAGAGAAGCGTTTTGGGCTTCAGCGGGTGGTTTTTGTGGGGGACCGGGGGATGGTGAGCACGGCCAACTTGGGTTTTCTCTGGAGTCAGAGCCATGGGTTTTTGGTGGGACTTCGGCGGCGGAGAAGCCCGGAGGTCCTAGAGTATCTTTGCCAGGCGCAAGCGGGCTGCTGGCAGCCTTGTGCTTCGGGAAGTAACGACCGGGTTTGCGAAGTTCCGGGACGTCTCCCGGGGCAGCGGATCTTTGTGGTGGAGAGTGCCGAGCGGCTCGCCTACGAGCAAGCGATGCGGGAGGCAGCGGTCTCGAAGATTCGGGAAGAGCTGGAGAAGCTGGCGAAGCGGGTGGAAAAAGGAGAGCTTCGAGATCCTGAGAAAATCGGAGCTGCTGCCGGGCGCATCCTCTCGGCCCATCATGGGCATCGCTACTTCCGCTGGAGTCTTTCTTCCGGTCGCTTCGAGTTTTCTCAAGAGCCCTTGGAAGAGGAGAAGCTTTTGGAAGGCAAGTACCTCATTTTGACAGAAGAAAAACATCTCTCCGCGGTAGAGGCCGTAGGTGCCTACAAGGAGCTTAGCCAAGTGGAACGGGCCTTTCGGAAGCTAAAGGATGTCCTAGAGATGCGTCCGATCTATCACCATGATCCCCAGCGGGTCCAGGCCCATGTCTTTGTTGCCGCCTTGGCCTTCTTGCTTGACCGACTCTTGGAGAAAAAGCTAAAGCTAGCCAAGCTTCCCTTTTCCACCGAAGAGGCCTTGACTCACCTCCGGACCGTCCACGTCGTCGAGGCAGATGTTGGAGGCACCAAACACCGCGGGGTCACGGCAGGAAACCGACAGGCGCGTCAGATCCTTTCCGGCCTGAAAATCAGCTCCTTAGAGCCTTGGAAACTCAAAAAAAGAACCTCTAAAACCCCCACATAGTGACACATTGAAAAAAGGACCATTGATAATCAATAACTTACGAAAATTTCACCAAACATGGGTTAGCCGGCTTGGTGATATAGATTTTCAAGAAACAGTTGCATTTGTTAAATATATGGGAAAAGACGAAGAAGAATTCAAAGAATATCTCTTAAGATCCGAACTTCGTGTAGCTACCTTTCCCATAGCGCTCAAAAAAAGGAAAATAGACATAATTTTTTCCTGATCGTTTTTTTGTGTTTGATCCTTTTCCCCCTCTGGCTTCGTCTGGATCTATCTCTAGAATCGAAGAGACTATTCCATTAAATTAAGTGCTAAAAGCTTAGCACTAAAAAACCCTCTTTTAAATTGTTTACCAAGAGAGAGAAGCCATGCTAAGCAATCCTCCAACAAGCCTATTGAAGTGCAAAAAGATACTCTTTATATCCTAAGATCTTTGTAATTAAGGGCTTCCATCGATGACTTTTTTAACGTTGATGAGACTGGTTTTGTGTCGAATATCTTTTGCTCGGTAAAGGTAATAGACTTCTTCTGCTATATTTTTGGCGTGATCAGCCGCTCGTTCTATGGCTCTTGAAACTAGCATAAGATTAAGACCTTGAGGAATAGCATCTGGATCTTCCCTCATAATTTTTACTAGGCAACCAAAAAGTTCTTTGTTCATCCTATCAACAATTTTGTCTTCTCTAACCACACTTAATGTCTCCTTTGGATTGCCAGTAATGAAGCTATCGATAGCTTCCTGATACATTTTTCTTGTGATTTCAGCCATTTTTTCAATGTTGAAATAAGATTTTAAGGGAGGTTTCTCGTTCAATTGAAGAGCGATTCGAGAAATTGTAACGGCTTGATCTCCAATTCGCTCAAGATCGCTAGAAATTTTGGAGGCGACAAGGGCTAATCGACAATCGATGGCTACAGGGCTATGAGTAGCGATAAAAGTGATAATTTGATCGTCAATTTTGACTTCCAAAGAATCGAGATCTTCATCTCCTTTAATGACGTTTTTTGCTAATTCATCATTACGCTCGATCAATGCTTTGAGTGCTAATTGAAGACTGCGGGCAGCTATGCTAGCCATCAAAAGAAGAGTTTCGCGGATCTGCTCAATAGTTATCATGCTTAGCTTTTGGATAGAGTAATTGCTTTTTCAAGGTTTGGTTGCTATTTTTCTTACTAATAGAAATTACTATTAAAAATAGAGAAGTGTTAAAAAAAGGATGTAAATATTTTTTGAATATTTTGTAATTTTTTTTTATTCAATTTATTTTCACTTAAAAAGTCACGGTGACTGAGAATAATCCTTTTCCGATCGTCCTTGATCGACTCATCTTAAGACCATTGGAAGCTAGTGACGAAGAAAGGGTTGTCCAGCTAGCTGGTGATCCTGATTCTTCTTGGGGAACCAGATCGATAACTTATCCAGACAGTGTCGATCGAGCGGCCTCCTGGCTAAGAGAGCATATGGATATGATGAAAAAGGGTGAAAGTTTAAGTCTAGCTATAATTTTAAAGAAAAATCTTACATTGATAGGTGCCGTGATCCTTTTTTATGAACTACGTCATGAGCGTGCTGAAATTGGTTGTTGGATTGCAAAATCGTATTGGTCTAAAGGCTATGGCACGGAAGCCTGTCGGGCGGTATTACATTACGCATTTAATGTCTTAAAACTCAATAAAATTTCTGCCTACTGTTTAGCTAGAAATATAGCTTCCTTAAGGCTGATTGAGAAGTTGGGGATGAAGTTTGAAGGATGCTTACGGAAGCATTTGAAAGTTAGAGGAATTTTTGAAGATCTTCTGGTTTATGGGCTTTTATCCGAAGAGAGGAAGGAATAATTAAGCCTTTGCTCTCTATGTTCCTGGCGTTCCGTCAGACTTGCTCATTTCTGCTCGTCAACCGAAACAAAGATGACTTCTAGATTCATCGAGGCCGCTTCACCGCTATCTTGCGGCGACGGTCAAAGTCTTCCTCTTCCCAGGCTTCACATTCGCTAGAACTAGCCGTAAAGACGCTTAAGGCAGCCAAGCCATACGCCAGGAGATTCCTGACCGCATTCACGTCCCGGTCCTAGCGTGTTCCATAGTCCGGGCAGGTCCACTGTCCCCCCTACACCATTCCGCCTGGTATTTCAGTTGTCACCGGAATTCGAAAACACTCCTGCCAGAAATGGATCGGGGGAGGAGAGGGCTTTTTCAGCATCCCGGCCCCATTCACCTCTTCGATGACAATGGGATGAAACCATCTGGTGAGGCTGGAGAGAAGCTTGTGCTAAGGGGTCTATCGAATATTGGCGATGCAAGCAAAGAGCTTTGTGAGCTTGGCTCTTGTCTTTTTTGCATTCTTAGATACAAATAACTGTGTCTCTTTGTGAGCCAGAGGATTGCTTACCAACCCGAGCTGGAAGCGGGGGGAAAACCCTGGCTTTTTGTCTTGTCGGGCGTGCAGGAACTGAAAGACAAGACCTAGCCTCTTGCGGGAAACCTGAGCCGATTAAGCAATGATCGAGGAGAGAAGCACGCTGCGGGAGTGGAATTCGGTAAGACAATCGGTACTACTCGGTAAAATCAATGCTTCGCTTTTCCTCTTTCCCGGCTCTCCTCCGTTCCTCAAATGTTCAAAAGGGTTGAATGCCTCAGCTAGTCTTATAAAGCTTATCCTAGACGGTATTGGAAGGATAGATCCTGGAAATTCACTGGAAAGGATGGGTAGACAGTTGCTAGAGTTCAATGGAGAATCGGATCCTTTTCACTTGCTGCTTGGTTTGCCATCAAATCTTGTACTCAGCTGCTTCGTGAAGAGTTTTAATACAACTCCTTATCGCTTTCTTCGCAGAGAGTTTGCATCAACGATCACCCGTGTCCATCGCCATAAGCCAGTTCCTTGGGGCCGTGCCTACTTCTTTCTCAAGCGATGGAAAGCCTCATTGACTTTCGTCAAACAAGACATCGAAGAGCAAGAGATATCAGAAGAGAATGGCTTTCTCTACCTAACTAGCCAAGGGCTCTGGCTAAAGCACTGGCTGCCAGAGAGGATAGAATCTCACAGTACAAAAAAGTTATTCTTCTGCTGCAAATTAACGCAATAGAGGGGTTGTGTTAGCTTTAACTAACTTTAAATAAGCGCCTTCGGGATAAGATACCAGTAGAACTTGTTCAAAGCCAGTTTTTGAAAATGGATAAATTCCGTTGGTGGAGGAGGCTGGGGAGGATGCTCGTAATCGAAATCAAGCATTGTTGCTTTCCCGTAGCCAGATTCGATAAAACAGGCGACATGGCCATTATATTTCACTTTTTCAGGGTCTACCGTTTCTTTTCTTATTGCTGAACAAATTTGTTTAGCAATAACGGGAGCTTGAAAATGGGCTGTGCTTCCTGCTTTACTAATCGGTAAATTCGTTGTATCCCCCAAACTCCAAACATTCTCCAATTGTGCAACTTTAAGTGAGTGCCTATCAGTTTGTATCCATCCATCAGCGTCCGCAATTTCATGTCCTCTAAGAAAAGGGGCTCCTTTATGAGGAGGAGTCATGACAAGGAGATCATAAGAAAGTTCCGTGCCTTCGATGCTTTCGGCTGTCTTTTTTTCGGGATGGATTTCAGCGAGGTTAAAGAAAAGCTCAGTTTTAATGTTTCTTTTATCGAAGTCAGCTTTTATATAATCGGCCGCCGTTTTAATATTAAAAACGTCGTTAAGAGGAAAAGTATAAATAATTTCAGATTGCTGACGAATTCCTTTTTTCGTCAAAAATTCTTCTAGCATGAACGTAAATTCTATCGGTGCCACGGGGCATTTATAAGGGAGTCCTCCAATCCCCACAACAATGGTGCCTCCATTGAAATTTTGTAGTTTTTCATAGAGGGCAAAAGCAGCTTCAGGCGTATAAAAATGATCAGCTCCCTCTTTAAAACCGGGGATTTGCTGTTCATCTACGGTGGAGCCAGTAGCAATGACTAGATAGTCATAGGGATAAGATTTGTGGGAGCGGCAAACTACCGTTTGATTTTTAACATCCAGCTCTTCGACTGGATCAACAACCAAGGAAACCCTCCGATGGAGAAGCGATCTTTCTGAACGTGCAATTTTTCGAGGATCTTGATAACCAAAAGGGATATAGAGTTGATAAGGTTGATAAATATGCTGAGGAGAAGCTGAAATGACGGTAATACTTGCATCTTGAGGACTTAAAGATCTTGCAAGAATATTAGCAACGATAGATCCACCTGTTCCACCCCCCAATATTAAAATATTCTTAGCCATAATAAATCCTCCATCGGCTGGATTCAATGGAGCTTTTTACAAATGAATCGGGTAGCACCGCCTTCGACAGGCTCTTCAGCTATCAGTTCATGTTTTGCCTTTTTGATCCATGCAGGCAAATCTTTTTTGGTTCCTTCATCTGCAGAAATGACTGCCACAACATCTCCAACTTGTGCCGATCGAATCAGTCGGATCATTTCCATGAGAGGTCCCGGGCAAAAACTCCCGCGAGCATCCACCTCTTTTGTGATTTTAATGCCTTCCATAATACTCTCCTTTTGGGCTGTTAGATAAATAGAATCTGGCCTCCAGATGCATTTTCAACAAAAGTCCCAACGCCCACAACATCGCTAACAACTGGCTCCAAATCTTCAAGTTTAATAGCCAGCAGATCCATGGTCAGGCCACAAGCATGCACCTGCACATCCCCTATTTCCATCGCCACCTTAAGGGTGTCAAGCCAACTGGGAACTTTCTTTTCTTCCATGGCTTTCATCGCTTCAGTTGCAAAATCCTCAAAATCCTTACTAAGCCTTCGGTTCGTTTTCCACGCGTCTTTTCTAAAGGCAAGAAGACCATAAAAAGTCACAAAAATTTGAACTTTTTTCTGCATTGCTGCAGCCCCAGAAGCGATTGTTGCTACTGCCAAGAGCTTATCGACAGTTCCAGAAAAAAGAATGATTGAGATTTTATCTTCCATAATTAATCCTTGTAATAACAACTATAAAATAGTAGTTTGGAAAACTCAAGAAAATAAATGGTTTATTTTGATTAAGGTCGCGTTTTTTTATTCTACGATCAGAATGGAGCAGGGGCTATGACGAAGGACACGTTCAGAGACAGAGCCCGTAAGCCAATAACCAACTCTAGAAAGCCCTCTTCGTCCCAAAACGACAAGATCGAAGTTCCCTTCCTTAGCAAGCTTTAGGATGCGATCGGCAGGATCTCCCATCTCCGTTTTAACCTCCAGCTCTACTTTTTCTTCTGCCGCTTTTTCCATCGCCCATTTTAAATCCGAAACAATTTTCTCTCTTTCTAAAACAAACTCCATGTCTTGATTGAATTCAGGGGCGTGCATAACCGATAGGATTGTTACTTTCGAACTGAAGGATTTTGCGATTTGTAAAGCAAAGGACAAAGCTTTCTTTGATGATTCGGAACCATCGTATCCTACCAGGATCTTTTCTACATGCATTTTGTTTCGTTAAATTTATCCTCAAAATCAATAGCCCTCAATGTGAAAGATGCGCTTTAGATGAAGTTTATATTGAATCTGTCCATTGTACCCCCTCAAGCTTCATTTTCCTGCTTTGCAACGCTTGTGTATGACCAAAACATTTTGCAGAAGTTTGCGATACGCCTAGCCGAGGTTTGATAAAATACATGTAACGTGTTGATTATCAATGAGCATTTTCCAATGTGTCACTATGTGGGTTTTTTTGGTTTATTTTTGGGTTTCCAAGGCCCCAAGGAACCAATTTTCAAGGCGGAAAGATCCACCCGAAACCGCTTCCGATTCCAGCTTCCAGCTCCTCGTCGACTTCCGCAGCTCTCCTTTCAAAAGCTCAACAAGCCTGTCCAAGTGAGGAGTTAAGAGTTTCTTCTTCTTGAAGATCTTCGATCGTAGAATCACTTTACTAGTCGAATATATTGGTCCATTTTTCCGCTTGGCCACTGAATCAGGACGATACGCAAAAAATCACTCTCTTTCCTCTGGAGCACTCCCAACATCCGCCCATTTTCTCCAAATATGGGCTAGCATCAATACTTTAGGCAAGGGGAATCTTTCTAGAGGACTAGTTACTTTACGGCGTAAGGTTGGTGAGCTGGGACTGGAATAGGGGGAGCTTTTCAGAAGAAAAGTGGTTAGTTTGTTGGATGCACAGAGGGTGGAGTCTCTAGATCTTGGCTTAAGGTATCCTTAGATTCGGATTGAGGATAGCGGTTTTCTTCAATGATTGTTTTGATGAGATCATCAACACCGGAAAGTTCTTCGCTGAAATAAGTCGAAGTATAATCGCTAGTTTTGGCATTGGCTGGAATTTCAGTGATTGGTTTAAGCACGGAACTTCCCTTGTGGGAGACATTTACTTTGGTGACCACTGATAGACCCAGTCTTAATGGATGTTGGATTAGTTCTTTAGGATCAAGCCGAATTCTTACAGGGACTCGTTCCACCACATGAATATAATTGCCTGTGGCATTATCGGGAGGAAGCAAGGCAAATACGGTTCCAGAGCCAGGCTCTAAGCCTTCCACCACTCCATGGTATAAATAACGCCTCCCATAAATATCAGCTCTGATTTTAACCGGTTGGCCAGGTTTCATTTTTCTTAGTTCAGTTTCCCTATAATTAGCTACTACCCAATAATAGTCCAAGGGGACAATATTCATAAGCAGTCGATCGGGTGTGACTTCATCTCCAACCTGAATCGATCTTCTAGCCACATAACCCGCCACGGGGGCTACAATTTGACACCTATAAAGAGCTAGATAAGCATTCTTCAAATCTACAGCTGCTTTGAGCACAATAGGATTATCCCAAACGGTCGTTTTTTGAATCCAGGATTCCGTAGAATGTAATTCATCTTCCAGCTGACGAATCGTTGATTCTATTTCCTGCACTTTCCATTGGGCATCAATCGCGTCCTGAACAGAAACGACGCCTGCTTTGCTCCCTGAAGCATAAAGCCCTAGATCATACCGCTGTCGTCCTAATATGGCTTTTTGAGCGGCTATTTTGTTTCTCAGGGATTTGGCCTTATTGAACAGATCCTCAACTTTACGCACGGCCATGGCTAGATTCTGTTTGGCTCCTTCGAAGGCGACTCTCTGGTTTAAGGAGTCTAATCGGACAAGCACCTGATTTTTCTTAACATACTGAGTGGATTCGACGAGTACTTCCACTACTCTGCCCGAAGTTTGTGCTTTGACGGGAATGACATTGCCTGTCACATAGGCGTCGTTAGTTGCCACCCAGTTGCTTGAAAAGAAAAACCACCAGCCGGCCAAGAAGAAAAGAAAAAGTAAAGGAAGCACATATTTATTTCTAGTAAGCTGCCATGCCCTCCAATCCCGTTTCCAGGAAAGAATAATAACATGGAAAAGACGCTCAAAGCGGCTTCTGCTTTCTTTCTGCCGTCCCTTTTCTGTAAAAGGAAAGGTCCTTTTCCCATTATTCTGCTCTGCGTCTTTTTTCATGTTTTTCTTTTCCTCTTTTATGCCTCCTTCATCGTTTTTCTTTAGCCAAGAGAATAATTCCAGAGAGAATAAGGAATCCCACTCCACAGAGCCGGAAAGCATCGTTAAGGCTTAAAATAAAGGCATGGGTGATTGCCGATTGATCGAGCAGTCGTATGGCTATCTCTTTGCCCAGGCCCTGCTCTTTAAATCTTAAAAACAGGTCCGTCAAAAAGAGATTGCCTCTATCTAACCACTCATCTAGTCTCATCTTATGATAGACGATTCGGTGATAGATAAGGGTGCCGATGAGGGGGGAAGCCCATCCTTGAGCCAGAATCCGTAGGCTACTGGAAAGTTCTATAGCCCGCAGCTGGTTTTTAGGAGACAGACCAGAAATAATAAGATTGGTTAGCGATAAGAAAAAAAGGCCTAAAGATATTCCTTGGAGAATAAATGAAAAAGAGGGCTGCATCCAAAACCAACGCTTTTGGTAGAAATCGAAATAGCCCATCCAGCAATAGACGATGCCCAAAAGGAAAAAGACAACAAAGGAGCTGAGGCGTAAGGAAATTCTACCAAGGAGTCGTGGAAACCATATAACGATGGGAGTAGAAAAGAGAGCCATGCTGACAAAGAGGATTCCTGCTAAATGAGGAGGAAACAAACTTTGATTTTGAAGCCGAACAAGAAGCGTTGTCCAAAGCCCGTAGAAAAGGAGAAAACCGAATGCAAGAGAAAAAGTGCCGATCAAAAAGTTTTTTCTGAGAAAAAGATCGATCCTTACCAGTGGCTCTTTGGTGGTTGTTTCCACATAGATAAAACAAACAAAGCTGATCACAACCAGGAAGAAAAGAAAATCGATGATGGGTGAAATAAACCATTCGTAATCATCCCCCATATTGAAGATCATTTGTAGGGGTCCTAGCATGCTGGACAAAAGAATGAGTCCCTTCCAGTCCCATGGTCTTTTTTCTATCCTTTCCTTGGTGTCCTCTAAGCATAGATGCAAAAGAAAGCTCAAGATTAAAAGGCAAGCAGCACTCAGTACAAACCAATATTTCCAGCTCATCGACTCTCTACCCACTAGTTCCTTGCCATATCCTCCAACCACTGGACCGATGGTAAAAGGCAAGACACTGGCTACGGCTCCAAGCATCAACGGCATCAGTCGCCATGAATCAGGGCTTTGTTCGAATACTAAGCTTTGAGATCCAAGAATGAGTACGCCACAACAAATCCCCTGGATGGTACGTCCAACCAAGAAAAGGTAAAAGTTTTGGGACAACGCACAGAACAACGAACTGGCTGCTAGAAGAAACGAAAAGAAAAAAACTGTTTTTTTTCTACCGTATTGAAGACTAATTTGGGTAGCGATCAGAAGACCAAAACTTTGGCCTAGGAAAAAAAATCCGTTGGTCCATGAGCCATGACTTTGACTTTGGCCAAGTTCAGCCGTTGCATATGGAATGATATCGGTATAGGAACCAGATTGAAAAAAACAGAGGCATTGGAGAAGAAAATAAAGAGTAAAGAGCAGGAAAGTTTTGATGGTTTTGTTCATACCGAATCGGAAAATGATCGAAGGAAAGAAGCGGGATTGTTTGGAGTACCTTTAGAAGGAGAACAAAAAGAAGAGAGCTTATAGCAAGCCCTTTGCTTGAAGTTTGCCGTTATCCGCCTCTTTACCATGTGGTCTCCTTTTCTTAATAGGTAATCGTAGGAGCTATCAGCCTTCTCAAAGGAGTGGCGGTTAACGGACGGCGAGCCCCATCGCCCAATAGTTGTTTGTATATCTAGAATGATGCAATTTTCAACAAAAATATGTTATTTTGTTTGACGCTTTGGGTAAGGGTTGGATTCTGAATTTTGGATCTGGGGAGGCCGCATGGAAGACTCGTTCCATCCTCCTCCAAAAGCCCGAATAAGGGCAATGCGCACAATAAACCTTTCTCCGCGCAAGGCAATATCGGTGAGAATAGCATTCAGCCAGAGGCTTTCTGTTGTATCCACTTCGATATAATGCGAAAGCCCTCTTTGGAACCTATCCATTGCTAGGTCGTATTGTTTTCTTGCCGATTCCACTAGCTCGTCTTCAACCTTTTGTTCTTCTTCTAGGAGCCGGACCCCAATGAGTGCATTTTCCACTTCTTCGAATGCCGTCAGAACGGTTTCCCTGTAGGAAGCCACGGCTTTTTCATACGCTGCTCGAGCCTGCATGAGATTAGCTAAAAGCCTTCCTCCCTCAAAAATAGGCAAATCTATTAATGGGCCATAAATCCAGGAGTTCGATGGCCAAGTAAAGAGTTGACCAAAATCCGTATTGAAAAATCCAAAATACGCATTCAGATTGACCGAAGGGAAATAGGCGGCGTAGGCAACGCCGATCATGGCATTGGTTGCTGCCATTTCCCTTTCAGCCTGTGCAATATCTGGCCTTTGCTCGAGGATTTCCGATGGTAGACTTGTGGGAATCGCTGGAGGTTCTTCTTTCAGTGGTTTTCGAGGAAAATGAAAAGTGGAGGCGGGTTGGCCAAGAAGCCGTGCAATCGAGTTCTCTACTTTTGCTCTATGGCTTTCTAAAGCGATGTATTGGGATTTAATCCGTGAAAGATCTGTTTTTGCTCTTGCCAGATCTAGTTCATTGGACAGCCCACTTTTATATCTGATTTCTACCCTTTTTAAATTATCTTCATAGACCCGGATCATTCTTTCCATGACTTCTAGTTGGCTGTCTAGATATCTTAGTAGGTAATAGGCTTGAGCCACATCGGCATGGATGGTTAGCCTGGCTCCTTCTAATTCTGCCTGCGAAGCTTGAGCTTCTGCTTTAGCTGCCTCTAGTTGTCTTCTTAATTTGCCCCAAATATCAAGTTCCCAATTTGAATTCAGATAGACCTGCCACATATTCAGCGTAGGCTGAAATCCATAATAATGAGTGGTTCCGATGATGGATCCGGCAGGAAGGCCGTTTATTGGAACAGTTGAAAAGATAGGTTCAGGTAAAATAAAAGGAAGCCACGGCAGATGCGTTTTCAGTTTCCAGCGCTGATAACTTGGCGTGAAATTGGTGTGCGGGAAAAAAGCGCTCAAGGCTGCGCCTACTCCTGCTCGAGCTTCAATAACATTAGCCATTGCCATTTTAATCTGCTGATTGGCTGCTTCGGCTTCCGCTTCCAGTTGATTGAGTACAGGATCGTTGAAAATCTTCCACCATTCCCCTTTTTTGACAAAATCTTTGGGTGCTGCTAATTTCCATTTCCCAGGATTTTTCTTAGCTTCTTCTATTGCTTTTTTTAGGGAGTCTACACTTTGTGGATCGATGGGGTTTTTTGACTGCCCAGCCGTTTTCGAGGCCGAAGACTCTTTTGTTTGGCCAGCTGTCTTCTTTTCTTCTCCCCACTTCCAGGAAGAGGGGACATCGACTTTGGGCGGTTTATAATCAGGACCCACTGAGCAGTTATGAAAAATGATAACAGAGCTCAAGAAAAGAATCTGGCGGATGGCTAAGGTAAAAGCTGAGAGCCTCTGCTGCTTATTCAAAAAGAAAAGACACTGATGGATTGATTCCTTTATCTTTTTATCATTTTTTCCCGGTCTCATTGTGTTTGCAGCCCTGTTCTTTGAAGTAGGAGTTATCGCCTTTTCCTAAAAGAAAAGGGGTTTGCCCAAAACACTTCGAAAACGCGGGCTGGCAAACTCCATTGCCAGATTATTAATTGCTTTTGGCTAGCGAATATTCTTTTATGAATCAGTTGTCAAAAATTTTTTTTAAAATTTTTAAAAGAACCAACCGTCTTTTTCGTTCCTTCTTATTCCACGGACAATATGAGAGATTCTCAATTACAAGACTTTTAGGCATCAGGTTCTAAGGGCACATAATAGACAAGAAAAATGAGGATTAAAATAGACATTCTAAAGGCTTGAGGTAAGCCATTATAATTGCTACTTTGCCACATCTGAAACCATTCTCCGGCTCCAAGGATGAAAAAATAGAGCCATTGGATGAGCCCAAGACTAAGCCCGACGATGCCGACGCTTTTGGCTTTTTGAAAAGCGATTGGTGATTTAAAAAAGTTCTTAAGAAGAAAAAAAGTTCCTATGAGAAGCAACGTCCCACAAAGGCCTTCCCATAGAATGAGACTATTGTAGACTAACGAGAAGAGAAAGGGTGAGTTCCAAGCCCTGTAATGGAGATGAGAAGCTTTTGGAATGGTATCCATAAGCAAGACATGCCGAAGGTAGGTATAGTTAGTCTCATAATCCAAGAGGTTGTTTAGGGCGATTAAAAGAAAATAGAAAGAAAAGAACAAAAGGATGAGGATCTTGGAAATCCTGATAGCGGCCTGAAAAAACGAAGGATGATAGGATGGCTGATTGGACATTAGCTAGATAAGACAGTTGGCTTTTTCCTCTTCTTTATCGTTCATCAACCAAATTCCACAAGAGCTTAGAGGGTGCTTAGGCAGCTATTCCCTAGGTATTTTATGGGTTCTTCAGAGGCGATCATAGAAAAAAACTTTTTGTTTTTTCGATATCTTTAGCTATCTGCTGCTTAAGTTCTTCAACCGAAAGGAATCTTTTTTCTTCTCTAAGAAAATGGAAATTGAATAAGGAAAGCGTTTGTCCGTACAGGTTGCCTTCAAAATCTATCAGATGAAGTTCTAGATTAAGCCTCCCTTCTTCCTGGACAGTAGGACGGCGTCCATAGTTGGCGACACCTATAAAAATCTCTTTATTATAGACTACCTGACAGCCATAAACCCCAGGAGGGGGGAGGAGTTGGACGATATGCTCTAAATTGGCTGTGGGAAAACCAATTGTTTTGCCTACTCCCTGTCCGGTCCCCACAATCCCTTCGATTCGATAGCTGCGCCCTAAGAGTTGAGAGGCTAAGCTAAAATCTCTTCGTTCAATGGCTTTTCTTATTTTAGTACTGGAAATGGATTGTCCTTGAAACAATAGAGGTGTGACGACAATGGTTTCAAAGCCTAATAGGTGGCCCTTTTCTCTTAAAAGACGTACATTGCCTTCCGCATTCCAGCCGAATCGAAAATCCTCTCCCACCACGACTCTTTTTAATCTTGGGAAAGCTTTCTTTAGCTCTATTATAAAGGCTTCTGCTGTAAGTTCTCTTAGTCGCTGATCAAATCGAATAAAAAGAATGTGTTTGAGTCCATAGATCTCAAAAAGGGTTTTCTTCTGCTGTAGAGAAACGAGTTTTGGTGGAACCCGTTCAGGCGCGATAATTGCCAAAGGATGTGGTTCAAACGTAATGACCAGACTGTTCTCTTTCGATCCTAAAGAAAGCAAGTTTCTTAATATTTTCTGGTGACCAAGATGAATCCCATCAAACACACCAATAGCTATATTTTCAATTTGCTTATTTTCCTGAAGAGCAAACAGGGAGAGAATTTCCTCTTCTTTTACAGAGGAGAGCGTGGATCCCCCCTCATTGTCTGCGGATTCTGGAAACTTCTGGTAGAGAAAGTACATGGTTTAATAACTCTTTGGGACTCAGCATGGATTTAAGAACATCAAAGGGCAGGGCTTGAGCCAGTTTGAAATTTCCGGATTGAGTCCGAACCAAGGAAAAAAGATGCCCGCCACAGCCAAGAGCCTGTCCTATATCATAACAGTAGGTGCGGACGTAGAAGCCTTTACCGCAGAAAACTTCGAAGTCGACAAATGGTGGTTCCCATTTTTTTATTTGGTAGGAGTAGACATGGACAAGTCTTGGTTTCCTTTCTACCTCTTTTCCCTCTCTAGCTAGTTTATAGAGTGGCACTCCGTGACTTTTTATGGCTGAAATCATGGGTGGAATTTGATAGAAGTCGCCCACAAACCGATCAAAGACCTGTTTGAGTTCTTCTAAAGAGAGAGGAGGGACAGGCTTTTCTTCCACGATCTTCCCATCGGAATCCTGAGTGGTTGTTGATTGGCCAAGGCGGAGGACCCCTTCATAGCGTTTGTCTTCTGACATCAGCAGATCCTGAATCTTTGTCGCCTTTCCAAGAACGAGCACGAGCAACCCTGTGGCCATTGGGTCTAAGGTACCGCAATGACCAACTTTTTTAATGTTGAATTTTTTCCTTACAAAATCAACCATGTCATGGGAGGTATAGCCTTTGGGCTTATCCACCAATAGTACGCCGTCAATATCCATGTGATCTATCCATCAACACTTGTAGTTTTAGCTGTTTAGTCAAGCAAAGCTTTGATCTCTGATAAAACAGTTTTTTTAGCTTGCTCGAGATCCAGTTTAATGCGCGCACCAGCTGCCCGTATGTGTCCTCCTCCTCCAAACTTTGAAGCGATTCGACGAACATCAAAGTCTTTTGAGGAACGCAGGCTTAAACGGATGAGATTAGGGGATAGCTCTTCAAGCATGAAGGCTACCACAACCGATTTGACCATTAATAGATAGTAAAGGAAGTTTTCTGCTTCTCCTCGATTGGAACCAGTTTTGAGATACATGTCAGTTGTAAGAATGTAATAGGCTATTTTGGCCTCTTCGACAAAGTGTGTTTGATTAAGCACTTCTCTTAATAGAAGAAAGCGGGATAATGGGTAATTTCTAAAAGCGCAGACGGATAAAAATTCTGGGTCAGCACCCAATCGGATAAGTTTTGCAGCCAATTCGAAAGTTTCTGGAGGAAAAGAGCGGA
Organism: Candidatus Methylacidiphilum fumarolicum; assembly: GCF_949774925.1. Lineage (GTDB taxonomy): Bacteria > Verrucomicrobiota > Verrucomicrobiia > Methylacidiphilales > Methylacidiphilaceae > Methylacidiphilum > Methylacidiphilum fumarolicum. The sequence continues at coordinate 227,162 of NZ_OX458932.1, forward strand.
AACAAAAGGCATTGGTATCAGTTAGAAGACCAACATAAAAATTAGCGGCAGCTTCTTTGGGACAGGGTAGTGAGAGTTTCTCGATACACCGAAAGATGACTTCGCAGCTTGAAGAAGCCTGTGGCTCGACGACATTGAGGGTAGCAAATCGAGTATTGTCAATATGGTGGTCAAAGTTCAGATCGACTGGCCTATTCCAGGATTCGAAAAAGAGACCGGGTCTTTTGATATTCGAACAATCCACCGTGATAATTTTAGTTTGTGGATCGGGAGCAACTTCTGTTGGAGCCTTAAGAATTGAGGCTCCAGGCAAAAAAGCAAAATGCTCTAGAAGACCTTCTTCTATATACGCATCAACTTTTTTCCCGAGATTTTTCAGTACCAGCCCAAGACCGATCGCTGATCCATAAGCATCCCCATCAGGCCGACAATGTGATAGAATGACAAAAGAATGATTTTCTTTAAAAAACGTTCCGATTGCAGATACATCAGCGTTGTTGTCTAGGTTTATATTCATGACAAATGAGTCTCAAAGTGATCAATTGTGCTCTCTATCTATCCAAGGCTTCCTTTTTTACTTGCCGATTTGGATTGTTTTCTTCTAAAAAGTATCTAATGTAAAGGCGGGAAGAAAAAGATCAAAGGAAAAAAAAACGGATTCAGTATCTTAAGAGAAAAATATTCAGTTGGAAGTTTTTAGCTGCTAGGGCAAAAAGACAGTCGGTTTAAAAAAAAATTCCTAGCTAGGCTGTTGGACCATAGAAAAAAAGGAAATTTATGAGCAGATTTATTCTTCGTCTCTTCGATCTTCTCGTATTGCTTGTATTTATAATAGTAGTCGCTTTCTATACTTGGGGAAAACTCACAAAAAAAGAAAAACTAGTTATTGAAGATAAACATAGTCTTTTATCTGGAATTATAGGTGAAAAAAATAAACAATAAATTTGCTCTAGGTCTTATTGGAAAGAAATCTTTTATACTGTTTTAAGATCATCTTCAAAAGGGATATAGCTTCATTTTTTTGGATTTCAGTCTATTTCTGAATGTCAGTGATCCCACTAATTTTTTTTATTTTACAGTGCATCGATGTCAGGTAGAAGGGTTATCGAATTTAGGATGTGAAAGTCATTGACTTTCAACCACAATTTTGTTAAAGGTTTTTCGTAGTTTTCTTCTAGAGGGTTGCTATTGAAAGGAAAAGAATATTTTGCCTAGCAGACTAGCCTTGTACTCCGAGCTAAGAACCGTTTTTCCTTAAGTTCTTAGCTTTTAACCATAAGGAGGTTCAGGGGAGACACCCCTAATATTTTACAGAACAATTTTATAATTTCTTACAATAACTCTATATATGAACTTTTCTTTACTCAATGCAATAGAGGCGGCCTTCAAGGATCACAAACTTCTCGAAGAAGCTTTTAAAAACCTTCATGCCTTCCTAAGCACTACCAATTTAACAACGATTGAAAAGGAGTCTATCCAGGAACTGGTACAGACCAACAACTGGGAAGAGCTCAATGAACGGTTCTATAAAAAGCTTTCTTTTGGAACCGGTGGTATTCGTGGCAGGACGATAGGAAGGGTTATTACTCAGGCCGAAAGAGGGAATGCTGATGTCCATGGTCCTCCTCAATTTCCAGCTGTTGGCGTTAACTGCATGAACGATCGCAATGTTCGCAGCGCTGCATTAGGTTTAGCTAATTACCTGAAAAGGAATTTTCCTGGCGAACCATTAAAAATTGTCATTTCCCATGATTCCCGTCATTTTTCTCGGTATTTTGCCGAACTTTGTGCAAGAGAATTACAAAAGGTAGGGGGAGAGGCTTTTCTTTTTGAGTCTCAGCGATCCACTCCCCAGCTTTCCTTTACTGTCAGATGGTTGAAGGCGCATGGTGGGATTATGATTACGGCAAGCCATAACCCTCCCTATGACAATGGCTTTAAAGCCTACTTTCGAGATGGCTGCCAACTCATTGAACCTCACGCCTCTGAGGTCATCAAAGAGGTGGAGAAGATCGAATCTTCTCCAGATTTATCCACGTCCTCTGCCGAAGGCCGTTTGACTCATCTGGGACCAGATGCTGATAGGGCTTATATGGAAGCTGTTGAAACCGTCTGCCTTGATCCCAAAGCCTTTGCTAGCGCCAGAGAAAAACTAAAGGTAGTTTATACTCCCCTGCATGGGACTGGTATTGAAATCATTCCAAAGCTCTTCGACAGGCACGGAATCCATTACAGCCTTGTCCAAAGCCAATCGGTTCCAGACGGAAGCTTCCCTACCGTAAAGACTCCTAATCCTGAAGATCCTGCTGCCCTTTCTCTAGCTGTCCAACAAGCAAAAGTAGAAAACAGCGATATTGTCATCGGAACCGATCCTGATGGAGATAGAATGGGAGCAGCTATAAAAAATCGAGATGGAGAATTTGTTCATTTAACTGGGAACCAGATTTTTGCCCTTTTTGCTTATTATAGGACCTCCAAACTTTTCCAACTTGGCATCCTGACTCCGGAAAATGCGCACAGAGCGGTGATAATTAAATCATTTGTAACGACTGATCTTATTAAAAAAATTGCCGAGCATTTTCAGGTTCGATGCGTAGAAACGCTCACCGGTTTTAAATATATTGGTGCAAAGCTCTTAAAATATGAGATGCAATCTGGCCTTGTGGATTACGACTCGCATCCTTTTGAAGAAAGAAGAGCGGTGCAACTCCAAAGAGGAACATATTTTATCTGCGGAGGAGAAGAAAGCTATGGGACTTCCTGTGGGGATTATGTAAGGGACAAGGATGCCAACAGCGCAGCCCTAGAACTTGTCGAAGTAGCCGGATGGGCGGCTATGCAATCGATGAATCTCTTAGAATATCTAGATTCCATTTACATTCGTTTTGGCTATTTTGCTGAAAAACTAGGGACTTTAACTTTCGAAGGGGCTGAGGAGTCGGGCTACATTGGGACCATTCTGCAATCTTATAGAAACGAGCCGCCAAGAGAATTTCTTGATCAAAAACTTCTATCCTTTGACGATTTTGGGCTGGAAGACCATTATGATAGCGAAGGGGATCTCATTCCAAAGGAAATCATGCTGCATTTTCTCTTTGAAAATAACAACAAGCTAGTGGTCCGAGCATCAGGCACAGAGCCGAAAATAAAGTTTTATTTGTTTACCCATTTCCCAGTGACTAACAGACTTGAGCAAGTCAAAGAAGAGGCTCAGAACTTTTTGAATAAATGGTGGGAAGCCATTCAAGGGGATGTTAAACGAAGAATAAGTAAGTAATTGTTGCAAATCTGATTTTTGTTCGTTGATTCTGTTTCATGCCTCTGTCTATTTTTGGCACTATAAACCTCAAAGAAAAACGGAAAACGGGCTAAATGTCTACATCCTTATGGCTTGATGGGCTAGTCATCGTTTTTTTCCTTTCTCTTATTTTTGGGATTGGTCTTTACAGCAGCAAGAATGGTCAAGAGAAAAAATACGATGATCTCACCCTTGGAGGTAGAAAAATGCCCTGGTGGTCGATCCTAGGATCGATTATTGCTGCAGAAACAAGCGCTGGGGCCTTCTTAGGAACACCTGCGGAAGGCTACGTCCTTCAAAACTACACTTATTTACAACTGGCTCTAGGAACTATCCTAGCCAGGGTGATCATCGCTTTTTTTTTTATCAAGCCTTTTTTTCAACTGAAAGTTCATTCTATCTACCAATTTTTAGAACTTCGCTTTGGGCCACTTACCCAAAAGATCGCCTCGGCAATCTTTCTTTTGACTCGGGTTCTTGCCATGGGGACGCGCCTCTATGTCGCGGCAATCATTCTAGTAGTTGGCACCCAAATTCTCTTCCAGAAAACTCTCAGTCCATTACAGGAAGTGAGCCTCTACTTCTTTTCTATTGTCCTGATCAGTACTTTTACGGCTATTTATACCACCCTTGGAGGGATCAAAGCGGTCATCTGGACTGATCTCCTCCAGGCTGCTGTGATGCTTCTAGGCGGTATTATTGCTTTTTGGATTCTGGTGGAAAAACTCTCTTTTGTTTATCCATTCCCCACACTTTTCCATAAACTCATCGATCGACCCTGGGTTACTATGGGCATTATCCCCTCAAAAGGTCTGCTTGAAAACTTGCTAGTGATTCTGGCTATCGATTATACCATATGGTCGGCTTTGATCGGCTCGACTTTTACTACCATGGCCACGCATGGGACTGATCAAGACATCGTCCAGCGACTCCTCACGGCAAAAGATTACCAGAGAAGTAGGCTTTCTTTGATCCTCTCTGGATTTGCTGATATACCGATCGGTTTTCTTTTCCTTTCCATTGGCCTGTTGTTATCTTTTTTCTACTCAACGCATGCCGATTCGGCTCTTCCAACAAATCCAAACGAAATATTCTCCTATTTCATCATCACTCAGCTCCCTTCGGGCATTCGAGGCATTGTCATCGCCGCGATTTTCGCCACGGCTACTGGTTCGTTAAGTGCGGCTTTAAATGCGCTAGCCACCTCTTTTTGTCAGGATTGGATGCATCCCCCAATGAATGCCATCGCCGATGAGAAAAAAAAGGTAGCTAGCCTGCGCGCTGCCACCATTGTTTTTGCTTTCCTCACTTCCCTTATCGGGATTGGTACAGCGATTTATGTCGTCTACTCCCCCGAAGCAAGAATATTACCAATTATTCTTGGGATCATTGGCTTTACGTATGGCCCACTACTTGGTGTGTTTCTTTTGGGGCTACTGACTAGGACAAGAGGCAGCGACAAAAAGAATGCCTACGCCATGGCAGCAGGCTTTCTTGCCGTATTTATTCTAAGTGGCCCTCTGTTTGGAGGGGATCCAAAACCGAATGCGCCTGGTTCGTTAATGCCCTTTCCAATCCCTCATATTGCTTTCCCTTGGAGAATATGTATTGGCGCACTAACCACTTTTTGCATTGGGCTAGTATTTGGAGAAAAAGAAAAGATTCCTCCCCAGAGTGACACGCCTCTATCCCCTAATGGGGGTGGGCTTCTCACCACATCTCGTAAGCTCTAGGCTCTTGCCGAAGGAAACCTTCCTCGTTTTCCAATGCGATGCTTGAGCTTGCAACTAAAGCTAAAGAGCGTTGGCTCCTGTCTACTACGGCTTGCGCCATCTCTCTATGGCATAAGGCAGCTGACAGATTAGTTTCCAAAGTGGCGTTGAGAAACTCGTTTTTGCTAGGGGAAGGTTGGTTTTCTCCCCTGGCTGCAAGGCGGCTAGCCTGACATAGGGTTTAAGCAGGTCCAGAGGCGAATAGACTCTACCGCCATCCCGAAGAATGGCTTCTAAGCAGCTAGAAATTCCGTTGAGGCGGTTAATTTAGTCCCATGAGCGATTTCTTGCAACCGGGACAAACCTAAACGAAAGGCAACGAGCTATCTTTTCTCCTATGATTCTTTATTCATGATTCTTTATAGATGGCGAAGGCTTCCTCCACGGATGCTCCATCAAAGGTGATAGCAGCAATGGCATTACAAAAAGCAACTGCTTCGCTCAAGGATTTTTGGTGAATGTTCCTTCCTGTGGCGTTTCCATAAGTACCGCCGATATGGATTTGGGCATGTAGCCTGCTTAGGAAATCCTTGACGGCTGTTTCTTTCCCGCCAGCGCAGATTAGTCTTGTCCTTCCCGCAGCCGCTACTGCTTCTTTGAGTGCTAGGTTGGCATCCCCTTCTTTGACCGAAGGCGGATTGACCTTAACAAAATCCGCTCCAAGGCAGGCGCCTAATCCAGCGGCTCCAGCTACAAGATGCGGATCAGTTTCGTTGCTTACTGCTTTCCCACGAGGATACGACCATATAATAGCAATTAGTCCACGCTGATGGGCTTCGAAAACAAGCCGTGCCGCTTCTGTAAGCATCTGCGCTTCGAATTCACTACCGGGATAGATCGTATAGCCCACGCCAACAATAGGTACAGGCTTAGTCTCCAAAAAATAATCGAGTTGTTCAAAGGAAAGCCAAAGAAGACTTAAAGGGTCTCTCTGAGCTGTTTTTACTAGATGCGTCTTACTGTTGAGTTTGACAATATAACGTACATTCGGATAATCCATTCCATAGCGAGCAATAAGTCCAAGCTGTGTGGCAAAGGCTCCAATCCGCGCTTTACTGGCAATTTTAAACAAATGCTCAGGATCAGCGTCTTCAGGAGAAATGCCAGGCCCGTAAAAATCATCATTCAAATGCTCCACTTTCTGATCCCCAGCCATAAGCATCAGTCGGCCGGAACCTTGGGTGATCTCAAAAAAAATCCGCTTGTAGGCATCTTTTTTTGATTCCGGGACATCCAGCGGCACTTTGATTTCATCTAAATGGATCATTAAAACCTCCTTTTAGAAATAAACAAAGAGTGAAACCAAAAAGTTTCAAATTCAATTTGCCACCAGGCTATCGTATGGAATCAAGCCGCTAGCGAATCACGCCTCGTTCAGAATCCTTGATAAAACGGATGATGGCCATAAGCTCTTGAGTTTTTTCAGTGACTTTTTCTAGCTCTTCTAAGGCCTGAGAAATGTTTAATCCCCCATCTAGGAGTAGCTTTAAGGCAAACTTGAGGCTTTTAATCTGTTCTTCAGAAAAATGATTTCTTTTTAAACCGACGAGGTTGAGCGAGCGGAGCTTAGCAGGATTGCCATCGACTAAAGAAAATGGGATTACATCTTGAACAACCTTCGTGCAGCCGCCAATCATTGAGAATCTCCCAATCCGACAAAACTGATGTACGGCCGAAAGCCCTCCTATGGTGACATGGTCTTCGACCACGACATGTCCAGCCAGTGTGGCATTGTTAGAAAACACACACCAGTCTCCTATTCGACAGTCGTGCGCGATATGGGTGTAGGCCAGAAAATGGTTGTGAGAGCCGATTTCCGTCGTTTGTCCCTTAAAGGTAGAACGATGAACGGTAGAAAATTCCCTAAAAACGTTGTTTGTCCCGATTTTAAGATACGTGGGCTCTCCTTGATATTTTAAATCCTGGGATTTCTCACCAATCACACAAAAAGAATAAAATTCGTTTTCCGGGCCTATTTCAATCTCTCCTTTGAGAACAGCATGCGGATGAATGATACAATTGTCTCCAATCTTTACCCCTTCACCAATATAGGCATAGGGACCAATTTCAACTCCAGCGCCAATCTGCGCCTTTTCACTTACAACCGCTGTGGGATGAATAGAGGTCTGCATGAGCAATTCATTGTGTTTTCTATCAGCCGATCCACCGCTTCCGACCGGTAGGCTTACCCGTCAACCAAAGCAAAGAGAAGCTCTCCTTCGCACACCGTCTCCTTGTTGACGTAGCATTTCCCAAAAGCTTTCCCAATCTTCCCTCTTGCCTTTGTCATTTCCACTTCGATGATCAGCGTATCCCCCGGCATCACCGGCTTGCGAAACTTCACCTTGTCCGCGCTCATAAAGTAACCGAGTTTGCCCGCATTCCCTGCTTTTCTCAATAGAAGAATACTGGCCAGCTGAGCCATTGCTTCAATCTGAAGCACCCCCGGCATAATGGGATGCCCTGGAAAATGGCCTTGAAAATAGGCTTCGTTCATTGTCACTGCTTTCTGGCCTATGGCTTTTACATCATCCTGAAAACCGAGTACTCGATCCAACATTAAAAATGGATAGCGATGCGGCAGAATCTTCATCACCTCGTTGATATCTAAGGCGCCTTCCCCAACGGGGATATTTTCAACGGGCATCAAATGGGACAGATAATTCTTATAGGCTTTCTGTATTTCTCTGATGAATTTGACATTCAGAAAATGACTAGGCCGAGCGGCCACAACTCTGGCTTTTAATCTCTTGGGAAAGAGAGCAAAGTCTCCAATCATGTCAAAAATTTTGTGTCTGACAAACTCGTTTTCAAACCGCAAAGGCTGCTGACTGTAGACTGCTTCCCCCCTAATGACAATTGCATTATCTAGACTGCCTCCTTTAATCAACCCTTTTTCGATAAGAGGAACCAGTTCCTCATAAAAGACGAAAGTTCGGGCAGGGGCAATCTCAGTTACAAAACTTTTGATATCGTACTTCCAGCTAAAATACTGCGTAAAAAGTCCTGTGTGACTGACATGGGTACAACTAATCGAAAAGTTCTGATCAGGCCAGGCAGCAATGTAGGCTCCATCCTCGCCTTCCACCCAAACTGGTTCTCTCAGCTCAAAAAAAGAAACTGCTTTATCCTGTTCGACCGTTCCAACTTTTAAGATTTCATTGACTAGGAACATGCCACTGCCATCTCCAATCGGTGGCTCATTGGCATTCAGTTCAATGAGCGCATTATCTACCCCACAGCCGCTTAAAGCAGCTAAAACATGTTCAACGGTATGAACCTTGACGTTTCCTTCTCCTATTGTCGTCGCTCGTTCCGTTTGCCTGACGTTATCCACCGATACCTGCACGGTGGGTTCATCGGGAAGATCAACCCTTTTAAATACATAGCCACTGTCAGCTTCCGCTGGCTTAATGACAATTCTTACTGGATTACCGGTATGTAGGGATAGTCCTTCCACGCTCACCGGTTCGCGTATAGTCCTTTGCATTATCACAACGATCTACTCCTTTTGATTCCGCCTCTCTTATAAAAAGATCTAAAGTGTCCTTTTTGCAAGATTGTTCTGTTGCGTTTTTGTTCAATTTTGTTTTTTTCAATAAGATGATACCTTTTAACTCCGTGCGATTCCACCAATGCTTTTCTTCCCGTGAAACTTTTTTTTTATTTCATCTGTCTAATCCAATAAAAAAAGGAGAAAAAAGGGAATCCCTAGCCCTATGGTGGCTTCTTTTCTTTCTTTTGCTTTTCTCTTTACTAGCCGGTGGATGTAACCGGCAAAAAAAAATCCAAAAGGCGCAGCGACCAGCCTATCCTTTCTTTGAGGAAATGGAAACATCTTCCATGCCTAAAGGAAAGCAAGGAGGCATATTCATAGAAACGAGTGCCGCAGAGCCTTCTACTTTTAATTGGCTTGTCTCTGAAGATGCTACTTCTGCTTCGTTCCTTAATCTGATGTTTGATAGTCTGCTTTCCTATGATCCGATAGAAGATCATGTGATCCCAGGGCTGGCAAAGCAGTGGGAGGTAGCTCCCGACAATAAGACTTTTCGCTTTAAACTCAGAAAAGGGCTTAGTTGGAGCGATGGCGTACCGCTGACCGCTGATGATGTGATCTTTAGCTTTGCCTGTATTTACGATCCCAGGTTCCCTAACCGTAATGCTTATGATCTTTCTGTAAACGGAAAACCTTTTAAAGTAGAAAAGATCGATGATCAAACCATTCAGATCCAAACCCCTGAAATCTTTGCTCCTTTCTTACGCTACATGTCAGGCTTTCCCTTGATGCCCAAACATATCCTCGAACCCTATTTCAAGGATGGATCTTTACAAAATCAATGGAATATAAGCACAGCCAAAAAGGATCCTAAGTCGATTGTTGCAAGTGGGCCCTTTTTGATTCTTTCGTATAATCCTGGAGAACGAATCGTTCTAGAAGCTAATCCCAGATACTGGAAAAAAGCCGATGGGGATATTCGGTTGCCTTATATCGATTATTTAATTGTCAAGTTCGTCAAGGATGCTAACGCCAGCTTGATTGCTTTTGCTTCCGGTCAAACAGACATCGAAGGAATAAGTCCAGACAACGTCGCATGGGTTCAAAAAGGGGAAAATATTTATCACTACACCATTTACGACAGAGGTCCCTCTACCGCTTCTTCCTTTCTTTGGTTTAATCAGAACCCTGGGAAAAACAAAAATAACGACCCTTATGTCCTTCCTTACAAGCTCAAATGGTTTCAAAATAGACTCTTCCGCCAAGCTATTTCTTATGCCATTGATAGGGAAGGGATTATTAATGGCGTGCTTTTTGGAAGGGGGACCCCGCTTTGGGGCCCTGAAACCCCAGCCAATGTAAAATGGTATAACCCCAACGTTAAAAAGTATCCCTATAATCCTAGCCTTGCTTTGCAGCTTCTAGAACAGGCTGGATTCCACCGGGATGCCACTGGAAGGCTTTTTGATCAGGACAACCATCCAGTTTCTTTTACGCTTCTGACCAATCAAGAAAATCCAATCCGCACGGCCATGGCCACCATCTTTAAAGAAAACTTAAAACAGATAGGCATTGAAGTGCTCCTGCAATTCATCGATTTTGGCACGCTCGTAACCAAAATTAGTGACAGTTACGAGTATGAAGCCTGTCTGCTTGGACTAACGGGAGGAGGAGATCCTGCCGATGGCATGTCTGTGTTCATGAGCAAAGGGAGACTGCATCAGTGGTATCCTAACCAACCACAGCCGGCTACTCCCTGGGAAGCAGAAATAGACAGGCTTATGGTCGAACAGTTAACTACCTTGGACGAGGCGAAGAGGATTCAATGCTGGTTTAAAGTTCAAGAAATTATGAGTGAGGAGCAGCCGTATATCTATCTGGTAACTCCAAATACTTATGTTGGATTGAAAAACCGGTGGCGGAATGTAAAAATTCCTCGTATCGGCCCATTAGTCTGGAATATAGAAGAGATATGGACGCCATGATTTCCACACAAGATCGGCCTAAAGAACATATTTTTCTTGAAAGTGTGGTGGGGCCTGTGAGGATAGTTTTAATCGAAGGTCAGCCTGCAAGCCTCCAACAGATTGACCCAAAGACTCCTCACTTATCTAAATGGATTCTAGAAAGTCAAAGGCAATCGCCCATGCTTTTTAGCCTTCTGTCCAAGAGTCTCCTAAACGGGGATATTTTTGAAGGAGAACTTTCGCTTCAAGGGCTTCCTCCCTTTTACAAAATGGTATTGGAACGGGTAAAAACAATTCCCAAAGGGACCGTAAAAACCTACAGTCAACTGGCAGAAGAAATAGGCCATCCTCTTGCTGTTAGGGCTGTTGGATCAGCCCTAGCAAAAAACCCTTTGCCTCTGCTGATTCCCTGCCATCGCGTGATTAGAAAAAATGGACAAATTGGCCATTATAGCTTGGGCGGAAAATCAATGAAAGAAAAACTCCTTAAACTGGAAGGATTCAAACCGTTTCCATAACAATGACACTTTCTTGTGTAGTCATGAGCTGTCGCACAAGAGGGTCAGTGTTCCAAAGGTGCGCCGAATTCCTGGGGGGCTGTCTAAATGCTGCGGCGGTGGGAACGTAAAATGTTCTTCTGTGGCCATCTCTTAGAGCTAGAAAGCGCACTAAAGGCTTTGCCTAGCGTCTTACTTCTATCCAGCAACAGGCTGGCAGCTCAGTCAAAGGTATATCTGGTAAAGGAAACGGGCCGTGAAGCAGCGAAAGCTTTAGGTTTTTTTTTGCTGCTACTTTTTGGGCTTTTGAGAAAAGCCTCTTTGTTTCCCACTTTCTGTAGTTAGTGGAAAGAAAAAGGGTTGTTAGTTCCTCTGAACAGAGATCCAATGCTTGATCAAGCATTGCCTCAAAATCCCTAGGAAAAGAAAAATGCTTGCCATGCCTGCCACAGGAAAAAGTGGGGGGATCAATAATGATATGATCAAACCTAAGATGTTTTTTGCGGAGTAGCTTCAAAGATTCTCTGGCATCAATAGCCAAAAATGTGTGTCCTGTGGGGTCAACTCCATTAAGCCTGTAATTTTCTTTGCCCCATTCTAAAAATTTAGCCGAAAGATCCACATTCCAACTTTGACCTCCAGCAACAGCGGCACACAGTCCAAAGGAACAGCTGAAAGCAAATAGGTTTAAAAGCTTGCCGATTTTCCTCTTTCTTAAAAATAACCGATTTTGTCTTTGATCTATAAATAAGCCTGGAGAACTACCTCCATGAAAACGGATCGAGTAAGAAAGTCCATTTTCATGACAAATAGTTTGTAGGGGCAGAGTCTCTTCTCCATAGAGTTGTAGAAGCCCCTCAGAGGCAGGGCATTCTTTTTTAAAACGCTTTTTTAAAAATACTCTTCTAGGGGATAATCCATGGGACCGACTCCAACAAAAGAGCGATTCAACCAACTCCTCTTTTCTTTGTTCTTCGTTTAAGACCACTACATAGTCTTCTCCATACCTTTCTATCCATCCCCATTCCGATGTATAGACCCGATGAATGTCTGTTAAAGATCGTTGGAAAGAAGCTAAAATAGTCGAATCGATCCACATAGAATGTCGCTAGATGGAAGGAATGGAGGCAATGAGTTTTTTGGTATACTCATCTTTTGGATTTTTATAAATTTCTTCTGGTGATCCTTCTTCCACAATCCTCCCTTTATTGAGCACAAGCACATAATCGCTAAGGTATTCGACTACAGCCAAATCATGAGAAATGAAAAGGTAGGAAAGGTTAAATTCTTGCTGTAGATCCATTAACAAATTAATGATCTGTGCCTGCACCGAGACATCCAGGGCACTTACAGGTTCATCACATATGATCAGTTTCGGTCCGACGGCTAAGGCCCGGGCTATGCCGATCCGTTGCCGCTGGCCTCCGCTAAATTCATGAGGGTATCGATACAGATGCTCAGCGCTGAGTCCGACTTTTTCGAGAAGCTCAACAATTTTTTCTTTTTTTTGTTTTTTCTCCATGCCTGGAAAGTGAATATCTAGAGGTTCTCTTAAGATCGATTCGATAGTGAGCCTAGGGTTTAGAGAGTTATGAGGATCCTGGAAAATCATCTGTATTTTTTTTCTATACGGACGAAATTGCTTTTGGCTTAGATTATGAATTGGCCTGCCTTCGTAAAGAATAGAACCTGAGGTTGGGTCTTGCAGTCTTACAATCGTTCTGCCTATAGTCGTTTTCCCGCTGCCGCTTTCACCAACGAGTCCAATGGTTTGTCCTTCTTTAATTGTAAAGGTCACATCGTCAACAGCCTTAACCCACTCTTTCGAACGGCCCAGTAGGCTTTTCCGAATTGGGAAATAGACTTTAAGGGAATTAACGCTAAGCAGTGGAGAGGAAGCAGTAGGTCCAGTCATAAGTTCAGGGAAGATTCTATCAAAGAATAATCGATAGCACGCAATCTTTTCCCTTTTTCTCCAAGTCTTGGAACACAATCAATCAAAGCCTTGGTATAGGGATGGGTAGGGGAATAAATCACTTTTTCAGTTGGGCCTTCTTCAACCACTTGCCCTCTGAACATTACCACCACCCGATCAGAAAAGCCTTTGACTATACCAAAATTATGAGTAATCAGCAAGACAGACATGGCCAGATCCTTCTGAATTTTAGCAAAAAGTTCTAGAATCTGTGCTTGGATGGTGACATCAAGGGCTGTAGTAGGTTCATCAGCAACAAGAAGCTTTGGTTTGCATAGCAGGGCCATGGCGATCATCACTCTTTGCTGCATGCCTCCGCTCAGTTCATGCGGATAGCTTTTCCAGACCCTCTGGCAATCAACGATCCCTACCTTTTGCAATACCTCTAAGCCAAGAACCTTTTTGTCTTTGAGATGAGGTTGGTGGAGTTCAATAGCCTCCAAAAGTTGAAAACCAATGGAATAGACTGGATTCAAAGAGGTTGAGGGTTCTTGAAACACATAAGCGATTTCTCCACCTCGATACTTTCGTAATTCTTTTTGCGACAGTGCCAAGAGGTCTACTCCCTCATAAAGAATTTTCCCTTTTTTGTATACAGCAGGCGGACTCTCCAAAAGTTTTGTCAAAGACAGGGCGGTCACCGATTTGCCACTTCCACTTTCCCCAACAATAGCAACCGACTCTGCCTTTTCTATTGAAAAACTTACCCCACGCAGAGCAGGGATTTCACCGGACTGAGTTAAAAAATGGACATGAAGGTCTTCTACTTGAAGAAGCATGCGTACTATATCCTATTAGGTTTAAACTTTTTTCCTTACTATCAATTAATACAAATTAGCCTCTTTTTGTTTGATAAATACGAAATTTTGGATCCACAAGGTCCCGAAGCACATCGCCTAGCATATTAAAAGCTACCACGGTTATCAAAATAGCAATTCCAGGAGTCAACAGCCACCAGAAATTAAGCATGAATACCTTCATATCCTGGGCTTGTGCTAGCATGAGCCCCCAGGAAGCAGAAGGTTCCTGAATCCCAAGGCCAAGAAAGCTCAAAGCTGCTTCTCCTAAAATATATCCAGGAATCGATAAAGCAGCCGACACAAGAAGATAACTCGCCAGGTTAGGTAGGAGGTGTTTGAGGAGGATCTTCACCGAGGATTGACCCAGAACAATGGCTGCATCGACAAAGGTTTGGGACCGTAGGGAAAGAACAAGTCCCCTAATCACTCTGGCAAATCCTGACCAACCAATGAAACTCAGTATGATGACGATAAGGAAGTAGACCTGAGCGGAACTAAACTTCACCCCAAAGATGCCTCTTAAAGCCAATAAAAGATAAAGAGCCGGTACGGCCATTAAAAACTCAGTCAGCCGCATCACGACATTGTCGAACCATCCTCCATAATAGCCCGAGAGCCCACCGATCAATAGGCCTAGAATCATGGTAATAGACACCCCAATCAGTCCGATACTTAAGGAAACTTGAGAGCCATACACTAATCTTGAAAAAACGTCTCTTCCCGTATTATCGCTACCCAACAGATAGACTCGATCCGGCTTATCCACCCCAAAAAGATGGATATCAGAAGGAAAAATTCCAAGCAATCGGTAGGCATATCCATGGACGAACCATTTCAGAGGACAGTAATCCCCCTCGATCACTTTATACATTGCTGACGATGGGTCTACATTTTTGTAACGTGCCACAACGAACCTAGCGGAGTGCCAATAAATTTTTGTCGGTGGATGATAGGTTTTCTTTAGATCTTGATCGGAAGGTTCGTAGGGTGCTAGAAAAGGGGCCAAAATCGCGATAAGATATAGAAACAAAAGGATAAGGCAAGCAGAAAGCCCAAAAGGATTTCTCAATAGTTCTTTAATATAAGATCTTTTCTCATTCATGATGGACGATTCGGGGATCGACCCAAGCCAAAAGAATATCGGCAATCAAATTCCCTAAAACTAATAAAAGACAACTAAAGACAACAGAACCTAAAACCACAAATTGGTCCTGTTTCATTAAAGCGGAATAAATCAGCTGCCCAATTCCTGGATAGTTCATTATGTTTTCCACTAAAAGAGAGCCGCTCAATAGTCCAGCAATAACATACCCAAAGGTACTTATTAAGGGGTTGATAGCATTCCGTAGCACATGCCGGAACATGACCGCATTTTCAGGAAGTCCCTTGGCTCTGGCCGTTAACACATAATCAGCACGGATCGCATCTAAAAAACTACCTCTCATTATCCGCATCATGTTGGCAACCCCTCCGATACCGAGGACAAGGGTGGGAAGCACCAGATGATAGGCTATGTCTACTAATTTGTCTATAGGAGAAAGAAAAGGATACTCTATGGATGTTAATCCTCCAATGGGGAACCAACCAGTGCGAGCGGCAAAGTAAACGGCGAGGAGGGCTAAAAAAAATTCCGGAAAAGAAATGGAAATGTAGGCTAAAAAGGAGCTGAGTCGATCTAATAAAGAATCTTTGTAAATAGCAGACAATACGCCAATTGGTATAGCAATACACCAGGCTAGCAATAGTGAACTGAGATTCAACAAAAGGGTGGCTTGCACCCTTTGCATCAGCAGCTCGATCACTGACATCTTATAAATCCAAGAATAACCAAAATCACCATGAAGAACGTTGTTTAGCCAAAGGAAATACCGTTCGTACCATGGTTTATCCAAACCAAATTTCTTTTCCAATGCTTCAATCATTTGGGGGCTGATATCCCTTTCAGCCTTCAAGGGGGTTAAATAGTTTGTTTGGGTCAAAGACATTAAGAAAAAAACCATAAAAGTGACTCCAAGCAAAAGAGGAATAAGAGCTAATAGTCTGCGGACGATAAATAAAATCATAATGATTGAAGATGGAAAAACCTAACAATAAGCTTTCTGACTTTAATCATCAACTGAAGTCGACAGCTTGCAGATTCATTAGTAAGGATTATGATAAAAAAGCTCTTGCATAAGATAAAAGAAAAAACACAATGTACAAGAATTTAGCTTATTTGGTTGTAATACTCTCATTGCTTTTCATAGGCCTCATCGTGAGCTTTTTTTCTATCATAGATGGCTATATTTCAAGTCAAGGGTTTAGAACATTTCTTTCTCGAAAAATCACCGAAGCCATTAAGGTAGAAGGGAGTTTTGAGCCATTGCATCTACAGGGAAATCTCCTCCTAACTGATAAATATACCGGTAGAGGAGAACCATCCAGTCCCATCGGAAGCATAGTCGGATCCAACATCGAATGCCAGCTTTTGCTACGAAAAATTTTTTCTGGTTCTTGGTACATAGAACAGCTCAATGTAAACACTCTAGAAATCGCCTTTAAAGAACAATTTCCTAAAGAACTTTCCACTGGCTCTCCAAATCCATCATTAGCCTCATATAGTGAAGCTGCCTCTCCGCATAAAGAAGCTTTTTATCAAAATTTGATCCCCAAAAAAGTGGAATTGAAGAAGATTGTCATCAACAACTGCACTTTAAAATGGCCTAAACAAATCGCTGGAGGGGGCAAGCTTTACAATATGTCCGTAGAGCTCTTAAAATCCTCTGGGACGGATATGTGGACAGCTCAAGGAAAAGGAGGACGTCTTACTTTCGGTTCTTTGGATCCACTCATAATAAAAGAGCTATTCCTAAAAATTTTTTCCGATGGACTCTATATCTCCAAGTGTGTTGTGGTTAGTGAACCTCATGGCCAGATAGAAGCCAATGGCGAATGGAAGTGGGCAAGCAAAGAAAAAAATATGGAATTGACTTTACACTCCCTGCCACTGCCCCTCTTTCTGCCTGCATCGTGGAAAGGAAAAATAGATGGGGATATCAATGGGAAAACTTTCTTAAGCCAGTCTCCAACAATGGAGACTTCTCTTGAGGGGACTATTTATTTGAAAAATGGAGTGATCGAAGCCCTTCCCTTGTTAGCTTCTTTAGCCCTTCTAGGGACAACAAACAGGCTACCTATTGATACAGGCAAAGCAACCCTTTTTATTTCAAAAAGCAAAACGGAACTTTCCAATATCGAAATGGAATGTAAAGGAAAAATCAGAATAGAAGGTCAAATCGAAGTGATAGGAGATCAACTTCATGGAAAGCTCTTTACAGGGATTAATCCAGGCCAACTTGAATTCCTACCTGGAGCTAAAGAAAAGGTTTTTTCCCAAGAAAAGAACGGCTATCAATGGACCACGGTGAATATTAGTGGCTCCCTCCAAGATCCTAAAGAAGACCTCAGCCCAAGGCTTACTGCAGCGGCCACAGAAACAATTAAAGAAAGTGCAGGTCAAATTATCCAATCGGCTCTCGATTTTATAAAAAAAATGCAAAAGAAAAGCCCTTCCAATTAATTTCCCTGGGAATATTCTTGGTGAAGAGTCCGACGTTCCCTGATAGATCCTTTTGGTCCATGATGGATAAAGATGCTTTTCCTGCCCTTGTTATACTGCTTACTGGGAGGGAAGAGTCAAAGCCTGCTGGATGCGCTGAATAAGCTGATAGGCCTGGGAGGTCAGTTGCGGGTTGTTTTCATCTTTTATAGCGTAGAGCTTTGGGAAAAATCTTATTAGATAAAATCCTGCTGGTACTCCGTCCTGAATCCACTGTGGATCGATTGCTAGGTTTGGGAAAAGAGGGGAGCTAAAGAGTTCTCCAGCCATAAATTCTCCTGCTTTGTTTAGCTTTCCCGAAGCAAGTCTGTATACCGTTAGTTTTGGGCAATACACGTTATTGGCTTCTCCCACAATCCAGACTTCCTTAACCTGGGTTGCTTCGTAGAGCTTCAAATGGAGGTCTATTTTTGTCAGGTTCTTATCCTTAATCAGTTCTTTGAATATGGGAGCCCATTTTGAGAGGTCCTTCTGCTTCCATAATTTTTTCTCATCCCCCACCACTACTTTTTCAAGATTGGAATAGGAAAGGATTTCCGCTACTAGATCAGGAGCCTCTACCGCATAGCGCTGTCCTCTTTTCCCTAGGGGTTGAATCGCTGTCTGTAGCCGCTCTCTACTAAAATAGGATAAATCTGGCCTATAGGACCGAAATCCAGGAACGAAGATTTCCCTTTCCGTTTCTACTCCATCAGGATTACCGTTGAGTGTGCTGTAATAACGGAGCATATCGCACAATCTACTTCGCTTGTTGTTATGAGTTTCATCAGATGCTGGGGACATTTCCAGTTCTCCGTATTCGTTGAGCAGGGCTGGGAAATCTTCTGGCAGTTCCAGATATTGCTCTATCGTTATGGGTTCGCCATCGGCCCTGGCTATTCTCCCACTAACGACTAGGCACTTAGGGAAATCTTCTGGTAGGACAGCAAGCCAGTCCTCGTTGAATGCTTCTGGAATTTCTAGTTCCACAAGGCCCTGGTTGAGTGTGGCCTCATCCGTAGGGTGCATGTCTTGACTATATCAGATAGTGACCTCTTTTTCATTTTTTTTCTGCAGCATGCTTTTCTGTTAGTGTGAACTTCTCTTCTTTCTCCATCCTTATTATACCGCTTACTGGGAGGGAAGAGTCAACGCCTGCTGGATGCGCCTAATCAACTGCTTGGCTTGTGCAGCTAATTCAGGACTTTTGTTTGCGTCTATGTCGTGGTCAAGTTTTGGAATAAATGAAAGGCGATAAAATTCTTTTGGTGCACCACTTTCGATCCACTGTGGATCGATTGCTAGGTTTGGGAAAAGAGGGGAGCTAAAGAGTTCCCCAGCCATAAATTCTCCTGCTTTGTTTAGCTTTCCCGAAGCAAGTCTGTATACCGTTAGTTTTGGGCAATACACGTTATTGGCTTCTCCCACAATCCAGACTTCCTTAACCTGGGTTGCTTCGTAAAGCTTCAAATGGAGATCTATTTTTGTGAGGTTCTTATCCTTAATCAGCTCTTTGAATATGGGAGCCCATTTTGAGAGGTCCTTCTGCTTCCATAATTTTTTCTCATCCCCCACCACTACTTTTTCAAGATTGGAATAGGAAAGGATTTCCGCTACTAGATCAGGAGCCTCTACCGCATAGCGCTGTCCTCTTTTCCCTAGGGGTTGAATCGCTGTCTGTAGCCGCTCTCTACTAAAATAGGATAAATCTGGCCTATAGGACCGAAATCCAGGAACGAAGATTTCCCTTTCCGTTTCTACTCCATCAGGATTACCGTTGAGTGTGCTGTAATAACGGAGCATATCGCACAATCTACTTCGCTTGTTGTTATGAGTTTCATCAGATGCTGGGGACATTTCCAGTTCTCCGTATTCGTTGAGCAGGGCTGGGAAATCTTCTGGCAGTTCCAGATATTGCTCTATCGTTATGGGTTCGCCATCGGCTCTGGCTATTCTCCCACTAACGACTAGGCACTTAGGGAAATCTTCTGGTAGGACAGCAAGCCAGTCCTCGTTGAATACTTCTGGAATTTCTAGTTCCACAAGGCCCTGGTTGAGTGTGGCCTCATCCGTAGGGTGCATGTCTTGACTATATCAGATAGTGGCCTTTTATCCATTTTTTTCTGCTGAGTGGCTCATCTAGATGTTCCCAGCTCTATAATGCTTTTCCTGCCCTTGTTATACTGCTTACTGGGAGGGAAGAGTCAACGCCTGCTGGATGCGCCTAATCAACTGCTTGGCTTGTGCAGCTAATTCAGGACTTTTGTTTGCGTCTATGTCGTGGTCAAGTTTTGGAATAAATGAAAGGCGATAAAATTCTTTTGGTGCACCACTTTCTATCCACTGTGGATCGATTGCTAGGTTTGGGAAAAGAGGGGAGCTAAAGAGTTCTCCAGCCATAAATTCAGCTATTTTGTTTAGCTTTCCCGAAGCAAGTCTGTATACCGTTAGTTTTGGGCAATACACGTTATTGGCTTCTCCCACAATCCAGACTTCCTTAACCTGGGTTGCTTCGTAAAGCTTCAAATGGAGGTCTATTTTTGTCAGGTTCTTATCCTTAATCAGCTCTTTGAATATGGGAGCCCATTCTGAGAGGTCCTTCTGCTTCCATAATTTTTTCTCATCCCCCACCACTACTTTTTCAAGATTGGAATAGGAAAGGATTTCCACCACTAGATCAGGAGCCTCTACCGCATAGCGCTGTCCTCTTTTCCCTAGGGGTTGAATCGCTGTCTGTAGCCGCTCTCTACTAAAATAGGTTAAATCTGGCCTATAGGACCGAAATCCAGGAACGAAGATTTCCTCTTCAATTCTAGCCCCATTAGGATTGTCACACTGCTCACAGTAAAATGATAATAGGCGAAACAGTGCATTACGCCTGTTATTATGAACGTTGTCTGAAGCTGGGGACATTTCCAGTTCTCCGTATTCGTTGAGCAGGGCTGGGAAATCTTCTGGCAGTTCCAGATATTGCTCTATCGTTATGGGTTCGCCATCTGCCCTGGCTATTCTCCCACTAACGACTAGGCACTTAGGGAAATCTTCTGGTAGGACAGCAAGCCAGTCCTCGTTGAATACTTCTGGAATTTCTAGTTCCACAAGGCCCTGGTTGAGTGTGGCCTCATCGGTAGGGTGCATGTCTTGACTATATCAGCTAGTGGCCTCTTTTTCATTTTTTTTCTGCAGCATGCTTTTCTGTTAGTGTGTCTTTTCTTTCTTGATGTTCCAGACATATAATAACATTGGTATTGTCTTTTCCCCCACGGCAAATCCTGGGATTTTAAGGTGTTTTCTGTAAAAAATAGATGGAAGTTTTTTTTCGTTGACGACTACGAGTGAATCTACGAATGTCTAAACTTTAAATAAAAAATGTGAAAAGGTTATTGCCACTTTGCGGCTTCTGAATAATATCAATAATGACATTGCGTATGGAAGAAGAAATTGAAAAACACAAGCTCATTGAGCAGTTCAGACTGCATGAAAAAGACACGGGCTCTGCCGTTGTTCAGATTGCTTTGCTTACAAATAAGATTCAGCGGTTAACAACGCATCTCAAAAAAAACAGCAAAGACCATAGTTCAAGAAGAGGACTTCTTCGGATGGTGAATAGGAGACGGAAGCTCCTGAATTATCTGAATCGAACAGAGCCGGAAAAGTATCGTGAAATGCTAAACCGGCTTTCACTGAGAAAATAACAAAGCTCGCTGTTTCTAGCTTCAGCCGTCGAGTGTAGACTCTGTAGATACTTATGCCAGAATATGTAAATGTAAAGAGAAATATTGGAGATCAGTCAATCATCTTTGAAACGGGCAAACTCGCAAAAATGGCTGATGGATCTGTGACGGTGTCCTATGGGGAAACGGCCGTTTTGGTAACGGTGGTATCTGTAACGGAATTAAAAGAAGAGCAGGATTTTTTACCATTACAGGTTGAGTATAGAGAAAAAGCGGCAGCAGCGGGAAGATTCCCAGGCGGCTACTTTAGAAAAGAAGGGAGGCCAACTGATAAGGAAATTTTGACTTCTCGAATGATAGATAGGCCCTTGCGCCCTCTTTTCCCAACAGGCTATTTTTACGAAACACAAATCTTAGGAACCCTGCTTTCAGCTGATGGACAAAATGACCCTGATATTTTAGCGATCAATGGAGCTTCGGCCGCTTTGATGCTTTCGGATGTGCCTTTTAACGGTCCGGTTGGGGCTGTGCGTATCGGTCAAATTGATGGTCGCTGGATCCTCAATCCCACGCATCGAGAAAGAGAGATAAGCGATGTGGATCTCGTTTATGTCGGTAGTGAACATTATCCGCTAATGATCGAAGGCAGTGCTAGAGAGTTTCCAGAAGAAGAATTTATCAAAGCCTTGGCATTCGCGCATCAGAGCATTCAAGATTTAATCTCTGCACAGAAAGAGCTTGCGGAAAAGGCGGGGAAACCTAAAAGGCAATGCGTCTTGTTTAAGGAGAATGTGGAAATAACGAAGTGGATAGCTGATCTATTTTCCCATCAAATTGAAGAAGCTTTGTATGTTCCTTCTAAGACTCTGAGACACAATAGCTTAGCAAAGATCAAGCAAGAAATTACTGAAAAAATTATTCAGAGCTTCCCTCAAGCTACTCCAATGGAAATTAGTTGGTCTTTTGATCTTCTTCAAAGAGAAATTTTCCGGAGGAATGTCTTAACGACACAGAAGCGGTGTGATGGTCGAGGACTTGAGGATATTAGACCGATTACAATTGAGACTTCTATTTTTCCCCGTTCCCATGGATCAGCCTTATTTTCTCGAGGAGAAACTCAGGCCCTTTGCATGGCAACTCTTGCTTCATTGAATGAAGCGCAGGAACTAGACGCTTATGGAGGAGGGGAACAGAGCAAGCGATTTTTACTCCATTATTTTTTCCCCCCCTTTAGTGTAGGAGAGGTAGGAAAAGTATTTGGTCAGAGTCGTCGAGAAATCGGACATGGCGCTTTGGCTGAGAGGTCTTTAGTGCCTGTAATTCCTTCAGAAACGGATTTCCCCTATGCTATTAGAGTAAGTTCTGAAATATTGGAATCGAATGGCTCCACGTCGATGGCAACGGTCTGTGGGGGGAGTTTGGCGCTAATGGATGCGGGTGTGCCTCTCAAAGCTAATGTCGCTGGGATTTCTGTAGGATTGGTCAAAGGTGGAGAGGATGATTTTGACTGGTCTCATTACTGTCTTTTGACAGATATCATTGGTCTTGAAGATCATTATGGGGACATGGATTTTAAAATAGCGGGCACTAAAAAAGGGATAACCGGCTTTCAGTTGGACTTAAAACTCAAAGGTATTCCTTTGGAGGTGATGGAAAAAGCTATATTTATGTCCAAGAGGGCTCGCCTGATCATACTCGAACACATGGATAAAGTCATTAATGTGGCTCGGCCAGAAATTTCAAAACATGCGCCACGGATAGAAAAGATAAAGATTCATCCGGATAAAATCGGTCTTTTGATTGGACCTGGAGGAAAGACTATCAAGAGGATTTCTGCGGAATCTGGGGCCGAAATCACTATTGAAGATGATGGGACGGTGTTGATTTACAGCTCTTCAGCAGAAAGTTTAGAAAGCGCAAGAGCGATGATCGAAGATATGGTTGGGGAAGTGACAGTAGGGGGATTGTATAGAAGCAAGGTTGTTTCGGTGAAGGATTTTGGATGTTTTATTGAAATAAAGGGAAAAGGAGAAGGATTGGTCCATATCTCTGAGCTATCGGATACACCGGTTCGCAGAGTGGATCAGGTGGTGAGAGTGGGAGAAGAAATTTGGGTAAAATGTATAGGGGTCGATGAGAAAGGCCGGTATAAATTCAGTAGGAAAGCGGCAATGAAAGAGCTGCAAGCCAAAGGAATTGGATAATTTCTGTTTGTGTTTATTTTATTACTATACAAGGAGGAAAAGTTATGGCACTGGCAGTTGGTAGTCTGGCTCCTGATTTTACCCTTAGTTCCAAATACCCAGAGGGAATTAAACAAGTTCATTTAAAGGAAGAGCTTGCTCAAAATAATGTCGTGTTGCTCTTTTTCCCAATGGCCTTTACTCCCGTTTGCACCCAGGAGATGTGCACTATGACCGCCTCTATCAATGAGTATGCACAGCTCCAGGCGAAGGTTTTTGGAATAAGTGTTGATAACCCTTTTGCTCAGGAAGCGTGGGCAAAGCATGAGGGGATCAAAATTCCTTTGCTTTCTGATTTGAACAAAGTGGTTTGCAAAGCTTATGATGTTTTGTTACCTGGCTTAATAGGTATTGGAGATGTGGCAGCCCGTGCTGTCTATCTTATCGATAGGAATCAGCAGATTCGATATGTGGAAGTGACTCCAACACCTCTTGAGTTGCCTAGCTTTGAGCGGTTAAAAGACGCCTTGAAGACTGTTGCTTCCCAGTAACTAAGAAAGCCATCCATTCTTTAGAAAAGGGATTTGTGCGTGGCTAATGATCCGCCTGTAAATCAATAATATAAACGGTGCTAAATGAAACGTTTTAGAATAGGAGTGCTGACAAGTGGAGGAGATTGTCCAGGACTGAATGCGGCTATAAGAGCCGTGGTGTGTTCTGCGGAGCTCCTTGGATGGGAAGTGTATGGGTTTATTGACGGATTTGAAGGGCTTATTTCACCGGTTCGGTATCAAATTTTACATGAAGAAGATACCCAGGGCATCGTTGCATTGGGGGGGACCATTCTTGGAACAACGAATCGAGGCAGATTCACAACAAAGACGGGGATTGGAGAGGTCTTAAGGTTGCCCAAACATCTCATTGATGAGGTTAAAGAGACCCTTGAGGGACTGGAAATAGGAGCACTCATTTGTGTTGGTGGGGATGGGTCTTTGACGGCTGCACAGCAACTATATGAGGAAAGAGTACCCATTGTGGGAGTCCCTAAAACTATTGATAATGACTTATCGGCAACGGATTATTCTTTTGGATTTTATTCGGCTGTGGAATTTGTGTGTCGAGCCATGGATAGGCTACGGACCACAGCGGCGAGTCATAGGCGGGTGATGGTTGTCGAGGTTATGGGCCGGTACACAGGATGGATAGCGCTCTATGGAGGGCTTGCAGGAGGGGCCAATGTGATATTGATTCCTGAAATACCATTCGAATACGAAAAAATAGCTTATCATATCCGCAGGCGAATTGCTGAGGGCAGCCATCAAACAATGATCGTCGTGGCCGAAGGGGCGCATCCCAAAGATGAACAGTATTATATTCTAGAGGAAGAAGCCAATATAAAGAAGGAAGCTCGATTTGGAGGCATAGGCAGGCATCTAGAAAAAGTCATCATGAAAATGACCGGCCAGGAAACTCGAGCTGTTGTCCTTGGGCATCTTCAAAGAGGAGGGGAGCCGACAGCCTTTGATAGAAACTTAGGCATGATGTTTGGAGCGGCTGCTGTCGATTTGATCAGAGAAAAAAGGTTTGGCTACATGGTCAGTTACAGGCATGGGAAGATTGGTTCTGTGCCTATTTATGAAGCTATTAAAGTATTGAAAAAGGTAGATTTGAACTGCTCAGAAATTAAGACGGCCAGGGCTCTTGGTATCTCTTTTGGTTGCGAATAGCCTTCTTTTTAATAAAGAGGGGTGATTTTCTTTCCCATCTAGTGTCAGGCTGGAACCGTTTCCAAAGGTAGAAAGGGTTATGTCCTTCTAAATATTGGCTTTTTTTTACTATGGTTTTGACAAAATGAATAATTATTTTAAAACAGTCAAATCAGCTTGTTCTGATCCGGACATCAATTGCCTCAAGAAATGGAGCGGTGGAGGAAGAGGGCTACCACCTTCTGCCAAACAAACGCCATAACTATAGAGGCTTTGAGAGGGGAAAGGGAGCAATGGATAGGAAGGTAAATAAAGAAGAGAGCAGGCTTTTGACTATATAACGGGGGTAGGGAGTGGGTCAGTGCCTTTAATGTGGAAACACCGTGAACGAATTCAAAGACTTTTTGGAGACGCTTAAACAGCCTGAGTATGTTCATGTGCTACTGAATCCTATACCGATTTATGGATTAGGGTTAGCGCTTTTGACTTTTATCATTGGCTCGGTAATGAAATCTAGGGGAGTGCAAGCGGTAGGGTTAGTGTTGATCATTTTGACTTGTGCCTCAGGCTGGCTTGTGGAGAGTTATGGAGAAGAGGGATATGATCGGGTCGAAGCAATGGTTTCAGACAAGGAGAAAGCCTGGCTTGATGCGCATAAGGAAAGAGGAGAGCGGGCAGTCTGGGTGCTTTATGCGGAAGGACTTTTTGCCGTTCTTTCTTTGGTGGCTTTGGGGATATTTCCTAAAGGAATGAATTTTTTAGGTACGGCAACTATTATCATTGGCTTTGCGGCGCTATTTATGACCATTTGGACAGGGCATGCTGGAGGCAAGATTAGACACAAAGAATTCTATGAAGGGCCTCCTCCTGGATATGAGAAAGCAAAACCGCAGGAGCCCAAAACAGATGCGCCTCTTCCTAAATTAGATTGATCACTGAAAGAAGTTGGCTTGTATAGTGGAGAGTGGTATAGAAAAAGAAAAGGGGCAGCAATGACTGAAAAGATTCAGCAGAAAACATCAAAAGTCAATTTAAGAACTCCAGAGGTAATGAACCTTGTAAAGGCGGAGGTCGAAAGCCATTATCGTAGCCCCCTTGTGGAATATTTGCGCACTACGGGTCGGTATCTTTCCGGAGGGGGTATTACAGTCAAACTAGCCAAGGCCTTTGGATTTTGTTATGGGGTCGAAAGAGCGATTGATCTGGCCTATGCCACCACAAAAGTATTCCCTACCAAACGGATCTATTTGCTTGGTGAAATTATCCATAATCCCGAAGTCAACGATCAGCTGACAGCTATGGGGATAAAAAGGCTGCAGGCCGTGCAAGGCCGGTATTCTTTAGATGGGCTCACAGCCGATGACGTAGTGATTATCCCCGCATTTGGTGCGGAAGTAGAAACGATGAAAAGAATTCAGCAGATAGGCTGTCAGATCGTTGATACGACTTGTGGGGATGTTATGACTGTCTGGAAACGAGTAAGACAGTATCGCAATGAAGGGGCGACTTCGATTATCCATGGCAAGGCTTGGCATGAAGAAACAAAAGCGACCGCTTCTCGAGCCATAGGAGAAGATGGTAACGGTCAATACCTTGTTGTTTATAACCTGGAAGAAACCGATTATGTTTGCAACTACATCCGTTACGGAGGGGATAAGCAAGAGTTTCTGCAAAAATTCAAAGGGGCTGTTTCTCCTGGTTTTGATCCCGATATCCATCTGCGTCATGTAGGGGTGGCCAATCAGACGACCATGATGCGTGGAGAAACAGAAGAGGTGCAACGTCGGATCTGTAAAGCCATAGAGGACAGGTATGGGAAAGAAAATCTTCATAAGCATTTTCGGTTCTTTGATACCATTTGTGGTGCGACTCAGGAAAGACAAGATGCTTTGTTGGATATGCTTGATCGGGAGAAACTCGATCTGTTGATAGTGGTGGGTGGCTATAACAGTAGCAATACGTCTCATTTAGCTGAAATTGGGGAGGGGAGGCTGCCAACCTATTTCATAAAAAATGCTGAAAAATTAATCTCATCCCAGCAGATTCGACATTGGAACTTGCATGAAGGCAGAGAAGTGATTACGGAAGGTTGGCTAGGTGAAGGAGAAATCAATGTCGGAATTACGGCTGGGGCTTCTTGTCCCAATAATTTGATCGAAGAAACAATTCAAAGACTCTTTGAACTCCGTGGGATTGGAGTCGAGTCCCTACTGGCTAACTCTAAGTAGAGTCTCAAAGGACAACAAAGGATGCGGCTATGAATTTAAGTCTAAAGAAAGAAGTGGAAAACAGGGGGGATAGGATTGTTTTTGTCGAACAGGATAAGTTTCAAAAGGAGGGAGTCAGTCCGCAGGAATTCGATGGCAAAAAACTTACTGGGCTTTTATGGAGGGAGCCTTGGGGCAGAGTTTTTTATGTGGGAGTAGGCAGTCATCCCTACAGTGGAGAGACGTTTCGAAAGGCCGCTGGCTTTGGCGTCAAATCGCTTTTGAAGATTGGAGCAACAGAGATCTCGATCGATTTTTCAAAGCAACCCGACTTTTTGCCTTTTGTTGCGGCTGTGGTAGAAGGAGCGATTCTGGGTTCCTACCGTTTCGAAGAGTTTAAAGAAGAGAAGGCAAAAAGGAAGAATAAACTCGAGATTTTGAATATTATAAGTGGAGACATTGTAGAATCACACTATCAACAGCTAGAAAAGGAACTGCAGCAAGGGGCGACGCTAGCCGAAGCCGTTAATTATGTCAGAAGCCTAGGCAACATGCCAGCGAATCATGTCAATCCCGAAGTGCTTGCTTTAAAAGCGATGGAGTTAGCGCAGACAAGGCAGGGGCTAAGGGTCGAAGTTTTTGATGGAGAGCGGCTAGAAAAAGAGGGTTTTGGGGGACTAACAAGTGTAGGAAAAGGCTCTGCTAATGAACCACGGCTGATAGTTCTGGATTATCAGCCAGCCAGTCCATTGCAGCCTGTGCTGGTGGTAGGGAAGGCTATAACTTTTGACAGTGGGGGCATATCGATAAAGCCAGGGGAACATATGGACGAGATGAAGTATGACAAAATGGGAGGGTGTGCCGTTTTAGGCATTATGGAAGCGGTTAGTAAGCTAAACCTGCCGATCAGAGTTGTTGGTATATTGGCGGCTGCAGAAAATATGCCTAGTGGTAAAGCTTATAGACCTGGAGATATAATCCGGATCTATGGGGGAAAGACCGTGGAAGTTCTGAACACCGATGCCGAGGGCAGAATCGTGTTAGCAGACGCATTGGCCTACGGCATTGATCGGTTCAACCCAAGGCTTGTATTTGACTTGGCAACTTTAACAGGAGCCTGCATTGTGGCCCTTGGTAAACAGAAAGCAGGACTTTTTAGCAATAGAAAAGAGTTAGCTGATTTTCTGTGGAAAAACAGTGCGGACTATGGGGATCCTTTATGGCCACTTCCGCTGGGAGAAGAGTTTGATGAGGCCATTACTAGTGATGTAGCATTGGTTAAAAACGTGGGAGGGAGGGAAGGAGGAGCCTGTACGGCCGCTGCCTTTTTACAAAAATGGATTGGAGATATTCCATGGGTGCATTTGGATATAGCTGGGCCGGCGTGGATCACTAAAGAATTGCCCTATTTAGAAAAAGGGGCTACGGGCTTTGGAGTCAGATTGATATGCCGGTACCTACTCGAACAGTTAAAAGGAAAAGCTCCATAAAGGAAAAATGGCATGTCTGGTTCTCTGCGCCATTGGTTCTATAGCCTCACGATCTTTTGCTCTATTTGTCTTGCGTTTTCTTCTCTATTTTGTGCGTCACGACAACTGGTGACTGTTCCCTTGGCGCAAGGTCAGATTAAGAAAGCCTACGATCTCTACATCGCATCGAATGGGGAGATATATCTTATTTTTGCGCGGGAAGCTAAAAAGCCTTTTGCAGGCGCTTCCTATCTATGGAAGATCGTTTTGGCCAAATGGGATAAGAACGGCAGAGAGCTTTGGGAAAAACCTGTGGCTGATTGTTATGGCATGGACAACCGGTTTTCGCTCTTTTCAGGGGATTCTAAAGAAATATTTATTAGGGGCGTTATCGAAAACAAGTTTATCTTGTGGAAATTTGGAGCGCAAGGAGAAGAGCAATGGAAAATAGAGAGTCAAGCGGTCTTCTCGCTACCAGAAAGAATAGCGATCGGTGATGGAGCAGGAGGAGCGTATGTCGTTGTTCCAACTCCCCTAATCCTTTCTTTGGATAAAAAGAGTGTCAGTCCGTTGGATATCATCCATTATGCAGCGAATGGAAAGGTCATAGACAGTTTTCCCCTTGCTTTTGGGAAAAGCCCTGAAAATAGCTGGTTGCCTTCTGGTCCTGAGACGCTTGATACCTTGGAGGGAATCTGCTCTGCGTCTCCCCAGGAACTTTTGCTTTATGGCTATTCTGCTGGATTTGGACCATATGCTGGCAATGTTGGTCACACCATGGACTATGGATGGTTAAGTGCTCCGCTTATAGTAACTCATGTCCATATTTTTCTTAGGAAATGTGACACTAGAGGCAGAACCTTATGGAATGTATTGATTCCTGGAAATTGGAACAATCTAGTGGCTTCGGTTTTTGCTGGGAAAAAGGGGGAGCTTACCGTCTGTGGGGTATCTGGCAGTTTTTCCTGTCCAGAGGAAGAAGGACGATCCCCTAGGGATCTGTATAGCCTTCAGACCTTTGTTTTTCGCTACTCTTCTAGGGGAGAGCGGCTTTGGTGTAAACAATTTGGTTCTGGTGTGTCTCTCAGTCCTGTTGCGGTAGAGTCTGATAGTCAAGGCAACTGCTATGTGTTGGGAGAAATCAAAGAGGTCTATCCCCAGCAAGCTCCTTCTAGGCAAAAGCCAAAAAGGGTTTTCTTTGCCTCTTTAAGTTCAAGCGGAGATTTTTTATGGATAAAAACATTTGGTAGTGCAGTAAGTACGCCTTTTCCATGCCTTAGAATAGAAGATGGTTCAGGAGTAGTGGCTTTTGGTTTAAAAACGGCCCGGTTTGATACTGCCCAAAGCCCACAAGAGGATGTCTGGGTGCTACGGTTTATGCCAGGTTCGTAAGATGTTTAATGGCAACTAGATTGTGGGAATGATCTATTTTTTCTCTAGAAAAGGGACTAAAAAGTTGAAGAAAGCTTGAACTTTGTCATTGAAAAATATTGAAAATGGGTTTAGATGAGCTTTGAGTAGATTAGAAAAAGGGAGCAATATAGTATTTTTGTGTATGCAGATGGGAAGAAACCTTGGAAGGAATAAAAAGAAGAAAGAGAGGAGCATTCATTAGTTATGATTAAGCATCGTTTGACTCTACCTTTGCAGAGCAAAGGCAATGTTGGGAAATCCACGCAGGCATCCTTACAGATTTTCTGGATGAATGCAAGAAATGTAGCCTGGCAGGCTTATGATCTAGATAATGATAATCAAACCCTATCGCGAGCCATACCCGAATCAAGATTAGTAACGTTATCTGAGGAGCCTGAAGCAGACTTTTTAAAAATATTTCGATCGATCCCTGAAAAATCCGTGACGGTCCTAGATCCCCAAGCTCATTTTTATAGAGTGTTGTTGCATTCGTTCGATTTTGCCCATTTTTTAGATTGGAGTAAGGAATCGGGGATTCGGACGACGGTCTTTCTCTTTCCCGTTGATGACTTGAGTGTCATGGACGAACTGGCAGAGATTGTCGAAAAGTTTGGGGATAATGTCGATTACCTGGTGATAAAAAATAGGGCTAAAGCACCAAAAACGCGGATGTTTGATGGCAGTCAGCTAGAAAAAGAACTGGCGACATTAGGTGCAGCTACCTTGGAATTACCTGCCCTCCTCTCTGATACCCGCAATTATCTGTCTCTGCTTGAAATCGAATTACAAAGACCCTTAAATCTTTTAGAGATTATATCGGATAAAAAAATCAAGATGGATCTTTTCCATCGGGTGATACTGGAAGATTGGATAAAAAAGATCTTCGAACAGTACGATCGGCTAGCTTCCTATTTGCTGCCTGATGAAGAGGCAAGGCGAGTGATGGAAAACTGGAAGAAACCTTCCTTGGAAAACAAAGAATTTACACAAAAATCCAGGGGTTCTAAGGTTAATTTATCGAATCTTCAATGAAACCTTTCAAAACAACTTGGTCTGTTCCTCCCAAACCTTCCTTTGCTTTTCCGACACAGAAAGGTTCGATCCCCGTTGGAAAAGAGCTTAAAACGCCGGTAGAACAGCCAATTGCTAATGAACAAAAACCCAATGCCACTCCTCTTCCTGTAAATGGCCAGTCCGAGAGCTTATCGGATCCTCATAGGTATTGGAAAGCAGCAATTTCTAGACTACCCCCTGAAAAAAGGGAGCTTGCATGGGAATGGTACATGGAGCATTGTCAGGGGGAGAAGCCTTTGGATACCCTTCCTGGTCTTTTGCTTTTGCTAGAAGCCAATGCGGCTTATTTAGATACGATCCCTAAGGAAGTTAGCCGCTTACTTCAATCCTTGCCTACGCAAACATCGACAAAGGATGAAGAAAACAGGGAGGCAATGAAAAACTTTATTGCCTATCTAGAAAATTATCAAAAACAGATTGAAGAAATTATTCATACGCTTGCGGATAGTCATCAAGAAATCACGAAAATAGTGGTTGAAGAAAGCAAGAAAAGCAAGAGTCCTTCCAATCAGGATGAACTACTCAAAAGGTTATTGAGCATCGTTGAGACGTTGGAGAAAAAAAAGCATCTTTTGAGAATCTGGGCAGTCTGGTTCCTCTTGGGTATAGGTTTTTTAGGTGGAGCCTCTCTATTTTTCCTTCTTAAGATTGTTTTCCCGAAAATTTTTTGAAGCGGTCCCTATAGGCTAAGTTTGCTAATAATTCTGTCCCGAAAAACTTACTTGGGACTTGCTTATGCCTGCCCCACGTTCATTCTTTGCGTCTTGGTTTTGTGCCGAGTTGTCTCGGGACTGCTAAGCCCGTTTCGTTCTCCAGGGTAGCAGACTAGAATTAGCATGTCATCTTAACTATCACCCAAAGACACAAGAAAATTCTTTCTCTTGTAGTTTAGTCCGCTTGCTTTCCATCCTCCAGCCGTTCGGCTACCGTTTTGCCTTGGGCAAGAGAAACTTTCTAGCGCTTCCCACTGGTCCTTCAGAGCCCCCCTTTTGTCCGGTGCTACAGACTTTTGTGTAGGCGCTCGTGCGGTGCTCTCAACATCTTTCGCTACTGCGTGCTTACGCTCCGACCGGTCAGTACGCCAAACTTCTTCAGCGAATATAGGTTTGTCTTGCCTTTTTATAATTAGATTGGCAGGGCAATAGCATTAACAATTCATTAGTCTTTTAACTTTAAGGGGCGGTCGAAAACCAGAAAGGGGCCAAGGGCAGAAAAAAGTTCTTAAGACTTTTTTCTAAATTTCAAACACAAAGCCTTCGGTAGCTTCTGCTTTGAGTTTATTTTCTCTTTGTAAGAGTTCCTGCAAGGTCGTTTTGTCTAAAACCGAGGCTATGACATCGCGAGTTTCTTTCATCAAATATCGGATGACACAGGTTTTTTCATCCAAGCAATCCTCACAGGGCGCGTATGCCGACTGGCTAACGCAGCGAACTGGCGCAATGGGTCCATCGATGAGCCGAATTACTGAGCCTATCGAAATCTTTTCTGGGGAATACTCCAGAGCATAGCCCCCACCTTTGCCTCTGCGACTACTTAAAAGCCCGTTATTCTTGAGTTCTAGAAGAATAGATTCCAGAAATTTTTTTGGTATCTTCTCTTTTTCTGCTATTTCTTGGATCAAGATCGTTCCTCTTGCCTGTTCTCTTGCTAGAAAAAGCAGGGCCCGCAGCGCATATTTACTACGTTTCGTTAAAAACATACTCTAATGATAAAATTATCTTATACTATATTCTCTAGAAAATAAATAGGGATATAAAATTTTCTATTCGTTTTTGTATTCTTCGAGCAAAGGCAACTCCTCCATCATGTAATTTTTGGGTGGTTCTATCCATGTATTATTCGATAGCACTTCTTTACGGATAAGGAACAGTTGCAAGGATTTGTTTTCTTGCGTCCAATAGGTTTCCACTGGAATTCCTAAGTTTTTAGGCAGGGAACTCCATAAATCTAAGGCTTTAGGAGGCCAGGCATACTCTCCCAAGAGAAAAGAAAGGATTTGGCAGACTTTCCTTAATGTGCCAATGCTTTGATCCCAATTTTGGATTTCGGAGTCTGAAAAAGAGCCTAGCCAACAGACAGATTGCGCCTCCGTATTTTTCGCAATCCATTGGGAAAGTTCTCCATAGGGGGAGCTGCGGGTTAGGGAGCTTTTATCCCATGGAATTTGGGGAGGAGGATTAAAAGGTTCATATCTGCCATAATGAGTAGTCAGTGGGGGATTTAGAATATCTTCTATACTCTGTTCGATAGGATCAGTAAAAGGATCACTTTTGATTTTATAGCTACTTTCTTTTGTTTTTTGAACGGCTTTTTGAATTTGTGGCCAGGAAAACTTCCAGTATCTTCCATCTCTGTGCTCTATGCCAAGAAAGGAATCTTCCCGTTCGTTATAAATAATAGAAAAAAGGTCCTTAGGCCGATCGATTCGAAAATAGGGAGGTTGAATCTTTATGGAAAGCTCCTCTTTTGTTTTCCCATCAATGAAAAGAAAGGTATAAGAAAAAGTGTTGGAAGTACTTTGAGAAAAAAGAGTGTAAGTCCATAAAAGGGTGAAAGCGAGAGAAATAAGCAAAAGAGGTCTTTTCAATTGCAAGACTCCAGTTCCTTATAGCAAAGTCTTGGTGTCTTCTTTTTTAAGAAAAGGGCTTGAGCGCGGACCAAGAAGAAAGGTTCCTATTCTAATCATTGTGGCTCCTTCTTCTATTGCCACTTCAAAGTCCTGACTCATTCCCATAGAGAGAATTGGCAAACGAAGATTGGTGTTGGTTTCTATCTGGTCTCGTAGCTTTCTTAGAAGACTAAAAAAGGGTCTAGCTTTTTCAGGCTCCTTGAGTAAAGGCGCAATGGTCATGAGCCCTAAAAGTTCGAGTCCAGGCAGTTCATTGATGGCCAAACACAAAGCTTGAGCCTGCTCAGGAGTAGTGCCATGCTTAGTGGATTCTCCAGAAGTATTCACCTGCACTAACACTTTCAATGTTTTCCCAATTGCCTTTGCCACATGAGATAGCAAAGTAGCTTCTTCCAAAGAATCAAGCGAGTCAACCCAGTCAAAAAGATGGGCTGTCAGTTTTATTTTGTTTTTCTGAAGATGCCCTATAAAATGCCAAATCCCTTTTTCACCGATTATCTCTTTTTTAATGCGAGCTTCTTGCACCCGATTTTCTCCAATATGAAGGATCCCCTGCTTGAGCAGCGTTTCAATAATTTCAGGACCAAATCCTTTAGTAACGGCTACCACCGTAATCGCATCAGCTCTTCTGCCACTCTTTTGGGCAGCCTTTTCTATTTTTTCTTGAAGTTTTTCTAACCGTTCTTGTATTGCAGAAGCAGAAAAAGAAAAATTCATAATTTGACAAATTATTAGTTTTACTTAAAAATTTTTTTTGATGCAAATTGAAACATTGAAAGCTTTTAGAGATCTTGTAGAAAGCCGCAGCTTTAGCAAAGCTGCCCAACTCAACAAGATCAGTCAGTCTGCTGTCAGTCAACAAATCCGTTCTTTGGAGGAACGCTTTGGGGTACCCTTGATTGAAAGGGGAAGCCGGAAAGTTCAGCTGACCAAAGAAGGGGAGATTCTTTATCATGCTTCGAAGGAGATTGTTGACATTTATTTAAAAATAGAGGCGAAGATCTCTGAAATCAAGGCTTCTATTTCAGGGCTTATTCGGGTTTCAGCTATTTATAGTGTGGGGCTGCATGAATTGCCTTATTATTTAAAAAAATTTCTTAAACTCTATCCGGAAGTCAATGTGCGAGTGGAATATCGGCATTCCCGTCAGGTCTATCAAGATATAGCCGAAGGCCACAGCGATATTGGCATTGTGGCCTATCCATCGCCTAGGAAGTTGATTAAAATAGAACCATTCCGAAAGGATCGATTGGTAGTGATCTGTAGTCCAAGCCACCGGTTTTCAAATCTTAAAGAAGTAGGGCTCGAAGAAATATCCAAGGAAGGTTTCATCGCCTTTAGTTCAGACATGCCTACACGCAGGGAGCTAGACAAGCTTTTCAGGGATCGTGGCCTTGAGTTTCGTCCTGTAATGGAGTTTGATAACGTGGAAACAGTGAAAAGGGCTGTGGAAATAGATGCGGGGGTTGCTATCGTCCCGATGGCTACCATTACCCAGGAACTCAAAAACGGAACGTTGAGAATGTTAGAGCTTTCTGGTCCTCCCTGTTACCGGCCGATAGGCCTCCTTTATAAATCTGGGAGAATGTTGACTCCCGCCATGAGGAAATTCATAGAACTTCTTCAAAAGGAGGAAATCCCTATAGAGCCAGTGGACGTTTTGAAAATCAAAAATGGGGCACCAGCTTAATGGGCAGTGTTTTGGTTTGATGGGGGAATAGCCCAGGGTCTTTGAAACGTTTGTTTCCTCTAAAAATAGCAACAGGTTTGTCTTTTGGAAGGAATCAACACATTCAGCTCTGCCTATAGTTGAAAAAAATAGGACAGGGAAAAAATAGGCTCATTCCAGCTCAAGCAGGTTGGAACTAGCTTTTAGGAAAATCCGGTTGTATTCAATCTCTAGATAGGTAGATCTTCTGAGCCCCTGTTCGTAAAATTCCAAAAGCCTCATTCCCTCATTAGGTTTGAGAAGGTTTTGCTTGATCGCATAATCCACCTGGCTCTTCATGGCGTTTTCAAGGATTTTAGGTTCATATTGAACCGAACTAAGGGCTTCTCCTATCGTCAGGGCTGGTATCGTTTCTTCAATGTAGAAGCCATCCGGCTCATCAGGATCAATGAACACATGGGCTTCATTGACTCTACCGAAAAGATTGTGCAGATCCCCCATAATATCTTGATAGGCGCCTACAAGAAAGATGCCAAGCAAATAGGGCTTGGAGTCTAAACTATGCAGAGGGATAGAAGACTGGTGTTTTTCTTCGCCAGTCAGAAAAGAGCAAATCTTTCCATCGGAATCGCAGGTAATGTCAACTAGAAAGCCGCGGCTATCTGGTTTTTCATGGAGCATCGTGATAGGAACGACCGGAAAAATTTGACCTAAGCCCCAGTGATCTATCAAGGATTGGAAAACTGAAAAATTGCATAAGTATTGATCGCTTAGCGACTCCCGAAGCTTACGAATTTCTTCGGGCACCTGCTTAGCCCCATTGTAAAGATTGACCACTTCTTTGCATATTTCCCAATACAAGGTCTCAATTTCAGCTTTCGTTTGCAAATCGAGTAGCCCAAGATCAAACATCGACTGAGCGTCCTCTTTGATCTGAAGAGAATCGTGATAGTTCTCTAGCCGATTTTTTTTATTCAGTAAGGCTTTGATCTCCAAAAGATCCTGAACAAGCTTGTGCTTGGATTTGATGCTAATGGACTGTTGGGAAGGTGGTTTGACTTTTTGAATCGAACCGAGGACATCGACAATCAAGACAGAATGATGCGCAACGACCGCTCTCCCACTTTCAGACACAACCGTTGGATGGGGCACTCTTTCCTCATTACAGATTTCTGCGATATTATATACTACATCCCGCGCATATTCCTGAAGCGAATAGTTAATACTGGACTCCGTAGAACGACTGCCGTCATAGTCCACGCCGAGTCCTCCCCCCACATCGATGTACTGAATCGGAAAGCCAAGCTGATAGAGCCTAGCATAATACCTAGCTGCTTCTCTAACGGCTCTTTTAATTGTTAGAATATCGGGGATTTGTGAACCGATATGGAAATGGATGAGCTGCAGACAGTTCGATAGCCCATTTTCTTTCAGTCGCTGGATAACCTGTAGCAGTTCGGCTGTTGTGATCCCAAATTTGGCCTCTTCTCCGCTTGAGTAAGCCCAGTGGCCTCTTCCTTTAGAGGCTAACTGGAGACGGACTCCAATGATAGGATCAACCTTAAACCGGCCCATGGCATCAATGACCAGATCTAGTTCTTCCATTTTTTCAAGCACCTGGACTACTTTTTTCCCAAGTTTCCGTCCCATAAAAATGGCATCCACAAAAAGCTTGTCCTTGAATCCGTTACAAATGAGCAAAGCTTCTGGATCCTTCAGCATGGCCAAGGCAGCGAATAATTCAGCTTTACTCCCAGCTTCCAGTCCATGATGAAATGGCAGTCCTGCATCGATAATCTCTTCGATGACTTCGCGGAGCTGGTTAACTTTTATTGGGAAGACTGCCCGGTATTTGCCTTTGTATCCAGCCTCTTCGATCGCTTCATTAAATGCTTGGTTAAGGTTCAGGACTCGGTGGCGTAATAGATCTTGGAAGCGGAGTAGGAGGGGAAAATTTAATTTTCTGGTAAAGGCTTGCTGGACCACCTTGTACAAGTCTAATTCCGGGCCTGCATCCTGCACGGGTCTCACACAAATGTTCCCTTCTTTGTTGATAGAAAAGTAGCCTGCTCCCCATCTAGGTATCTGATAGGTATTGAGAGCTTGACTGATTTCCCATGCGTTCTTCGCTTGCATTACCGTGGAACTCACAATATAAAATTAGAAAAATAATTCGCAAAGATTGTCTAATATTTTTTATTTTTTTTCTTTCAATCCCTTGCAAAGTGTTCAAAACCGGATTAAGAAAAGAATGTGAGAAATGATGTTATTCCTATTGAGGTTAAAGGGATTTTACCAAGTAGCCCTAATGGATATGCTATATTTTTAGGAAACGAAGAGAAGGTTTTTGTTATAAACGTTGATAGCTATGTTGGCCGGGCAATTGCCATGGCGATTAGAGGAGAAAGAAACGAAAGGCCTCTAACGCATGAACTCATGGCCATGATTTTTGACTCTTTTTCGATCAATGTCGAAAGGGTCGTTATTAACGAATTAAGGAGTAATACCTATTTTGCCAGGCTCC
This sequence comes from Candidatus Methylacidiphilum fumarolicum, assembly GCF_949774925.1. Lineage (GTDB taxonomy): Bacteria > Verrucomicrobiota > Verrucomicrobiia > Methylacidiphilales > Methylacidiphilaceae > Methylacidiphilum > Methylacidiphilum fumarolicum. Next base: position 265,092 of record NZ_OX458932.1, read on the forward strand.
TTTTGCGTGCCGAAAATGAGGTCCATAAAAAAATCATTGAAATCGATGCCAGGCCCAGTGATTGCCTGACCTTAGCATTGCAGTATAAATGTCCAATTTATGTTGCCGAAGATGTTTGGGAAGAAGTCGAGGATATGTCTGAACTTCTTGAAAAGATGAGAGAAGTCCAAAGAAAACAGCAACAGGAACCTCCTGAAGAACCTCCCTTCTTCGGTGAAGAATCTAAATAAGTACGGATAGTTTTTAGAGAATTCCTGGCGATGGAATCAACCAAAGCGGTCTATTGTTTTGGTTAATAGCGACTTGAGAGCAAAGGAGGAGAGGGGGGGGACGCGGCTTCCTAGCTTTGGCTTGAGCTCCCAAAAAAACCTTTTTAGAGCGGCTTTTTTATTTTGTCTTATTTTTTGCTTTCCCTATGCCTTTTATCAAACCATAGGCTAAACACAAGCTAAGGATGCTGCAGAAACTATAGAATGGGGAAATTTCTAACCAGGGTTTTAGGAGGAGTTCTATTCCCATCAGGACCAACAACAGGGCAGAGAGCGTATTAAAAGAAAGAAAGGTTTTGGCTGTTCTTTCTACTAGAAAGTAGAGGGAACGCAAACCAAACACACCACAAATATTACCACTGATGAGAAGAAGAGGATCAGTAGTAATAGCAAAGGAAGCGGGGACAGAGTCTAAAGCAAAAAGGATATCAGTGGTTTCAATTGCAAGGAAGGTGAGGGCAAGAGAACCAAAACCTATCCTGGCACCGTCTTTGAAAAGAAATTTAGTTTTTTCAGCTGGCTCATAGACAAAAGGCCCAAAGAAAAATTTTTTATCATACCCAAGGAGCCGAGGCGGCTTATCTTTTTGAGGCCGAGCAAGCCGATAGGCTGCAAAAAAAAGAAAAAGCCCAAACAGAGGAAAGATCATAGCCCATCTGCTGGCAACAAAAAGACCAAAGACAATGAGCAGGATACGAAGAAATAGGGCTGAAAAGATCCCGAGGCTAAGCAGTTTGTGGCGAAAGGATTCAGCTGTTTGCGAAAATTCGAAAATGACATGAAAAAGGATTAGATTATCGATGCTAAGGAGATATTCGATCCAGAAATACCGCAAAAAAACCAAAGGCCTTTTCAATCCCCTTGCTTATGCCAAGCCATAACCCAAGAAAAAGAATGAAAAACACCCACAGTAGAGAATGTAGCGTACTTTCCCGTAGGGACCCAGTCGAAAGAAAGGAACCAAAAACTTGAGCAATAAGTCCTAAGAGCAGTAAAGAGAAAAAAAGAATATAAAATAGATCCACAAGAAAACATTAAACCTACATCACCGTTTGTTGATTAAAAAAGGAGTTCTGGTATTTTGCCAAGGACGCTAAACAATACAGTTTTTTCAATGCCCCATGCTTTTTTGTTTCTTCCATACACAACAAAGAAAACCACTCATGCATTCTTCTAACAGTTGACAGGGAAAAGACAAAGCGAAAAATTATAATGCGCAGTCAAAATGCTCGCTCAAGCAGAAAAAAACTATAGGCATGGACTAATATTTTTATCCCTCTACCTACCGCCTATATGAATATGAAAAAAAAACGTAGCTCTTTTTTCTCTTTTGTTTGTGGAAAGCCTTCTTCTTCAGTACAGAACCTTTTTTATAGGTTCCAAAGAGATAGGCTTTTTAGATAAAAGGGAGTAGATATGATAGAAATTTTTGATCCTTCCATAATGCAAAGCTTAGCGACCCAGTGGAAAAAAGAGGGGCAGCCAGTTTGTCTTGTCCCGACTATGGGGGCTTTGCATAAAGGGCATATTGCATTGATTCAGGAAGCTAAGAAACAAGCAGGCCTAACGGTTGTAAGTATTTATGTAAATCCCACGCAATTTCTTCCCACCGAAGACTTTGCCATCTACCCAAGAAATTATCCCATGGATAAACAAATTTGTGCGGAGAATGGAGTCGATGTTCTGTTTGCCCCAAAGGGACTTTATTCTGAGGATCATTCTAGCTGGATAGTCGAAGAGGATATTTCCAATGGCCGTTGCAGCAAAACAAGGCCAGGCCATTTTAGGGGGGTGGCCACAGTACTCATGAAACTTTTTTGGCTGATCCATCCCACTAAGGCTATTTTTGGATGGAAGGATGCCCAGCAACTTGAACTGGTGCGTCGAATCGTGAGGGATTTTTATGTACCAATAGAAATTATTGGAGTCGAGACAGTGAGAGAAGAAAATGGGTTGGCCTGTAGTTCAAGGAATGCCTATCTGACTGAAGAGCAGAAAAAGATCGCTTCCCTTTTCCCAAGGATATTAAAAGAAGCATCCATGATGGCGGAGCCAGAGGCTTGGGCACGGAGGGAACTGGAGAAAATTTCTTGTTTTACAGTCGATTATGTGGAAAAAGTAAACGGCAGGTTGTGTGGAGCCATTTGGATAGATAAAATAAGATTGATAGATAACTTCCCATGCGCACGCTAAGCATACTGTTCTTGTTCATTCTCTTTTTAGGTCTTCCGTTGACCAATGCCCAAGAGTGGCATCTATCGACTTTTGGTAAAAGCCAATATGTGCCCTTAGAAGATTTTTGTCACTTTTATCATTTCCCTGAGTTGCCTTATAGCCCAGGGACAGAAGTTCATCTTTCGAATGGGTTGGTGACCTTGGATTTTAAACCAAACTCTTCGGTCGTTTTCATTGATGGGGTCAAGCATTGGCTTTCTTTTCCGATTATTGAAAGGGGAGCCGAGATATGGATTTCTAGAACGGACCTTTCCTGCTTGTTTGATCCAATCTTGCGGCCAGAGAGGATTTCTAAGAGTCGACTCTATCGTGGGGTGGTCATTGATCCTGGGCACGGAGGATCGGATAAGGGGGCGACTTCCAGAAGGGGAACAGAAAAAAATTATGCGCTGGATACGGCCCGGAGGCTTGCGGCCATTTTGAAAGCTAGAGGAATCCCAGTGGTCATGACGCGAAATGAGGATGTTTTTGTGCCTCTCGATCAGAGGGTACGGATGGCAGCTTATTATCCTGATTATATATTCATAAGTATTCATTATAATCAGGCCTATGGCGGTGGACATGGTCTGGAAACCTACGCGCTTTCTCCTCGTGGCTCCCCCTCTACGAATAGCGGCAGGCTCTATCTGACCGATTACATCGCTAGTCCGGGTAATCAAACAGATCCGCTCAATATCCTCTTAGCTCATGATATCCACAGTCAGATCATCCGACTGCATCCTGCAGATCCAGACATGGACAGAGGACTCAAGAGAGCAAGGTTTAAGGTTCTTAGAGAAAATGTGCTGCCTAGCGTGTTGATCGAAGGCGGATTTCTTTCTAATGCTATTGAGTCTTCACTAGTGGATCATGCTATTTACCGCCAAAAATTAGCGGAAGCGATCGCTCGGGGCGTCCTATTGTTTTTCAATCAGATACATTCGCAAGGAAAGAAGAGTCGACCCAACACCTTGGCCTCTGATGGTTCGGGCCCTTAACGAGCAGTTATTGCTGGAAGCTTTTCTGATAGACGGATGACAAGTTCCTATTGGAAAAATACATAAGAAAAACTTATATTTTATTGATTTTGGAAAGATCCATGCGCCATTCCTTTTTAAGCAAGCTACTGGGAAAATTTGAAAGAGTTGGACCGCATGAAATTCAGAATGTCTTTCTGCGGTTGGTTAAGGAAAAGGGTTTTCTGGAAGCCATCTTTAATTCCCTGCAAGAAGGGGTTGTGGTTTTGGACAATCGGGGAAAAATCCAGTATGCCAATATGGCTCTCCAGCGACTATTTGGCGTTAATCCTGAAGAAGTGCTTGGCAAAGAAATAAAACAGTGTGTGCCACTCATCGATTGGCCTGAGCTGATTGCTTTAGAAAAGATGGTCAGTCGTGATTTCCAGGTTTTTTATCCAGAACCGCGGTATCTGAATCTTTCGTTAATCCCTCTGGAAGAAATGGGGAATAAGAATGCGGCTTTTATAGCTATTTTTTATGATATTACGGCAAGTAGGGAGAAGACCTTAGAGGTGATTGAAACCGAAAAACTTAATCTTTTAACTATGCTTGCTGCCGGTGTGGCTCACGAATTGGGGAATCCTATCAATGCCTTAAGCATTCATTTTCAGTTACTCGAAAAAAGGTTCAAAAAGCTTCTTCAGAAAACTGAGGAAAAAGGGGAGAAGGAAATAGAAAATTCCTTTGCCGCTATTCGTTCAGAACTACGCAGGCTGGATGGGATTATCAACCAATTTTTGAAGGCGATCCGGCCTTCTCCTCCCAAATTAAGACTTCTTTCTGTCAATCAGCTGATTAAACAGACCGTGGAATTTCTTTCTCCTGAATTTCAAAACTTGGATATTTTACTGGAATTGCATCTTGACCGGGGGCTTCCTCTGCTACGGGCGGATAAAAACCAGCTCAAACAGGCTTTTTATAATATCCTTAAGAATGGGATAGAAGCGGTTGGCAAAAACGGTATCATTAAAATCAGCACTCATTATGATGATTCCTTTCTTACCATCTCTTTTCAAGATAATGGTGGAGGCATCCCACAAGAAGTAATGAGTCAGGTTTTTAAGCCTTATTTTACAACGAAAGCTTCAGGAACAGGTTTAGGGCTACTCATTGTTCGGAGGATTATCCGGGATCATGGCGGTGAAGTGCAAATAGAAAGCGAAAATGGAAAAGGGACAACTGTAAAAATTCTCCTTCCTCGTGCCGAGCGGCTCGTCAGGCTGCTACCAATGGCCCAAGAAAAAAGTTAACCAAACGCTCTAGCATGGACATTGATTATCCAAAACTACTGATTGTTGAGGATGAAAAAAGAACGCGTTCAGGCCTAGTCATGGCCTTGGCTGAGGACTACGAAGTGTATGAGGCTTCGGATGTCCTTACTGCCATCAATATTTTGGAAAACGAGCCTATTGATATTGTTTTGGCAGATATACGGCTTGGGAAAGAGTCGGGGTTTGATATTCTGACAAAGGTGAAGGAACTTCCGGTCCCGCCCCTTTGTATCTTTATGACCGCTTATGGATCGGTGGAAAACGCCGTGGAAGCGATTAAAAAAGGGGCCTACGATTACATTACTAAGCCGGTGGATTTAGAAAAACTAGAAATAGTACTCAAAAGAGCCTACCGGTCAAGAAAGGTGGAAGTAGAGAACCTACAGTTAAAACGCCAGCTCAACTTGAAATATGGCCTGGAGAAAATGATCGGCTCCTCTCAGGTAATGAAGGAGGTATTCGAAAAGATTAAACAGGTGGCTTTAAGTAAGGCAACCGTGTTGATTGAAGGGGAAAGTGGAACCGGCAAAGAACTGGCCGCCCATGCGATCCATCAACTCAGTCCAAGAAGAAATTTCCCCTTTGTGGTCGTGCATTGTGCAGCACTCTCCCCACAGCTTTTGGAAAGTGAGCTGTTTGGCCATGAAAAGGGCGCTTTTACAGGAGCCATTGAAAGAAGGATTGGCCGGTTCGAAGAGGCCTGTCGAGGGACCATTTTTCTAGATGAAATTGGAGAAATTGATCTGCCCACGCAAGTCAAATTGCTTCGTGTCTTAGGCGAAAAATCGATCCAGAGGGTTGGAAGCAATAAAATCATTCCGGTAGACGTTAGAGTGATTGCGGCGACTAATCGGAACTTGGAAAAGATGGTAGAGGAAGGGAAATTCCGAGAAGACCTTTTCTTTCGGCTCAATGTGGTCCGTATTACGATGCCTCCATTAAGAGAAAGAAAAGAGGATATTCCTTTGCTGATTCAAGCCTTTCTTGAGGAATTTGCTCTAGAAAATGGGAAGAAAATCGATGGCTTGAGTCCAGAGGCTCAAAAGATCCTTTTGGAATATGATTGGCCAGGGAACGTTCGTGAGTTGAGAATGGCTATAGAACATGGCGTGGTACTCTGTCAGGGAAAAAAGATTTATCCAAAAGATCTGCCCGAAAGAGTAAGAGCTCTCAAAGCCACCACGACTAGTAGCTTCAGTACAGAAAATACCGACTGTTTTAATTTGAAAGAAGCTGAAAAACGACTCATTCTGGATGCTCTCAAATTCTGTCATGGTAAAAAGACACTAGCCGCAAAAAAACTTGGGATCAGTCGAAAAACCCTTCAAAGAAAAATGAAACAGTTCCAGCTCCTTGATATTGATTGCCATAATGCCTAAAGTCTCTTGGAGGACTTTTAGAAAAGATCTAAGAGCAGATGGAAAGAGGAAAAGAAGGCTAATGAAGCTCTAGCAGTATTGGCTTTCTAAATCATTACCGAACTTATCTGTTTCAAAGGGGAAAATAGCTCTACGTTTTTACTGCTTTTCCTTGAATCAATTGGTAAAAACTGACTTTATTGCTATTTCTTGCTCCTTTTTTTGGACTCTGTTGCCATGGAAAAAGTGTACGTGCTGGTTCTATCTTTTGTTTTCCTCCTTCTATTGGCCTATCCAACTATTGGAAAAGCTAGCGAAGAGGAGAATGCTTCTTCTATGGGTGAAAAAAAAGACACCACACAGCAAACAGAAGCACTGGCAGTCCCTCAGCTAGAAAAAATTCTTGAACAAGAAGGTATCGCCTTGCCTCCCCCAAAACCGGCTATCAAGCTGAGTGGTTATGTGGATGCAAGTTACGATTACAATTTTTTTAATGCCCCCGCTTTTGGTTCTCTGCCCTCCTTCGCTTCTCAAACGATAAATGGGAAACCCACCTTTAGGCCGGCCGTCCCTACAGCACCTTTGCGGTATGCTGACGATGGGATCCCAGGAGGAGGATTCAATCTGAATCAGCTCAAAGTGGTATTAGAAAGAGAACTATCAAAGGAAAATAAACTTGATGGTGCTTTTAGGTTTGATTTGATGCTTGGTCAGGATGCAGGTCTTGGGGTGCCGGATGCCGTGGAAGGTTTGGGGACCGCTAATTCCACGACTTTTGGCCTAAACATAGGCACGATCTTTGTCGAGCAAGCGTATGTGGCCTTCCAGATCCCTGCTGGAGAGAATCATCGGGTGGAAATCCATCTAGGCAAATTCGAAGCTCCCATAGGATTTGAAGTCCTGGAAAGGCCAGGGAACCTAAATTTTTCCTACGGCCTTTTTTTTAACAATGTCGAGCCCTTCGCCCTTGTCGGCAGCCAAATCTATTATGCAATAAATGCTTCCTGGAGAGTGAGAGGAGGACTAGTGGATGGGGGCTTTAATACTTCCCGTGGAGGGTTTCCCTATTTTGGATTTTTAGACAATATGGTGAACAGGCTGCCGACCTATTTAGTCACCTTCAACCTTGACTATGAGTCAACCAATAAAAAGCTATTAAACACTTTTGCGCTCCTTTACGGTTTTAATGGAACCAATCCTCCTGGGTTTGGCACCTCCCCTTCGGCCGCTCTTGATTATCCTGGGGCGTATGCCAACGGGGATATTATTCCTGGTCCGTATAACAATAACGGGACGTATATGGAACTTAACGATTATGGCTCCTGGATTCCCTCCTTTGTTCCTGGGGATAAGCTTATGTTCAGTTTTGAGTTGGTCGGCGGATTTTATAACCATGCCGTAGCACCTAGTGGCATCACGGCCCTTGGAGCCTCGCAACAACAACTCCTTGGGATATTCCCTCCCTTCCCTTTTTCTTTGGGTTACGATGGACCGACCAATTGGTTTGGTGTTGGACTATACCAGGTTTATAAGTTCAACAATTATTTTAGCCTGAATTTGAGAGAACAATACCTACAGGCAAGTTGGAATTCCTATCTGGAAGGGTTCGTATTCCCAGCGAACATTTGGGAAACGACACTGACGCTCCGGTTCGATCTAGCGGATAATCTTATGGTACGAATAGAAGGCAGGACCGATATTGGGAATAACGTGCTTGATTATTATCAACCAAATTTGCTGGTTAACCCAGCGCAGATCGGTTTGAAGGGAAATGGATTAGTCGGTTCTTCTTCTGGCCCCATCGTGTTTGGAGCCATTGAAGTCGTTTTTACTTATTAATCTTTTTTTTATTCTAACTTACCCCTTTTATTGTCTTTTTGTTGATGTCCGGAGTCAGATTGTTGAGTCCTCTTTAGTCTCTTATTTCTCTTATATATCAAGAATGGCATAAAAGCTGCTTTACGCTCAATAGCCAAAAAAGCTTTCTCTCAAACAAGAATAGGGGAAAGGAGGAGGGAGACTGAGAGAAAATCTTTATTGGCCAATAACACGGAAATAGGAGGCAACAGGTGTTTAGAAGAACGATTCGTCAGCTGGGATATGCATTGTTACTCTTTCTTGTCGTAGGTCTTTATCCAGCTTTCAGCCAGGATGAAGGATCCTCTTCAGCGCATCCTAAAAAGAAACATTCTAAAAAGGCGGCTCAAGGCGATGATGAGTCAAACGCTGTGGAAGAGAAGAACAAGCAGATTGAGGAGCTAACCAAGAAGCTAGAGGATCAGGGGATACCGGTGCAAGCGAACACCAAGGGGATCGTGCTGAGTGGGTATGTGGACGCCAGCTATACCTACAATTTTATCAACGCTCCGGCTTTCAACAGAGTGCCTGGTTTTGTTCCTCCGCCGGGTTATGTAGGGCCAACCAACACGGCTGGTTTTGCCCAAGGCTATCCGGCGATTCCTGGTAGAGAGCCTGTGGATGCGATTCCTGGGGGCGGCTTTAACATGAACGCCTTTAAGCTAGCCTTAGAGAAGCCGCTAACGGAAGAGAACCGGTGGCAGGCAGGCTTTAGGGCCGATCTTATCGTGGGGCAGGATGCGGTAGTAGGGGCACCGGATGCGATCACTGGCTTAGGAGTTCCTTCTAGTTCCTGGTATTCGTTTAACACCTCCAGCTTTTGGTTAGAGCAAGCGTATGTGATTTTTCGGGCGCCTATAGGCAATGGGTTGGACATAAAGATAGGGAAGTTTGTGGATCCGGCTGGCTACGAGGTAGTGGAGCGGCCAGTGAACCTGGATTTTACCTATGGGCTTTTGTTTGCGAATCTTTTGCCGACCACCCTTACAGGACTACAAGCGATTTACCGGTGGGATGACCAATGGACGAGCCGTTTTGGGATAGCCGATGGGGGCTTTAACGTGTCGAGGGGAGGGATGGAATATTTTGGCTATATCAATAACATGATCAACAATAGCGATGCCTATTTATTGTTTTTGAACAGCCAATGGGAGGCCAAAGGGAAGAATGCGACGCTGAGCGGCACTCTAATGTATGGGTTTAATGGGGTCAATCCGCCGGGCTTTGGCGCCTCTCCGATCAATGGGGTAGCGCAGCCCTATGGGATAGCGCAGGGGATCAGGGGAGAAGGCCCCTTCAACCAGAACAATGCGTTTTTTCTTGGGGATCTGTGGGGATCATGGGCTCCGAAGTTTGCCCGGGACAAGCTCTTGTTAGGCTTTGAATTTACAGGGGGTTTTTACAACAACAATGTGACGGTGGTGCCTGGAGCCATCAGCGGGCTGCCAGTCGATTTATCGAGTGGGCCTTCGAACTGGTATGGAGCTGCCGTCCACATGAAGTACCAAATTACGGACATAATCAGTATTGCCCAGCGTGCGGACTGGGTGGAGTCAGGATGGAATTCTATTCTTGCTGGACACAATGCCCCCACCGACATTTGGGCGTACACGGCAACGCTTGCGTTTGATCTGGCTGATAATTTCATGATCCGGCTGGAGTACAGGATGGATTGGGGCAGAGGGGTGATGGGCTACTACGGCTTTCCTTTCCAAAACCCAACGGGCAGTCCTACCGCCCTCCTAGGAACCTCCAATGGACCGGTCTACTTCGTAGGCTTGGAATTTGTCTATAGCTTCTAAGTAACCGTTAAAGAACAAAAAAGCTAGGCGAAGGAAAAAAACAATGAAGATCAGCAAAAGCGCGATTGGATTATGGCTATTATGCCTTTTTATAGGGAGTTTGCCGGTTAGTTTTGCAGGGGAAGTGGAAGGAGAAGGAGAAAGTGGGGAGCCTGCCACCTCTCAGAGTTTGGAGCTTAATGATTCGAAGGCTATTAGTTCTTCTAAAGAGGTTGAAAATCTAAAGAAAATTCTTGAAGAAGAAGGCATGGCTGCTGTCCAAGCGAATAATCCAGGGATTAAATTAAGTGGGTATGTGGAGGCTAGCTATACGTATAATTTTATAGCGGCTCCATCGTTCAGCCAAATCCCGACAGTATTTGCTAACCCAGCCATTTCAGGTCTCCATGGACCGGCTGCTGCTCATCCTTATGTTCCCGCCTATCCGGCTTTGCCTCTAAGATTTACAACGGATGGGATTCCTGGTGGAGCATTTAATTTTAACCAACTTAAGGTGGCCTTGGAAAAACCTCTTACGGATGAGAATAAGTGGCAAGCTGGATTTAGAGTGGATATGATCTTTGGGCAAGACGCAGCACTGGGTGAACCGGACGCGGTTATGGGTATTGGAAACACGTTCAATACTGGATCAGGATTTAATTCCAGTGGGATTTTCTTAGAGCAAGCCTATGTGCAGTTCAAAGCACCTATTGGGGATAAAAGCCTAGAAATCCATATCGGTCAGTTTGCTTCCCCTATAGGACTGGAGGTTATGGAAAGACCAGCAAACTTTAATTTTTCCTATGGTATTCTCTTCAATAACTTCGAACCATTCACGATGGTTGGCGGAGAGGTGTTCTATAAATTTAATGATAATTGGACAACCCGCTGGGGACTCACCAATGGGGGTTGGAATGTGTCACGCGCTGGCTATCCTTATTTTGGCTATACAAACAACATGATTAATAGCGGGGAAGGCATTGTGCTCTTTAATATGTGGGACTATGTCTCCAAGGACAAACTCTTTTTAAATACATTTGGCTATGCGTTTGCCCCCAATGGGGTTAATCCACCAGGCTTTGGAACAAGTCCTAATGGTAGTTATGTGGGGGCATATGACATTGGGGGAGACATCGTCCCAAGTGCTTACAATAACAACGGACTTTTCATGGAATTTAACGATTTTGGAACTTGGATCCCGAAGTTTGTTAAGGACCAAAAGCTTGAGTTTGCTTATGAGTTAGTCGGCGGCTTTTCGAACCGGATTGGTCCCTCCGGTATTGCACAACTTGGTGCCCCTACCCAAACCTCCCTCTCCATCTTTCCCCGAAATTACCCTCTTTACGGTTTTGATGGTTCCACAAGTTTTTTTGGCGTAGCCATTTATCAAATTTATAAATTCAATAAGGTCTTCAGTATGGCCTGGAGAGAACAATATGACCATGCCAACAGAAACCAGATTTTCACAAATATGCTTTTCCCCATGGATATCTATAGTGTTACGGTGGACTGGAGGTTTGACCTAGCGGATAATTTTATGATTCGAATAGAAAACCGGGCTGATTACGGAAAGGGGTTTATGAATTGGTATTATCCAGCGGCAGGAATAGCTCCCGCTGCCGTTGGATTAAATGGAAACGGACTGGCGCAGCCTTCCAGTGGGCCTTTTTGGTTCGTCGCTGTGGATGTCGTATATAGTTACTAAGACCGTTCTTGAGGCAAGTGCGCTCGTTCCTTGTTCGGATAGAAAAAAAGTTTTTTTTAAAAAAAGTTGAACGAAATAAAAATAGAAAGCGTTTAAACTAGCAAAGAAAAGAATTTTTGTTTCCTCCTCCTCTAGATATGGAAATTAAATAAGAAGGGTAGCCCGGTATGCTACCCTTCTTTTTTTTTTAAATCGAATGAAACGAAGAGAAAAAATTTTTTTTGAACAAATCTCAGAATTTCGTGGTATCAATATATAAATAACCTCTGAACGATCGTTTTCCTCCTCTGACGATTCCCGGCCGAGCGGCGCTAAAAACTAGCGCCGCTCTTCTTTTTTCTTCTTACAACATTTTCTTTTGCTAAAGCAACAGGTTTTTTGTAATGGAGTTGCTTTTTTTTCTTCGCTTGTTATAATACAAGTTTTTAACGAAAAAAGAGAGATTTGGGAAAGAAGCAATGGCGCTTTTAGTTCAAAAATATGGCGGGACGTCTGTTGGCAGCGTGGAGCGGATAAAGAACGTAGCGGGGCGAATTGCTGAGTTTTATAGGCAAGGGCATGATTTGATTGTAGTGGTCTCTGCGATGTCAGGAGTCACCGATCAGTTATTACAGTTAGCTTCTCAACTGCATCCGGAACCTTCGGAAAGGGAAATGGATGTTTTGCTCTCGACAGGAGAACAAACCACGATTGCCCTGCTTTCGATGGCTCTTCATGCTTTAAAAATCCCCGCTGTTTCGCTGACGGGAGCGCAGGCTGGAATTGTTACAGATGGAAAGCATACCAGAGCAAAGATCCTGAACATCAGCCCTAAACGAATCAAAGAACTACTCCAACAGAGAAACGTCGTGGTTGTTGCGGGTTTTCAAGGACAAAACGTGGAGGGGCATATTACTACACTGGGTAGAGGGGGATCTGATCTCACCGCCATAGCCCTTTCGGCTGTCTTTCATGCCGAATGCTGTCAGATCTATACGGATGTTGAAGGGGTGTATACGGCTGATCCAAGGATTGTGCCAACGGCTAGGAAAATAGATGAAATCAGTTACGATGAGCTTCTTGAGATGGCAGCATCGGGTTCTAAGGTGATGCAAGCCAGATCAGTAGAGTTCGCCAAAAAATTCAAAGTTCCGTTTGAGGTGCGCTCAAGTTTTACTGATGAACCAGGAACAATAGTGAAAGAAGAGATTAGTGCCATGGAAAAAGTTGTTGTTCGGGCTGTGAGTTTGGAGCCTAGTCAAGCAAAAGTGACCATTCTAGGGGTTCCTGATAAACCAGGTATTGCTGCTAAGGTCTTTTGCCGGCTTGCTGAGGCGGAGATTAATGTTGATATGATCGTTCAAAACATTTCCGATCATGGGCTAACAGATATTACCTTTACTGTTCACAAAAATTTTCTTAAGAAAGCATTAGTGGCACTGGAGCCAGTCGTTTCAGAAATCTCCGCAAGGGAAGTTCGGGCGACCGAAGGCATAGCAAAACTCTCCGTCGTTGGGATTGGGATGCGTTCGCATAGTGGAGTAGCCGCTAAGCTTTTTTCTTCCCTTGCCGAAGCGGGGATTAATGTACAGATGATTTCTACAAGCGAAATCAAAATTTCCATCATTATCGACGAAAAGGAAGGGAAAAGGGCCGCTCAACTTGTGCATGACGCCTTCCAACTGAATAATCCCCTCTAAAACTAGGCTTAGGAAGAAGGAATCATTTCAAGCAGCATTTGAGCCTGGTTAGCAAAGGGACTTCTAGCATTCTGAGAAAGGAATTTCTCGAGTAGTTCTTTTGCCGGGCCATACTCTTTTTTCTGGATCCGTATCTGCGCTAACCGTAAGATGGCAAGAGCTCGATAGGCTTCGGTATCTTTTTTTTCTAAAATCCTTTGGTAAAGAAGAACTGCTTGCTGGGTTTGCCCTTGGCTTTCCAAGCATTCGCCTGCTCCGAGCATAGCCCCCGCTTCCAGGGGATGCCCTGGAAAATGTTCAAGAAAGAATTGAAAGGTAGACAAGGCCTCGGAAATCGCACCTTTTTCATAGAGGTTACCCGCAATTTGTAAAATCCATACCGCAGCTTGTTTGTTGGAAAGATGGGCTTTGGCTATTTTTAGTTTCTCTTCATTAGTTTTGGCGGCCTGATAGCTAAGAATCACCTTCTCCCATTTGGCTTTGGAATGTTCCATAGCAAGCTTGTAGCCAAAAAGTCCTAAGGAAAGAAGAAGGAATAAGGAAACCGTTCCAATAAGGAACAAAGTGCCGGAGGGAGGTTTTCGGTTTGGAGAAGGGTTCATGGTAGGTTCTAATCCACTAAGATATGTTTAATAGAAACGAAGAAAAACCAAAAAAATAATTTTTATTTTTTCTAGAAAAAAAATAACTTCTTAAGACTGCACTCCATACAACCGCCGCTTTAGCTCAGAGGTAGAGCAACGCTTTCGTAAAGCGTGGGTCGTGGGTTCGAATCCCACAAGCGGCTCTCCTTCAAATTGGCGTTCATTCCATCTCTTTCTTTTTTATGTTTTTTTTGCTTTTTTATTTGATCATCAAATAAACCTAAAGACAACAATGCACTTAAGAAAAAAACGGAATGGTAAAAAGAATTGGCTCTATATTATTTTAGGTAGGGACCCGAAGAAAATAGAAAAAAATGCAATAATGGAGGCAAGAGTAGCATGTGCGGTCGCTTTTCCCTCAGAGCTTCTCAAAGGGTGATTCAGTCTGTCTTTAAGGTAGAAAAGGTTCCTGATTTTTCTCCTCGCTATAATATCGCTCCTTCTAGTCCTATTTTAGTCATCAGACAGGACGTAGAGAAAAGAGAAGCCCTTTTTATGCGCTGGGGACTCATCCCGCATTGGGCGAATGAAGCAAAGACCGATTGGAGTATGATTAATGCCAGAGCTGAAACGGTTCATTCTAAACCTACTTTTAGAGATAGTTTCCGTAAAAGACGGTGTTTGATCCCTGCAGATGGGTTTTATGAATGGCAAAAAGAAGAGAAGAATAAAAAAATCCCATGGTACGTTACCCTGCCTTCTGTGGAAGTCTTTGGGTTTGCCGGGCTGTGGGACCGGTGGGAAAAAGATGGCAAGCTCATCGAATCTACGACAATTATTGTGACTGAAGCTTGCCCAGAGCTGCGGAAAATTCATGAGCGGATGCCTGTGATAATTGATCCTCTCCATTATGACCTGTGGTTAGGAATAGAAAAGGATAGGAATTTGCAAGATTGTCTGGATCTGCTTAAGCCCTGGAATGGCAAAATCGCTTTCTGGAGAGTCAGCACAGCGGTAAATCGAGCTAACGTAGAAGGAGAAGAATTGATCAAAGAAATCCCCACTCCTCAATAAACAAAAATCTGCCGCGCTTATACTTATGGCACAAGGAGTAAGAATCAGGAAGTGATGATTCATGATAGCAATCCTTCTGGAGTGGTATCCTAAAGAAGGTTGTTTAGGTATGGGCTAATCAGTCTGACTATTGAGGAGATCCCATTAACTTGGATAGTAGGTAGTGGGACTGGTCTGGTTATGCTGGGGGAGCCATTGACCGTCTGCTTCAGAAAATGGTATAATCAACGCGGTTTGGGAAGAGGCAGGACTCCTTCTTCGTTCTTCTTTCTTGGCACAGCGTTAATAGCGCAAACTGTTAGTTTTGTTGGGAGAAGATTGAGGGGGCCGGCGACGTTGACTAGGCAATCTGATCCTTAAAAAGTCTGTGATAGTGTAAAGAATCCCATGAGCTATTACGTCAATACAAAAGGGGTTTATTTGGTAAGCGGTCTTTTTTCTAACTCAGCTATTATGCTGAATGCTGTAGGGGCTAGGCGCCAGATCATCAAGCTTAGAATACTTAGCCTTGCTTAGGTCAATTTGAGTGGCATGTCGACTTTTATGGCTGAGCAGAACCTCAATCGGGATCACTGTACTTATTCAAAGGCTGTTCCATGTCGAGGGGAATCTGCTAGTCATCCATGCGAGGAGGGAATTTGATTATTGATAAAGGGGAATCCCAACCATTTTGGCTTAAGCTAAAAGGTTTTGGGGATCTCGAGCTTTGAGTTTCCTGTAGAGGGTGTTTTTAAAGCTCTAGGCGATTTGATTATAAACGGCAGGATCGATAATGGGAATACTTTTGTTAGCAATTGGAAAAGGAAGAAAAGGCATAGAGAACATCCATACAAAATAAAATGGAAGGAAAAAGTTATTATTTTTTTTGGTTGACAGACAGAAAAGAAAATTAAATGACTCGAAAACGAGTATAGAAAAATTAAGAAATTATAGGAGGAAAACTAAAGTGAATAAAATATTCTTAAGAAAACTTTACAAAGCGATATTGCTTTTAGCTGCAGGACTATGGTTAAGTTTGGGACAGAAAGGTTGGGCGGGGATTCCTTTGCCAGGCACATTGCCTGGAAATGGACAAGTGGTAACAGGAACCGCATCATATTCACTTATTGGAACAAATGAGGCGAGTTTATCAGTCATAGGCCCTACAGCGATCTTGTGGGGTTCATCGGCACCAACTTTACACAATGTTACAGGAAGTGCGCCTGGGTTTAATATTGGTTCGAGTGCCACTTTGATTATAGTTGGAAATTCAGTGTTAAACGTGGATGTGACGGGGAATCCATCCTACATCATGGGGACCTTAAAGGCTTCTGCTACACCTGTATTTGTGGCTAATGGCAGTGGGATTATTGTCGGTCCGGGGGCAAGCATAACTGCCCCAGGAGGCATTGGGCTTTTGGGGTATGATCTTTCCAGTCAGGCTACTGGTTTTAATGGGACAGTGAGTGTGTTTTCAAATACTCCAGCAATGACTAGTTCTTCCGTCACGATTCAGTCTGGGGCAACTATAAGTACTACTCCGGGTGCTACTTATGCTTCTATTCTTGTGGCGGCGCCTCAGGTAAATATCGGGATTGCTCATCCTAACTCTATAACATACAGTAGACGTTTTGACGTACTTTCAGGATATGAATTTACTGGATATACCCCAGCTAATGGGAGTTACATTAAGAGCCCAACTGTGATTGATGGAAGTGCTGGGTCTATTACGATTACTGGGCCCAGTATTAGTCCTTTTATCTTTAAAAATAGTGACTATTTTGTGTCTTCTGGGAATATTACGACGAATGGGAATCTTGTACTTCCTGGTGGAGATTTTAAACCTGTACACAATACATACACAGAATGGGGATTGGGGAATAAGTCTGATGTAGCTTCGGGAGTGTTAACCAATAATGGGACACTTGCCTTTGCCTCTCCATTTGATGGTGGCCGACAAACTGGATCGCTCGTGAATAATGGGACTATTTTGGCCAATGGAGGTAATTTGTATATTTCTGTTGGCGGAAGCATTACCAACAATGGGACTATAGATGGTGGTGGCTTTAATGTGATCTTAAAGGCAGGAGTGCATGGAACTCCGATCGGTGGGGGCGGGGTAACTCCGATGGGGTATCTTATCGGGACGTATGTGATCGGAGGAGGGATTAACAACTCGGGAACGATCAGCGGGTTTAATGGTGTTACACTCGAGGCTGCTAATGTGAATCATTTGGGGCCTTATCCTTTGGGGGGCATTTCGAATACTGGAACGATTAATATTACTAATCCTAGTGGATCAACTAGTAAATCTACTTTGACTATTGATTCTGCTACTGGTTCGGTGTTTTTGTTTGGGTCTGTTCATGCAGCTGATCCTAATGGGCTGGCGAAAGCTTCCTTTACTACAAACAGGAGTGGTAATTTCGTCATGGATATGGATGCTGATGTGACGGCAGCTAAGGCTACATTTCATGTGGATAATCTAACGGGTTCTGGGGTGTTGACGGCCAGTACAGTTACTTTAGATGTAACAGGGAATGTGCGGAATGTGGTTAGTCAAACCAATCCGCTTCTTAATGGGTTTACCATAGCTAATGGGCCATCTGGTTCTACCAATATTACTATTGATGCCGATGGGATTAGGCCGCAGATTCTTAACCTGCATGTGAATGGGAATGCGGTGATTAATTCAGGGGATACCAGTACGTTTGTTAATAAGATAACTATCCCTACCACTGGTTTAACCACTCCGGTGGCTAATTCGGGAGGGAATCTGTTAGTCAATGCTACTGGCAATCTGACGGTAACTGGTAGCAGTCTGAGTGATTTTGCTTTGAGCACGGATATCTTAGGATTGTCTAACGCATTTGTGTTTCCGGGAGGGGTAGCGTTGAAGGCGGGGGGAATCATGACAGTGAATACTTCGATTGACAATGGGTATACGGTGCATGCTGGGCCAAACTTCCAGGGGGTGTTTTTATCAGCTCCACAGATATTTGTAAGTGGGCCCTTTGTGACCAATGGCAATACGATTGTGCATGCTACTGGGCCAATCATCGCTTCGGTGTATGTGACGGCACCTGCTTCGACCTTTACGCCTAATGTTTACACAGCCGTGTTAAGTACGCAAAACGGGCCGGTAGTCAGCCCATTCCCTTGGCAATAATTGGTTAAGGGTTAGGCACTTAGGTTCTTAAAAAGAGAAAAAGGGAAGCTTTTTTTTATGAGCTTCCCTTTTTTTGTTTTAAGGGAAGTAAAGGGTTAGAAAAAAATTTGAGTAAGGTGGTAACATTTTAGCTGATAGACAAGAAGTACAAACAAGAAAAACGAGGAGAGATAATGAGATTACGTTCATTTAGAAAATTAAAGCGTTTTTGTTTTATTCTTAAAAAACCAATTTATAATCCATTAAATAGAATATATTAATGAATTTATTATATTTTTTACTTGTACTTATTATTTTTATTCTTTTAAAGAAAGAAATAGAAAAGAATCGGATCAGGGGACAACTATAAAAAATACGAACCGGCCGCTTAAAAGTTCCATTTACTTTTTAATTGCCTGTGGCCTAATTTTTACAAGGCTTTCTTCTTCTTTTGCTCTTTCAGGATTTGGTCAGCTTCCTTGTCATGGCGTGGTAGCCAATGGTGTAAGTGGAGTGAGTTCTAAGCATGACAACTCCTAATCAGGCAACCCTGAGGGTATCTAGTCTATCGGCGATCCTCTGATAAAGTTCAAAAGGCAGTTTAAATGTGACTGGTTTTGGGTTTGGATTTAACGTGGGATCCTAAGGTAGAAAAGGTTTCCGATCTTTCTCCTCGCTCCAATATTGATTCTTCTAGTCCTATTTTAGTCATCAGACAGGGCAAAGAGAAACTGCTTAATCCCGGCAGATAGTTTTTATGAATGGCAAAAAGAAGAGAAGAATAGAAAAATCCCCTGGTACATTACCCGCCTTCTGTGGAAGTCTTTGGGTTTGCTGGGCTGTGGGACCGGTGGGAACAAGATAGCAGGATAATCGAATCTACGACAATTATTGTGACTGAAGCTTGCATAGCGTTGCAGGCAATTCATGGGCGGATGCCTGTGATAATTGATCCTCTCCATTATGACCTGTGGTTAGGCATAGAAAAGGATAGGAATCTGCAAGATTATCTTGATCTGCTTAAGCCCTGGAATGGCAAAATCGCTTTTTGGAGAGTCAGATGTGCGGTCAATCGAGAGGACGTAGAAGAAGAATTGATCGAAGAAATCCCCACTCCTCGCTAAACAATGAGGTGCCGCTCCCATACTAGGGAAAAAAAATTTTTCCATCCATCAATACTACAAGGTGCTAATGGAAAGCCTTCCCTTCTTTTCATTAACAATCAAAAGCGCCTAGCATCCTAGGCTTAGGTCCCTCTAACCAACTAACGGAGGAAAAGGATCCCTTGGTCAAACGCTATCTATTGCTCCAGATAGTTTGTAGAAGAATAAACACCATAGGTGCATGAGCAGAAATACGAAGACTAGCATTACCCTTCCCAAGTTCCTTGATCTTTTTCACTCTTTCTAAAGCGAAGGTTGCTTGGGCTCTTGCCTCAAGCTTTCAGCCTCGCTCATCGCCGTATCGTTTACTTCGTCTAGTGCAGGCATCAGGAATAGGGCAAGATTCTTGGGCCCATGCAGGCCAGCGTCATGCCGTTTTCAGGGAGCCAAAGAATCGTATGGTATAATAGTGCCTTTACTGATAATCTTTTAGTTGTGTTTTTTTTCTGGAGAACCGCCTCTTCTCTTTCCCTCAAATTTGTTGGGGAAGTCGTTATCCTTTTATTCTTGATTGATCCTGGAAAATATAGAAGAATTAAAAATGCTTGATATTCTATATTACGATGATCTATGGAGAAAGGGTTATAGACTTCCCTATCCATGGAAAAAAATTGGCAATCATGGGCTAAGACGCATCTTTTTTCAATAGCTTTTTATTCATAAGTAAAAACTAAAATAGATTAGTTTTACTCAACCCTTTTCTGTTAAAGAGTCAGTCTTTTCCTATAGAACCCTATCCTTACTAACCATAAATCCAGAAAATGCCACAAACGGTAATTGTCATTGGGATGCATCGTTCAGGCAGCAGTGCGCTAATGCGGGCGTTGAACTATTTGGGGGTGGAATTAGGCGAAGAGCTGCTTGAGGCCAGGCCGGATAATCCAAGGGGTTTTTGGGAAGACAAGGAACTCCTTGAGATAAACGAGTTATTGCTGAAGGCCTGCGGGCTGCGCTGGGATAGTTGTCAGTATCCCAAGGTAGATGTCTCCCAACCGGAGGTAAGTCGGCTCTGGGAGAGGGCTATAGAGCGTTTCAGAGGGAAGTTGAGCCGTGGGGAAAATTTTGGGATGAAAGATCCTAGGATGATTCGGCTTTTGGAATTTTGGCATGGTGTCTTTCGGGAACTAGGGGTGAGACCTTGTTATGTACTTTCTCTGCGGGATCCTTTATCGGTAGCGGAATCGCTGTTCAGGAGGAATGGGTTTTCGCAGGCAAAATCGTTTTGTTTATGGCTGTCCCATTATCTTTTGCCATGGGAGGAGTATGCCCCGTTTTTGAAAGTCGTGGTTAGTTATGACCAGTTGGTGAATCGACCGGGGGAGGAGTTAGAACGGGTAGCTCGAAGGTTGGGCTTAAGGATGGAGCCTGGGGTGGTGGAGAGGATGAAGCAAGAATTTTTAGATCCGGCTCTGAGGCATGCTTCTTATTCTGAAGAGCAGCTGAGGGAGCAGCTGGGTGGATTTAGTTTTTTGTATACGGTCTGGGAAGCTTTTGAGGGCTTGGCGTATGGAGGGCAGGAGGAGGAAGCCAAGGAAAAGATTGGGAAGCTTTCAGGAGGGAGTGTTTCTTTGAATGAACTCTTTGGTTTTGTGGATCAATACGAAAAGCTCCTAGATGGGATAACTAGGGAGAAAAATGATTTAGAAACACATCTCAGTCAGCTCTATACCCAACAAACCCACATACAACAAGTAGTTGATGCGATGTCAGAATATATCGCAAAACAGGCGACAAAGCTATATCCCAAGCAGTTGGAAGAACAAAAACAGCTGATTTTTTTTGGATCGAAAAAGAAACCGCAACCACAAAATCCAATTGTGGATCAGGCACGATTTATTCTTGAACAAGGGATTTTTGATTTTGGTTATTACTGGAGCATTTATCCTGATGTGCGTAAAGACAGGAATGATCCCCTCCTTCATTTTCTCCAGTATGGGTGGAAGGAAAGGCGCAATCCACATCCGTTGTTTGATACCGATTATTATTTGAAGGAGAATGAGCAGTTGGAGCAGGAAGGGATCAATCCGTTGGTACATTTTTTAGAGCGGGGATGGCGAGAGAAGAGGAATCCGCATCCGCTGTTTGATCTCGGCTATTATTTAGGACAATGTCCGCAGCTAGAAGCGGAGGGGATAAATCCTTTGGTGTATTATCTTAAAGGAGGATGGGAAGGAGGAAAGAGTCCGCACGCACTTTTTGATTCAAGTTATTATTTGGAGCAGAATCCCGAAGTAGGGCAGGAAGGGATCAATCCATTGGTACATTTTTTAGAGCGGGGGTGGCGGGAGAAGAGGAATCCGCATCCGCTGTTTGATCTCGGCTATTATTTAGAGCAGTGTCCGCAACTAGAAGTGGAGGGGGTAAATCCTTTAGTGCATTTTGTGAAGATAGGGTGGAAGGAAAGGCGCAATCCACATCCGTTGTTTGATACCGATTATTATTTGAGGGAGAATGGACAGTTGGAGCAGGAAGGGATCAATCCGTTGGTACATTTTTTAGAGCGGGGATGGCGAGAGAAGAAGAATCCGCATTTGTTTTTTGATCTGAGCTATTATTTAGGGCAATGTCCGCAACTAGAAGTGGAGGGGGTAAATCCTTTAGTGCATTTTGTGAAGATAGGGTGGAAGGAAAGGCGCAATCCACATCCGTTGTTTGATACCGATTATTATTTGAGGGAGAATGGACAGTTGGAGCAGGAAGGGATCAATCCGTTGGTACATTTTTTAGAGCGGGGATGGCGAGAGAAGAAGAATCCGCATTTGTTTTTTGATCTGAGCTATTATTTAGGGCAATGTCCGCAACTAGAAGTGGAGGGGGTAAATCCTTTAGTGCATTTTGTGAAGATAGGGTGGAAGGAAAGGCGCAATCCCCATCCATCGTTTGATGTTCAGTTGTATGAGGAAGCACATCCAGGAGCAGTAAGGACAAATGCTTTTCTTCATTATCTAGTTAATAAGCCAGAGGACTGGCAGAGGTATTGGGTGAGGGAAGAGTTTGGAAAGAAGATCTCTGAATTAACAGGAAGTTGGAAAAATAAAAAAAAGGGTTCACTGATTTTGTTCATCGATCATGTTTTGGGAGGCGGAGCGAATTTTTATCGTCAACAATGGATCCAGCAGTTAGAAAAAGAAAATCAGTTAATTTTTCTTTTCTATTATAATTTTTTTAAAAAAGGCTATTATGTACAGATTTTAGGTTGGGAAAATCAGCTCTTATTAAGCTGCAGCTGCCCAGATTCATTTTTTCTTCATATAGAAGCACTATGTGAGATTTTTGATCGTCTAGAAATTATTCCTAATGCATTGGTTTCATTCCCTGATCCTTTATCTATCCTTGAGTGGTGTTTACAGTTAAAAAAACAGAAGGCAGTCAAGATTATCGTTCCTATTCATGATTACTTCTGTGTATGTCCTTCTTACAATCTTTTGAACGAGAAAGACCAGTTCTGTGGCATTCCGGCAATTGAAGAATGCAGGCGTTGTCTTGTGGCTATTGATAAAGATGAAACTTATCCTAAAACTCTGAATATCGATTTATGGAGAAGAAAGTGGCAGGATTTTTTGGAACATGCTGATGAAATTCTCTGTTTTTCTGAATCCTCGCTTTCTCTGCTATTGAAAGCCTATCCAACTTTAGAGAAAAGCCAGATTGTTCTCAAACCCCATGCGATTGGTTCATTTCGCAAAGCAAAGCTAAGGGCTCCTCAGCCAAATGAGGAAGTGATTGTGGGCATTGTAGGACACATCGATACAAAGGCTAAAGGTAAGGTACTGATTAGAGAGATGACTCAAGCGATTCAGCTTGAAAAATGGCCGATCAAGCTAGTGGTTATAGGAACGGTGGGGGATCAGGAACTAGAAAAAAAACTGCATGTGTATGGCCCGTATAGAAAAGAAGAATTAGTTTCTTTGATTGAATCTTCGATGGTCAATCTTTGTTTTTTACCTTCGATTTGGCCGGAAACTTTTTCGTATGTTACTGAAGAGTTGATGGCAATAGGAGCTCCTTTGGCCGTATTCGATCTAGGGGCGCAGGCTGAAAAAGTCAGGCGGTATAAATTAGGTCATGTCATTTCTCACATTGATCCTCGGATTGCCTGTAAGGAACTTTGTGAGTTTGCTTTACGGTTAGCGGAGTTAAAAGAATTTAAGCAGGAATAGGAAAGAGTAAAGAATGCTTATTGCTATTGCCCTGCCAATCTAGTTATAAATAAACATAGCAAAACTCTATTCGCCGAATAAGTGTGGTGTGCTGATCGGTCGGAGCGTCACCAGGCAGTAGCAAAAGGCGTCAGCAAGGGGAGAAGCTTGCCAAATGGATTCCGACAAACCAGCGGCATTTCTCCCACGAGCCCTATCTGCGGGGGATCGGCCAAAAGACGACGAAAGCGCCGCACAAGCACGCGGCCAGAGTCCCAAGCGCCGGGCAAAAGAGGGATTTGAAGGCTCAGCGGAAAGCGCTGGCAAGGTTTTGTCTGTCCAATACAAAACGGCGG
Organism: Candidatus Methylacidiphilum fumarolicum; assembly: GCF_949774925.1. Taxonomy (GTDB): domain Bacteria; phylum Verrucomicrobiota; class Verrucomicrobiia; order Methylacidiphilales; family Methylacidiphilaceae; genus Methylacidiphilum; species Methylacidiphilum fumarolicum. The sequence goes on from NZ_OX458932.1 coordinate 288,688, forward strand.
ACGAACGGCTGAGGGCTTGAAAGCAGCGGATTAAACTACAAGAGAAAAATTTTCCTACGTCTGATGGAGCTGGAGGAACGGGGAGGAATCACCGAGATTGTGGAGGAAGGCTACTCGAGCCCAAGCGGATTGCAGCCAAGAATGTGGAAGCTAGCCCTCAAAGAGGGCTAGGAAGCGATCGAACAGTGGGTGTTAGCCTCCTCTGCGATGATCAACCCAAAGATACAGCGGCGCCTGAGATGGGCAGAAGAAGCAAAGCGGATTGCTTTCTGGATATTTTACTCTCTGTAGCAGTTTGTTTCTGTGTTAGAAAAAAGAGAGAGCCTCCCGCTTCTAAAATTCACATGACAAAAGCAAGGCAAGCTACCATCCTTTTCAAGCGGCGAAAGGAATTGCAAGGTGCAATCGGATAGCCGCCAAGAGTGAGGCTGCGTCAGTCGATTGGATGCGAGCAATGAAGGTAGCAGACTTTTGAAGAGAAACGGAGGGCAGTATATCGCTCCCATGAGTCTTAAAAGTGGCAAAAAGATTGTCGTTGCTTTGTCTGCAAACTTAAAGATTCGGGACATGATTTGGCTTGTTTGAAAGGAAAAGGAGACGGTCATTCCCTACGCAGCACCAATACACATTCCAGAGAGATGATATGGGGAAGCGGTCGGGATAGAGGCTAGACATTCTGAAGTTTTCATAGATGATTACAGAAAGAAATAGGGAAGAGGGTTTGGGGAGTCAACCAAAACACATCCGCAAGCACAACCTGGGTGATATAAAGAAGGCGGCCTCGTGTGTGCAAGGAGCAAGCGAAAATAAAGCGGCAAATTCATACAAGCCTAAGCCCTCTTCTTCCATTACGCAGAGCTTCAGTAGATCATTCTTAAGGATCGACATATATATGGGAACGCTCCAAGTAAAGAGCTGTCCAAGGGCATCCTACCAATGCGCAGTTGCGTGCTTCAAGAGCGAATCGAATTTCTTTCGCCTGCGGGAGGTTCCCATCTAGAGAAAGTCAATCCACCTATAGCTTCTCTGCTTTGTCCGAGATGTGAGTAGGGCCTCCAAAGAATCGCATGGAGGACAAGTTTGTATGCCGGCATGGCGGGTATTCGAGCTATGGAGATAGATTTGGCGTATACAACCACAAAAAAGGATCGGGGATGGGGAGATTCTTCTGTGGATGCTACAGAACTGGCTGAATGCAATGCTTTTGGAGAGGAGTATCTCTAATAGCGGGTTACCGCGCGATTGGAATCCCGATGCAGGGGACTGTTCCGGGGCAGGCGATTCTGGGCACCAGAATCATGTTGGTTGTAATGGACACGACGATGTGCAGGGTACAGCCAGCTCCCTCGGAGACCCGAAGCGGCTTGGGCATTCCCGAGTCATCCCGGTATAAACCCAAGACGAAAAAAACGAATTTGATTCAGGCGTAAGCAGAACCCGAGTATGTTTTTAGGAATAGAAACCGTTTACTGGGAAAACAGTAGACTAGAGCTGAGGGAAACAGTAGACTAGAGCTGGGCTGTTTCTATGAAAAATCGATAAAAGGGAGCTTTTGTGTTTAAAGCATGGGATTCCTTTTTAAAAGGACTAAGGACGAATCGATCTATTAAAACGACTTTTATTGAAAAACCAAAGACAACGGAAAAACCAGATGCCATCCCTTTCCCCGATGAGCCGCAGAAGAGCCATTTTTGCTTGGATTCACCAATGCCAATGGACCGGTTGATTATAAACAGCCCTGTTCTTGAAATTGACGGATGGTTTTTTGATTCTTTTGGAGAGCCTGCCCAATCGATTTGGATAGAAAAAGATGGGGTAAGTTACCCCGTGGAACCGGTGAGGAGAGAAGACGTCAAGAAGACTTACTCTTTTCTTGTGGATTTGTGGTGTGGGTTTAGAGCCAGGCTTCCATTATCCCTTGAATTTGAAAAAATAGAAATACTGGCCTTGCATCGTAGTGGGAGAAAAGAAGTACTCTTTTCTTTTCAAGCGAAATGGAGTGGTCTTGTACAAGAGGCAGATAGCCAAGTTCGATTTGGTATTGACCAGCCGATAGCTGAGCGGATCGTAACGGATGGATATTGGATGGAGATTAGTGGATGGTGTTTTGACCAGAGTGGGAAAGCGGCCCAGGCGGTATGGTTAAGGTCATCTCAACAGCAGATTCGAGCGGAAAGAAGAATCCGGCCGGATGTTAAAAAAGATTATCCCAAGCTTCAGGATCTTGGCTGCGGGTTTTTCCTTTTTTTGCCGTTGACGGAAGAGGAACAACAATACAGCCTTGAAGCCGAGTTTTTGGATGGAACGATTTATCCTTTGAAGACATTTTCTGCAAGACGGTTCAATCGAAAAGAAAAAGAAGAGCAGTATGCCCAGTGGCTTTTAGAAGAATCAAAATTCAAAGAACAGGATTATCTAGCGACGATTCTAAAGGATACCCAGTTTGCTGTGCAGCCTTTTTTTTCGATCCTCGTTTTTTATGATCAACGTTGGAAAGAGGAAGATATCTACCGAGTGCTCTCAAGCTGTTTTTCTCAGTTCTATTCGCATTGGGAACTCTGGCTTTGTCCCTATGGCGCTGGACCTGTCTTTTCTGTTCAATCTTTTGGATACCGTTGGCCAGGAGCCAAACAAAAGATTCATTTTCTTGAAAAAACCGCTACGAAAGCTGAAGCCTTGAATTGTGTTTTAACCTTAGTTCAAGGAGATTATGTTGTGTTGATAGATCCTTCGGTCCTAATTAGTAAAGAAGCTTTGTTTGTGTTTGGTGTAACAATCAATTGGCATCCTGATCTATTAATGGCTTTTTCTGATGAAGATTCGATGGATGAGTCTGGGAGACGCTCGGATCCTATCTTTAAGCCAGGCTGGAATCCAGAGCTTCTTCGTTCGAATAATTATATTGGACTGGCAGCGATTTATAATAAGAAAGCGGTTTTGGATCGGCTAAGAATTGCGCCTTTACTGGATGGGCAAGAAGAGTGGGACCTAGCTTTAAGAATTGGAAGTTTTGACTGCGACAAAAACGGGGTAGTGCATGTTCCTCGCATTCTTTTCCATCGCTTCTGTTCAAAGCAAGCAGTCGGTCGGAACAACAGGGAAGATAAAGAGCGGTTAGTGTTGGAAACCGATTGTCGTCTTAGAGGAAAGGATGAAGTAACAATCAAAAAAACAGAAGAAGGATGGCATCTTCGTTATTCTATTGGTTCGTTATCTCCTTTGGTCAGCATTATTATCCCGACACGGCTTCCTTTGCCTTATGTAAAGACATGCATCGAGAGTATCCTTTCGAAGTCGACTTATCGGAAGTTTGAAATCTTGCTGGTGATTAACGGATACGGTTCTTTGGATCAAGAACAAAAGGCTTTTTTATCCGAATATTGTAGCTTAAAGCCACTCCGTTTGTTGTGGTATGATGAGCCTTTTAATTATGCTGCGATCAACAATTGGGCCGCCAAAGAAGTAAATGGTGAGCTTTTGGCCTTTCTGAACGATGACGTGGAAGTTATTAGTCCAGATTGGATAGAAGAGATGGCTGGACATGCCTTGAGGAAAGAAGTGGGAATTGTGGGAGCAAAACTTTACTATCCGAATCTGACGATACAGAGTGATGGAATGATCCTTTGGAAAGATTACCGAAGATTCCATGGCATGAGCCGAGAATTGGCAGGGTATCTAGGCTTAGCAAAACTTTGCCAAAACTTGACTGGGGTGATTACAGCCTGTGCGCTTATGCGCAGAGAATTATTCGAACAGGTGCATGGGTTTGACGAAGAATTTGCCTACAATTGGAACGACTTGGATCTTTGTTTGCGGTTAAAAGAAAGAGGATACTGGACGGTGTGGACGCCTTTTGCTGAGCTAATTCATTATTGTTCGGTTTCCGTTGGTCAAGAATCAATCGACAAACAGCAGCAGTGGGAGAAGGAAAAAGAATTGTTCGAAAAAAAATGGAAAGAAAAATTTCCATCCGATTCTTTTTATAACCCGAACCTGAGTGATTCGCCCCCTTTTTATAGGCTTGGGACTACTCCTTGGGATATAAAGGTTTGGGAGAAGAAAAAGAATGGATAAGCTTTGTTTAAAGAAAAAAAACGTTTCTATTCTTTGGAGGCCAGAAAATGGATTAAGGATATGGCTGAAGAGCAGCAAATGGACGGCGAAAAGTGGATTCAGTCTTTGATTAGCAAAGTCCACGAGCAGACTGAATGGATGAAGCTCCAACAGCAAGCTGCTGCCTTTGCTTCTTTGGCTTATGGCAGGCTTTGGATTCAAGCTCATCAGTCTTTTGAATTGGGAAGGCAATCTTTTGGGTTCCGATCGATTTTCTCAAAGAAAGAAAACCCACAGCTTTCTATAGCTTCTTGGATAGTTGTAGCCAAAGAAATTGCGAAATCCGCTCTTTTCGATCCCGCTTATTATCTCCAACAATACCCAGATGTGCGGCTCTCTGGGGTAGATCCACTGACTCATTTTGTTTTGTACGGTGCCAGGGAAAAACGCAATCCAAACCCTTTTTTTGACGTGGAATATTACTTAGAGCAAAACCCGGATGTGGCGGAGTCCAAAATCAATCCCCTCTATCATTTTATCTGCTATGGGTGGAAAGAAGGGCGAAAGCCCCATCCTCGGTTTGATCCAGCGTTTTATCTTAACCAATATAAGGATGTTGCTGAGGCGGCCATTAATCCTTTGTCGCATTATCTATTGTTTGGCCAGTTGGAAGGAAGAATTAGTTCTCCAGAGGAAGAGCCGGTGATTGATTCTCAGCAAAGAATTCTTCTTAACGGTTCTCTTGTAGAAATTGAAGATTGGTACCCTTATGGCTTTTCTCCAAGTCCAAGGTGGGGCTACGACAAGCCTGTTCATCCGATCCTTTATTCGATAATCAAAAGATCTGAGGATCATTACCGCTCTCTTTTAACTGACTGGGTTCAGTATGCTGAGGATTTGCTTTCCTTTCCTCTTCGTGACAGTGGTTCTGAATTAGATCCTTGTTGGGAAAATAGTTCTTTCCCACCTTTAGATGCGATCGCTCTTTTTGGGATAATCGCCACCACAAAACCCGCTTTGTTTTTGGAAATAGGTTCAGGCTTTACTACCCGGTGGGCGTATGGAGCTAAAGCGAGGTATTCCCCGCTGACGAAACTGGTGTCAATCGATCCTCACCCTAGGGTGAAAGTGGATACATTATGCCACCAGGCTTTCCGAAGGCCTCTTCATGAAGTCCCTTTAGATATTTTTGAGCAGTTGGAAGCAGGGGATATCCTTTTTATTGATGGGACTCACCGGATTCTGCAGGGTTCTGAGGCAACTATTTTCTTTCTGGAGATCTTGCCTATACTAAAGGCTGGAGTGATCATTCATCTTCATGATATTTTTCTACCTTTTGATTATCCACCGCACTGGCAGAAAAAATTTTATTCCGAACAGTATGTGCTTGGGTCGATCCTTTTGGTTGCCACCGAAAAATATAGAATTCTTTTCCCAAGCTTTTATGTGAGTCAGCATCAGGAGCTTTTAAAGATTTTGGACCCACTTTGGACAAATCCCAAGCTTCAGAGTCTAAAGCCAAAAGGGGGTTCTTTCTGGTTTGTTAAGAATTAAAAGGGATGCTAAAGAGGATTTGAAAAAAAGAAAATTGTTTCTATCGGTCCAGCTTTTTGGATAAGTGATGAAGAACAGGAGGGATTATTGTTTTGCCGTGGAAAAACCAGCTTTTCCTTTTCTTTTTCTAAAAGGAAGAAACATAAAAATCGAAGGCTGGTTTTTAGGGCCTAATGGACAGAAGGCTAAAAAAATTTGGGTTCAGCTCAAAAACCATATTTATATAGCCAATTGCACGAGACGGGAAGATGTAAGAGAAAAGTTTTTGCAGTCGGGAAAGAAAGTCGATTCGAATTGTGGGTTTGAGGTGGAGATCGAGTTAAGCAGAGGGATGAAAAACCTCGTTCTTTCGGCAGATATAGGCTCAGGCAAAAGGATCGACATAGCCAGGTTCGTGGTATTTGTAAGCAGAAAAGCCAAAGAGTGTGAATCAAAAAAAATGGATAATAATCTAGAGCCAATCGAAGATTGGTATCCTTATGGAGCAACATTGGAATCCAGGTGGGGTTACAGCAAAGAGCCCCATTCGATCCTGTCGAATATCCTGGAATCGGGCTATGAAACCTATCAAAAGTTCTTGCTCGATTGCAAAACTTATCTGCCTGATTTGCTTTCAATCGAAACAACTCCTAGGACCCAAACGGATCCTTTCTGGATGAACGGATGGTTCGATAGCCTGGATGCCTTAGCGTTATATGGAATGGTGGCTTTAAAAAAACCAAACGTTTTTTTGGAGATCGGTTCTGGGCATTCAACTCGGTTTGCTTATCTGGCGAAGAAAAGATGTTCGCAGTCAACAAAAATTGTTTCCATAGATCCAGCTCCCAGGTCTGAAATTGACCAGTTGTGTGATGAAGTCTATCCTCTTCCCTTACAGCAAATGGGCCTGTTGATGTTTGAGCAGTTGGAAGCAGGCGACATCCTTTTTTTTGATGGTTCTCATAGGCTCTTGCAAGCTTCCGATGTAACTGTATTTTTCCTCGAAGTCTTGCCCATCATCAAGCCTGGAGTTATCATCCACCTCCATGACATATTCCTTCCCTTTGACTATCCCCCTCAATGGGCAAAAAGGTTTTATTCAGAAGCATACGTCTTAGCTGTGCTCTTTGCTTTTGCTGCCGAGAAGTTTGAGATTCTTTTCCCATCGGCTTTCGTAGCAACCAAGCCCGAACTAACGACTATTTTTAATGAACTTTGGCAGAAGTATGGATCGAATGGATTAAAACCGCATGGTGGATCTTTTTGGTTTATGAAAAAGATCTAATGAAACATTACTTAGCTTTTTAGCTATCAAGGTTGGTAAGTGGTTCGCAGAACGGCTAATATAGTAGCAAAAATGTTAGAGGAGCTACTTATATAAAAGAGAATTTTATTGACGGGACGGTTTGCAGAGTTATTAGATACAGTCATTTTAATCAGTTTAATTTGGATGTCTCCAATTGGTAAAATTTGTTTTTCTCTTGAAGAGCCTAAAAAGAGGTTATTTTTTTCGAAAGAAAGAAAAATTTGTTTTCGAGGCTATTTTTTCGATTCATTTGGAAGGAAAGCCAAGCAGGTTATTCTCCAATACAAAAATGAAAGGATATTAGCTGGTTCGCAGCATAGGGAAGATATCCAAAGGTGGTATGCCAAATCGAATATCCAGATTGAAAAAGAAGTCGGCTTTGAAGGCTGGATCGAATTAAGCCGCGGATTAAAAGAAATCGACATCTTAGCTGAACTCTCTGGCGGCCGAACCCTCCGGCTAGCTCGCTATTATAGCTTCGTTTATGGAGCAGCAACACCCCACTCAAAGATTGAGCAACAAGCAAATCCGGTTTGCCTTCCGTCCGCATACTTTTGTCTTGATGCCCCTCAAGCTGAAGAGCTGATAATAACAGAAGATATTTTTCTTGAAGTTAGGGGTTGGGTTTTTGATACAGAAGGCAATCCTCCAAGTTCTGTAATAGTAAAAAACCCAGCGCGAGTGTTCCCCTGCAAAGCAATCGCTCGCAGCGATGTGAAAGCGGAGCATCCAATTTTAAAAGATATCTGGTGTGGCTTTTTGGGCAGGATGCCCTTAGATGAAAATCTCTTTGAATACATTGTGGAAGCAGAGTTTCCCAGTGGAAAGAAGCTTGAGATTGGCAAGTTTTCTGCCCGTTCTTTCAATAGAGAAGAAAGAGAGAAATGGAATCAGGATCGCTACAAGGAGTGGTTTGTCCAGTATGGTCAGTTTGTGGGCAGAGAAGAGGAGCTATTGAGGCGGCGGATTAAGGGGTTTGCCTACAAGCCAATCTTTTCGGTTGTGATGGTGGTGGGGTTAGGGGATAGGCTAGAGGGAGTGTTAGCGACAGTACGGTCCGTAGTAGGGCAGTGGTATGAGCAGTGGGAACTGCTTTTGGTGTTGTATGGGGGTAGGAAACTGACCGTAGAGGAGCTTAGGGGTGTGGGAGGAGAAGGTAAGCTAAGGGTAATAGAGGTGAACTCTTCAGAGAAGGGGAAGGCAAAGGAGGTGGGGGTAAGGGAGGCATGTGGGGAGTACTGCCTGCTATTGGACAGTGGGGAAGAGCTAGTGGCGCATGCGTTGTATGTATTTGTGGAGGCGCTTCAGGAGGATAAGAGGTTGGATTTACTTTTTGGGGATGAGGACCAGCTGAGTGATGGGGGAGAGGTGCACAGTCCGGTATTCAAGCCTGGGTTTAATTATGATTTATTGAGATCGGTGAACTATTTAGGAAGGCCGGTGGTTTTTAGGAAGCAGAAGGCGATGGAGGTGGGAGGGTTTGACGAGGGGCTAGAGGGGGCAGAGGAGTGGGATCTTTATTTAAGGATGACGACTGACAGGGTGGATGGGCATGGGGTCTGTCATCTGCCTTATGTGCTGTGTCATCGGGGAGGGGAGGCGGTGGCTAGAGGGGGTGTGGTGAAGGAGGAAGTGGAGCGGGAGGTGGTGTGGAGGGATTGTACGCGACGAGGGGTAGGAGTGGAAAGGATAGAGAGGCTTAAGGGAGGGTGGCGGATACGGTATGGGATAGGGGAGGCGAAGCCACTGGTGAGCATCGTGATGCCCTCGAAGTGTCAGCTTACTTATCTTAGGCCCTGTGTAGAGAGTATAATGAGCAAGACGAGCTATGACCGCTACGAGTTATTGTTAGTGGTGAATGAGAAGCGGCTGAGGAATGCGGAGGTGAGGCAGTATTTGGAGGGGTTGAGTGGGGGGGAGGGGAAGGTGCGGCTGGTGGTGTATCCGGATGAGCCATTTAACTATGCGAAGATTAACAATGCGGCGGTGAGGGAGGCGCGGGGGAGGTATTGGCGTTGTTGAATGATGATTTAGAAGTGATTACAGGGGATTGGCTTGAGGAGATGGTAGGGCATGCGATGCGGGCTGAGGTGGGGGCGGTAGGGGCGATGCTTTACTATCCGGATGGGACGATACAGCATGCTGGGGTGATATTAGCGGAGCGGGGGATTCCGGATCATAGGCTTAGGAATGTGAGGAAGGAGGAGGCAGCGGAGGGGGGCTATCTTTGGTATGAGCAGAATTTGAGTGCGGTGACGGCGGCCTGTGTGGTGATGAGGAAGGCCTGTTTTATGGAGGTGGGGGGCTTTGATGAGAGTTATGCGATAGATTTAAACGATATAGACTTATGTTTACGATTGAGGCAGAGGGGCTATTTGATAGTGTGGACGCCTTTTGCTGAGTTTTATCATTACGAGTCGGTCTCGAAGATGGCGGACATAGCGGAGCAGTATGCGCTGTGGTCGGAAGAAAATTCGAAGTTTATAAAGAAATGGCTGCCTGTTTTCCCGCTGGATCCTTATTACAACCCTAATTTGTCTTTTAAGCCGCCCTACTATAAACTCTCTTTCCCACCAAGGGTTAAACCTCTTATTCGTTGATTATAATAGTCATTAAGGTTCTACTTAGGATTGAATGCTTTATACCAATCCTTTCCCATTAATTCATTACTTGGAATAGGCTCACAATGTAAATAGGCTTACAATGTACTGCATTTGAAGATGATTTGGAAAAATCAACTGCCACTTAATAGCAGGATTGCAGGCAGGAATAACCCTTAGCTTTCCAGATCAAAAAATTAGACAAAAGATTTTTTTTCGTTTTTTATTTTTAACTTAGAGCGGATAGCATTTATTCTTAAGCATTATAAACAGTCAATTTTGTTCTTATTATTGACTCATTATTTATAATTTCTTCCAAATGATTCGGAATCGATGAACCAAAACCGAAGCTGTTTCTTTTCGATCGAATCCCCAAAGCATCGATTTCTTGTCTTAGGAGAAAGAAAAATCTGCTTTAGCGGCTATTTTTTTGATTGCTATGGCAGAAAAGCTAATCAGATCCTTATTAAGTGGGATGATAAACAGGTTATTGTAAATAGGTTAGACAGAGAGGATGTCCAAAGACTTTATGCTCAAAAAGGGATTGCGGTAGAAAAGGCGGTGGGTTTTGAAAGCTGCATTGAATTAAGCCGTGGCTTAAAAGAAGTTGACGTGATTGCAGAACTCTCTTGTGGAGAGAAGATAAAGCTAAAGAAATTTTTTTTCTATATTTGGTCAAAGAAGTATTGCTTAGATCCGCTCTATGATAATCAGCAGCAATTAGTTGGATATTATAATATTGAGAAGCCTCTTGAAAAAGAAGTCGTTTCAACCCAGCACTATCTCGAAGTGAGTGGTTCTGTCGTAGACAAGGATGGGTATCCACCTCGATTAGTCCAGATTAAAACATCTACTAGAAAATATCCTTGCCAGCAGATTTGCCGAAAAGGGATTCAGAAAGATTACCCGTTTATCAAAGATAATCGTTGTGGGTTTGCAGGCTACGCTTTTTTAGAAGAACTACCAAAGCAATACAGCATAGAAGTAGAGTTTCTATCTGGACAAGTGGCTGAATTAGCAACGTTCTTTGCAAGTCTAAAAGTTCAGGAGGACAGAAGAGAAAAAGAACTCTATAAAAAATGGTTCAGCAGCTACGGTCAGTTTGTGGGCAGAGAAGAGGAGCTATTGAGGCGGCGGCTTAAGGGGTTTGCCTACAAGCCAATCTTTTCGGTTGTGATGGTGGTGGGGTTAGGGGATAGGCTAGAGGGAGTGTTAGCGACAGTACGGTCCGTAGTGGGGCAGTGGTATGAGCAGTGGGAACTGCTTTTGGTGTTGTATGGGGGTAGGAAACTGGCCGTAGAGGAGCTTAGGGGTGTAGGAGGAGAGGGTAAGCTAAAGGTAATAGAGGTGGACTCTTCAGAGAAGGTGAAGGCAAAGGAGGTGGGGGTAAGGGAGGCATGTGGGGAGTACTGCCTGCTATTGGACAGTGGGGAAGAGCTAGTGGCGCATGCGTTGTATGTGTTTGTGGAAGCGCTTCAGGGGGATAAGGGGTTGGATTTACTTTTTGGGGATGAGGACCAGCTGAGTGATGGGGGGCAGGGGTACAGTCCGGTATTCAAGCCTGGGTTTAATTATGATTTATTGAGATCGGTGAACTATTTAGGGCGGCCTGTGGTCTTTAGGAAGCAGAAGGCGATGGAGGTGGGAGGGTTTGACGAGGGGGTAGAGGGGGCAGAGGAGTGGGATCTTTATTTAAGGATGACGGCTGGCAGGGTGGATGGGCATGGGGTTTGTCATCTACCTTATGTGCTGTGTCATCGGGGAGGGGAGGCGGTGGCTGGAGGGGGGGTGGTGAAGGAGGAAGTGGAGCGGGAGGTGGTGTGGAGGGATTGTACGCGACGAGGGGTAGGAGTGGAAAGGATAGAGAGGCTTAAGGGAGGGTGGCGGATACGGTATGGGATAGGGGAGACGAAGCCACTGGTGAGCATCGTGATGCCCTCGAAGTGTCAGCTTACTTATCTTAGGCCGTGTGTAGAGAGTATAATGAGCAAGACGAGCTATGACCGCTACGAGTTATTGTTAGTGGTGAATGAGAAGCGGCTGAGGAATGCGGAGGTGAGGCAGTATTTGGAGGGGTTGAGTGGGGGGGAGGGGAAGGTGCGGCTGGTGGTGTATCCGGATGAACCATTTAACTATGCGAAGATTAACAATGCGGCGGTGAGGGAGGCGCGGGGGGAGGTATTGGCGTTGTTGAATGATGATTTAGAAGTGATTACAGGGGATTGGCTTGAGGAGATGGTAGGGCATGCGATGCGGGCTGAGGTGGGGGCGGTGGGGGCGATGCTTTACTATCCGGATGGGACGATACAGCATGCTGGGGTGATATTAGCGGAGCGGGGGATTCCGGATCATAGGCTTAGGAATGTGAGGAAGGAGGAGGCAGCGGAGGGGGGCTATCTTTGGTATGAGCAGAATTTGAGTGCGGTGACGGCGGCCTGTGTGGTGATGAGGAAGGCCTGTTTTATGGAGGTGGGGGGCTTTGATGAGAGTTATGCGATAGATTTAAACGATATAGACTTATGTTTACGATTGAGGCAGAGGGGCTATTTGATAGTGTGGACGCCTTTTGCTGAGTTTTATCATTACGAGTCGGTCTCGAAGATGGCGGACATAGCGGAGCAGTATGGATTGTGGTCGGAAGAAAACTCGAAGTTTATAAAGAAATGGCTGCCTGTTTTCCCGCTGGATCCTTATTACAACCCTAATTTGTCTTTTAAGCCGCCCTACTATAAACTCTCTTTCCCACCAAGGGTAACGCTTCTGCCTGAGGATTGGGAAACAGAGAAGTAGGAATTGGACAGATGATAGGAACGAGTATGATGATGGGTTCGGTAAGCAAAGCACATAATGTGCATTACGTGATAGAAAATCCCAAAAGCGCGGTGTTGTTTCTAAAGGATAGGCTATTGTATGTTTCAGGCTGGTTTTTGGGACCGGAAGGCAAAACGGCAAAAAAAATAATTGCCCAGAGCAAAAATAGCGTATTTGAAGCTGAAATAATTGAAAGACCGGATGTAGAGCAGCGGTATTCCTCGCGGGAAGTGTCAATACGAAGGGATTGCGGTTTTGAGATTTTCTGTGATCTGAGTCGAGGTGTCAAATATGTCGTCATTAAAGCTCAAGAAGATTCGGGGAAGTGGATTAAGCTTGGAAGTTTTATTGTTATTGTTCAAAAAACGGAAAGAAAAAAAACCATCGATTCCTATTATCAACATTGGCTAGAGCTTTTTGATTCGATTTCACCAAAAGACCAAGAAAAAATAAAAGCGAGGATTACAAAATTATCGATTCAACCACTCTTTTCGGTTTTAATGCCCGTTTATAATACGCCAGAAAAATATCTTATCGAATCGATTGAGTCGGTCAGAAATCAGATCTATCCGCACTGGGAGCTATGCATATCTGACGATGCTTCATCAGATCCAGCCATTCGGCGAATTTTGGAAGACTATCGGAGGAAAGATCCAAGAATCAAGGTAACGTTCCGAGAGACCAACGGTCATATGAGCGCAAATTCAAACAGTGCACTGGAACTAGCAGAAGGAGAATTCATTGTACTTCTAGACTCGGACGATCTTCTTGCACCACATGCCCTTTATATGGTTGTGGAAGAAATTAATCGATTCCCCGAAGTCTGTATCCTGTATAGTGATGAAGATAAAATTGATGAAAAGGGCAAGCGGTATAGTCCTTTTTTTAAACCTGATTGGAATCCAGATCTTTTCCGATCTCAAAATCTCATTAGTCATCTTGGCGTCTACCGAAGGGATGTGGTAAAGAAGGTTGGAGGGTTTCGAATTGGTTATGAAGGGGCGCAAGATTGGGATTTAGCGTTGCGGGTATGGGAGCAGGTCGGAGATAAAGCTATAAGACATATTCCTTATGTTTTGTATCATTGGCGTGCGGTATCGGGTTCAACAGCTTTGGACATCAACATAAAACCGTATGCTGCAAAATCGGCAAGGAATGCCATAGTGGATCATCTAGCACGAAAACAGATCAAGGCAATAGTTCTTCCGGCGGGGCCATATTTCGAGTATCATCGGATTCTTTACGATATTCCAAAACCGTATCCCAAAGTCAGTTTGATCATGCTTTCAGCCTTCAAACATTCCTTGGTAAAAGATTGCATTGAAAGTATTCTTTTTAAGACCGATTACAAAAATTTTGAGCTTTTAATTGTTGTAAATGGTCCTAATTGTACTCGTCCAGAGATCACAACCTATCTGGATCACCTGCAAAAGAGAGCGCAGCTTAGGGTATTGTATGACGACCAGAACGCTTTTAACTATTCGAAGCTGAACAATTGGGCTGCTGAACAGGTGGATTCGAATATCATTGGATTTATTAACGACGACTTAGAAGTTCTCCATCCCGATTGGCTAACTGAATTAGTGAGGCAGATCTGCCGGCCTGAGATAGCGGCTGTGGGGGCTAAACTCTTTTATCCTCACGGTACGATCCAGCATGCTGGGGTAGTGTTGCTCGTAGGAGGAGTGGCTACTCACAGATTTTCTGGCTTTAGCAGAGAATATAGCGGATATTTTTCCAATGCCTTGCTCCAACAAAATATTGGCTGTGTGACTGCTGCCTGTATGTTGATCAAAAAAGAAGTCTTTGAAGAAGTAGGGAAGTTTGATGAAAATTTATCAATCGATTTTGGAGATGTGGATTTATGCTGCAAACTGATCAGTAAAGGCTATTGGATTAGCTGGACACCTTATGCCGAATTAATTCATCATGAGTCAAAATCTAGAGGCCGTCAAGCTAGCGAGCATTCCAAAAAAGAATGGATATATTGGCGGGAAAAATGGGGGAAAGTGATTAACGAGGATCCTTTTTATAATCCCTGCCTTTCTCTAGAATGTCCGTATGCTTTAGCCTTTCCTCCTAGAAGGAAGAATCCTTGGAATCAATAGTAACAAGTTCCACAAGAATAAAAATAATAGACTAGTAGTCTTAATCCTGATTTTTTTCCATAACGCAGAGATATTGGCCACATCGAGACCGATCGTTGTAGATCAGTTGCATCTCTAACATTTGGGCATATTCTTTAAATACCTCTGGAGTTAGGTAAAGATCCAATAAGAGTGCATCTTTTCCCTGTTCAATGGAGTTGACTCGCTCGATAAACATCTTTCTATGGTTGTCATCTAAAATGCTTAGATAGCTGCATAGAATTCTACCATCTTTTTTAAGCACTCGTTTAGCTTCTTTTAAGAAAATGAAACCTTCTTCTTCCAATAGATGGGTCAGGACAGAAAAGAACACGACTAGATCAACTGAATTGTCTGCTAAAGGGAATTTATACTGGTTATTAAACAAAAATTCCCAGCCTGGTCGATTACATCTATCTCTTGCGTATTCTAAAAGTTCGGGAACAATATCCATTCCTATATAATGCACCTGCTCAGCCAGTTCGGATCGAGCTAATGCGTAAGCTAATCTTCCCGATCCACATCCTACGTCGAGGATCATTTTGCCTTTTCTCAATTTGCCCCACTGGATGGCCAGATCTAATAGGATATTCCCCATTTCTATATATTCAAATTCACTTCCTACGGCTAAAGCCATTGCTCTTTGCCTGTCAAAGCTTTTTAGTAAATTGGCTATGTATTTTGGATAATCTATTCTAGTGTTCCAAATAAAATTGGGAACAGGATTTCTTCCTTCGAAAATCCCCCATTCAAGATAATGGACTAGAGGATTGACTCCGCTATTTGCTACATCTGGATTATTTTGTAAATACCAGCTTGTATGAAATAAAGGGCTCGGGTTTTTCCCCTCTTTCCATCCTATTTCCATATAGTGCTCGAAGGGAGTTTTCCCAGAATGAGTGACTTCCGGATAGTTTTTTAAGTAATAGTCTTTGTCGAAATAGCCAAAGCGGATTATTTTTTCTTCAATTAGGTTCATTCTATAAGGTTTCCCCTCGAAGCTCTAAAAATTCTAAAAAGCCATTTTACTTTAGAATGTTGGTAGGTGGTTTATAAAGAATTTTTTTTCTTCAAGTCTATAAACATGGCCATTTAATAGGCTCCATTTTAGGACCATGCTTCTCCTAAGCTACATAGCAAAATAGAGTCAAAAATTAAGCAATTCATTGTTATCTCTGCGAGGCAACCTGTATGTATTTTGTACAAAGTCTCCTTTACGATGCGATTTTTTTTAACTCCTCCTTTAATTTTTCTTTGCCTGTGTTATTTTTCTTTTTCCAATTCGCTCCTCCAAGCTCAACAAGCTTCCTCTCTTTCCGAAGCTGTAGAAACCCTTCCTGAAGTGACAGTCATAGCTTCTCCAGAACAACCTTCCTCCCTTCCCAAAGCTTCTACTACCGCACCTGTCTATGGACCAGATCTTTCCCTTATCGACATTCCTAGAGATGTGTTAGTGGTTTCTAAAGAACAGCTAAAAACGGTAATGCTACAATCGGTCAATGATCTAATGGCCTTTAGCCCTTCAGTTAACCCCACTCAGGCTACAGGCAATGTGGTGAGCGAACCGGTGGTCAGAGGCCTGCCTGCGACAGCGTTTCGAAATGGAATGCTTGTTGGCTTTTCAAGCGGAGGCAATTGGGGCCCTCTTCTGAATGTGAACGCTGATGATTCGATGGATTTAGTCACTGGTCCAGTCAGCCTGGTGTATGGGCCGCAAGAGTTTGCTGGAGGCTATCTCAATGAAGTGACCAAGCAGCCCTTTTTTGATCGGTTGCATGCGGATGCTTATTATACCATTGGAATGTATGGGAGCAATTTTTGGAATTTGGATGTAGGAGGGCCAATCAAGAACGATAAACTGGCTTACCGGTTAGATTATTTCGGGCAGGAAGGCTATGGACCGTTTAACTATTATAACGGCTCTTACTTAAACCGCCAATGCGGGTATTTGGCATTAAGCTGGAAACCCATGGAATCCGTCCGTATCGATTGGAATGGGGAAATAGACTGGAATAGCTTTTTGCCTTATGCAGGAATCAACAGGCCAACTCAATCCCTTATAGATTCTGGTTTGTATCAGAGCGGATCCTGGATCGGTTATTATACTCCTCCGGTTGGCCCTTCGGCTCCATTCGGTCAATTTCATCCGGGCAGAGGCACCCCGCCTCCAGGCTTTGGTTATGCCATCGACTGGGGGCCATTGGTTCCAATCAGTAGCCGGACTAATCTTTTTGATACCCCTTTGGATTTTACCAAACAGCTTTATGCCGTAAGTCAGGCCATAACGAGGGTGCAGTTGACTGAAGATCTTTCTTTGGCAAACAACACCCTTTTTGAATTCTATCAGGCCAACTCTGCCCAACCGGTTCCGGATCCAACGTGGGTCGTTATGCCCTATGGATATAATGTAGAAGATCGGTTAGAACTGCTTTTTACCGAAGAACCATCGGGTAAGGTGTGTTGGCACAATGTGGACGTGGGATTGGCTTTTCGGTTTTTAACGGACTTGGAATATAGTGGAAGCTGGCATCCAACCAGTAATCAGGCCAACTTGCTCCAGCCATTAACCCAAGCGCAGGCTTCAGCGATCGTTCCCTATGCGCTGGCCATAAGCCCAGCTTATAACAATCCATTCCTTACCGATCTTCCCATACCAGGCTACCCGGGAGAATTTTTTAACGTAGATAATTTTGCTTCCACCCAGTGTAATTTTTATGAGATTTCTCCATTTTTACAGGACATCATTCACATAGGGGAAAAGTTTAATCTCTTTTTAGGTGGCAGGTTAGACGCTTATTTCGTTAATGCGCAACCACCATCTGGTACGCCTGCCGAACTTCTTTATCCCTTCACGTCCTATGAAGCTACGTCCATGAGTGCCTTGCTCCCTCAGCTTACCATCAGCCCTACCTATAGACCGTTTCCTTGGATGAACTGTTATGCGACTTATTATTTTGGTCAAACGACAGCTCAATCGATCTTTGGCAGCTTTGCTCCAGAATTTACTTCCACCTATTACCATCAGACGCAATCCCTTTATGAAGTAGGGACGAAGTTTAATCTGCTTCACGACACTCTCTTTTTAGGCTTATCAGCTTACGCGCAAACCGGGTTCATCCCTGCTTTTGTGTTGCCTGGAGGAACGACTCCTACGGTCTCCGCTACCGTAGAAGGCATTCAGCTTCAAGGAAATTATCAGCCGACTCGCCGGTTTTGGGCAAGTTTTGGATTCAATTATATGCAGGGCTACGAAAACTGGACGAACACGAATGGTGTCGGTCCGACAACTTTCACCCCTTATTCGGCATCAGTGGCAGCCCTGTATGGATTGCCGGTAAGCACGATCGTTTCTCTTGCTCCAGGAGTCTATCCTTTTATTGGTTTCCCCAAAGAATACGGCAATCTCATGGTCAGCTACAAATTTGATTGGGGTCTTGGAATTTCTCTCTGGGCTATTGCTCAAGGAGGACAATTCCTTTCATACGATTATTCGGTCCGTGCTCCCGCTTGGTATACGCTCAATGCCAGTATCTTTTATACTTTCTCTAACTGGGAAGTAGGAATCTGGTTCTACAATTTTACGAATAATCATTATTGGATTGCTGGGGCTCCTGGATTTACTCCAGCACGGACGGCAAATCTTGAATATGCAGCTTTTCAAATGCCTTTTTGGGTGCAGGCGATGATTCGTTATTCGTTTTGAATGAAAGAATCGAGTCGGGAGATGCTAAAAGACTGTTGCATTCCCTAAGTCCCCTTTGTATGGCTTGTTATCCGGATGAGGCCTTAGGCCAAAAGCATAGACACTCTTTTTGACTCCATCCTTTTTAGGTTTCATTGATCGGCATTTTTTAGTTTTTTATTGAGGAAGGGAGGCGGCCAGATCACTTGCATATGCACATCGACTACTCCCTCCTTCAACATGCCCAGCCGCCAGGCGGCCCTTTTGGATAAATCCAGGCAACGCCCTGCGACATAAGGCCCCCTGTCATTAATTCTGACAAGAACCGTTTTATGGTTCCGTATGTTTTTCACAACGACATAGCTACCAAGAGGAAGGGATTTGTGAGCAGCGGAAAGCGCCAAAAAATCATAATGCTCCCCAGAAGCCGTAAGACTGTCTACATACCATGAGGCTTTGCAGTGGAAAATGGGTAGTCCAGGAAAGAAAAACGGCTCTGTTACATAGTATAAAAGAAAACCAAAAGTAAATATCAAAAGCAAAAGAATTAATGAGAGCAAGCGCATAAAGAATTCATTTTAGAGAGGAAAAATGTTTCTATTCTTTTTTGTTTTAAAATCATACAGAGGTATAAAAAAGCTGTCATTAGTCTATTTTAAAAGACTAAAGCAACTGTGTTGCAATGTTATCGATCCGGTTTTGGCAGCTCCCTTTTTTCTATTTTGCAGACAAGAAAAAGTTGGCCTTTGTTGCTTTGTTTTGCTTGCGGATCCCTCAATTGTAAAGCGCTCAAGGCTCATGGGCGCATTTTCTTATTCATGGGCTTCTGTATAGGAAAAGGTAGGCAAAAAGATATTTTTACCTATCGCATCCAACGGTTTAGCCCAAGGCTTTAGTTCTGTCCATTGATCTAGAGATTCTTCATCGCTATCTATTCTCCTTAAGTTATTCAAGTCATAACGCTCGTAATAAAGTGGAGTTTCTTCAGCAAACGAACAGAGTACGATCCCGCGGCCTTCCTTTTCAAAATACCAGTTTTTCAGTTTCTGATATTTCCCAAAGATTCTAGAGATTATTTTGCCTTCCTTATAGATTTCTACAAAAGATCTATCCGTTTCTTTGGATATCCGTATCCAACCAACCGTCCCATTTCTTGCTACTTTAGCTTCTAAGCATTTTCCTGGGTTTTCCAGGATAGTTCTTTGTCCGCTTTGCAGAATAATAGTAATTATTGTTTTTTTAGTATTATATTTCGTTTCCACTCTTACTGGATCATCCTTTCCGCTGCTCTCATGACGAATGCAAAAAGGAAGGAAATCGACGTCTGCTCTTAAAAGCTGTTCCCATGCTTTGGTTCCAAAGGCTAATTCTTGGCTACTTTCTGTTTTTATGAGTTTTCCATTTTCTAGATCGAAGACTTCTACTCTTCTATCCTCTCCGCTTGCATTTCGAGACCGAACGGCAGCAACCATATTTCCAATATCTTCTATCTGGCATAGAACCCATGCTTCAATGAAAGGATAGCTACTATGGATTTTTAGGGTTTTAGGATTTGATGCTTTTTTTTCTCTTATTATCAGAGTATCGTCTGCAAAATCGACAAAATTACCGATTCCTTTATGTGTTCCTTCAATCCATCCAATGAACCGGTCTGTTTCAATAGGACAAAGTCCCAACTGACTTAGCAGCAAGGAAGATTGCAGTATTTTCCCATGAATCCACCGTGATGAACAGTTTGGATAGGAACAAGGTACATTCGTCGTCAAAAGATGAGCAGAAAGAATGAGAGCCTGTAAAAAGCAAAAATAGAATGATATCAAAAAAAATGGATATCGAAAAACTATGAGCATCTAGTGCCTATTCCTTCAAGGCTGAACAGCAAGCGTTCTCTGTTGAGTTTTTTAATGATTTTCATAAAAAAGGGCGCTTGCTCTTATCTTTTTTAGCTTGCTCTCTACTTCTTCTTTTGTTGGGAAAGAGGTCCTTGCCCCTTTTCGTGTACAACTTAAAGCAGCTGTTACGGTCGAAAAAAGGAGAAGTTCTTTCCAGTCAAGTCCACGAGCTAGTCCCAAAGAAAAAGCTCCATGAAAGGCATCCCCTGCCCCATTGGTGTCCACAGCTGTGATTGGCAAGCTTTTCATCTTACCTTCTTGCCCTTGGTATTTCCACATTAACCCTTTTTCACCAAGCGTCAGTACAAAATTTTTGTATTCTTTTGAAACCTGTTCGAATGCAGTCTGGGAATTGTTGGAAGATGTTTTTTGTAATACAAACTTTTCTGAGGCAACGACATAATCTACTTCTGGAGCAAGGACTCTTGTGCCTTCGTGGAATGAGCCAGCATCCAGCACAGTCGGGATTTTTTCTTTCTTGGCTAATTTTAGAAATTCTTGAGAAGCGGCCAGCTCATGTCCATCAAAAAGGATGACTTTAGGCTTAATCAATGTTGTGTTGATGCCTTCACCAGAAAGCTGAGGGGTCGATTTTTTGTAGTTAATGACCGCTCTTTGGCCATCGGGTTTAACGAAACAACAAGCAACCGGAGTAGGTGCGTTCCCCCGTTGGACCAAGCTTGTATCCACTCCTTCCCGCTTGAATTCTTCAAGGATTTTTTCTCCGAAATCATCCCTACCAACATACCCACAGAATGCCGATGTGCCGCCTAGTCTTCTAACAGCCACCGCGGCATTTGCTCCTGGGCCTCCCCCACAAATAATGAGGTCTGTGGCAAAGATTTTCTCATCGCTCTTGGGGTCTTTTTCTACATAAAAAGAAAGGTCGTAAC